>DASCNH010000026.1:0-9437 GCA_036011365.1 Planctomycetota bacterium | reverse complement strand
CCGCTTCTCGGGTTGTTCTCCAAGGTAGGTGCGAGCACCCTCCCAGATGCCCAGGATGATCTGGCGTTCGAAGCGCTGCATGCCGAAAGAACGTTCGAGCTGGCGGCGTTCCTTTTCCTTTTTCTCGGCCTCGCGTTTGGCCTTGTCGGCTGCCTTCTTGCTTGCCTTGGACTCTTCCTCCTCCTCTGCGGAGGGTTCCGTTGTGGCGGATTCATGCTCGTCCGCCGGCTCTTCCGAAGCCGCGTCCGCCGGCTCCTCGCTGGCCTTGGTTTCGGAGGCCGGCGGTTCCGGCGTTGCCGCGCCCGCGCCACTCTCCTCGGGGGCGTCAGCGGTGGGCTCCCCCTCCGACTTCTCAGCCCCGGCGGTGTCCTGGGGCTCTGCCCCATCCTCCAAGAGCCCTTCAGGTTTCTCCAGGGGCGTTGACCAGGCTTCGAGGATCTGCGACGGGCGCCGTTTGAACTTCAGCTTCTTGAACTCCTTGAGCCACGCCTCATCCTCCTTCGAGTTCGCCTCGGTGGCCTCCTGCTCCTCACCCTCCTGGGCGGGGAGCTCGACCAGGTCCCCGAGCATCAGCACCTCCCCATCGGGGAGCGTGACGGAGGGCCCTCCCTGAATCCTGGTGAGGGTCATTGAGCCTTGCGGGGAGAGCGCGCCCGTGGCCGAAACCGGAACGGCGAACAGCAACAGGGAAGGCGCCAGGATGGCGAGGCGCGGCCTGGGAAGAGGTTTCATCATGCGGTGGTTGGTGCTCGGAGGGGCCAAGGGCCTGGGCGCGCCGGTGCCCCATCGGTTTTTGGATTCACTGGATCTACCGCCAGACTCCACCCATGCGTCGCGGGGACGCCTGAGTCATCTGGCTGCTCGCTACTCCCACCCGGGCGCGCAAGCCCCGGAGCGGCGTGTGCTCAAGTCGACTCTAGGAGCCGGAGCCGTCCGGCGGCGGGCCCGAGCTGGCTCCGCGGGCATCCTTGGGTTTCTTGCCGGTGCTTTTCTGCTTGCTGCCGCGACCGCGACCGCTTCCACAACCCTGTCATTGGCTTGGCAGGGGCAGGCCCTGCAGCTCCGTGAGGTCCATGCGTGCCAGGCGGATGGCGGATTCGAGATCCTCCTGGGCTTCCTGCCTGGCAGCGCCCGACGCATCCCCGGCCAACTGCTTGAAGGTCTGGCGCGCGGACTCGATGCGCGGCTCCCACTCCTCTCTTGGGGCACCTTCAAGGCGCATCAACCAGGTCATGTAGTACTGGCTGGAAGCGTAGGCGCTCTGGGCATCGGCCAGCAGGGTGGTGTGGGTCTTGTCTCCGGTTTCCGCGCCAGCGCGTAGTTCCTGCACCAGGCTGGCCAGCGAGGAGTTGGCCGTGGGCAGCTGCGAGATGAACATCTGGGCTTTGGCGCGCTCCAGACGCAGGCGCCGTGTCTCGGCCACCTGCTCCGCAGGGAGCAGCGTCAAGGCGGCGGCGTAGTCCGCTTCGGCGGCGGCCCATTCCGGGCGAGCGGCGGCATCCCCCTCCGTTGCCGCCAATTCCTCGGCGGCGCGCGCGTGGGAGCCGGCGCTCTCGATCAGCGCCGCGGCGTCGTCAGTGTTCAGGAGTTCCTGCCCGGGGCCCATGTGGTAGGCGTAGAGCGCCACCGGAGCCATGAACCAGAGGGCGATGATCAACTTCCTCATCTCGATCGTTCCTTGGTTTGCATTTTGTGTTGAAGGTCTGTACGCGGAGCGGAGAGGGCCGTCGCCGCTATCGCCGCTGCTACCATTACCGCGGCCAGCGGGGCGACCTACCCATTCTCCATGCTGTCTGGCGATCTTGTCAAGAAACTCCCGGGAACCAGGAGCGCCAGGCCCCTTGCAGTCCGCCACCGACCCGTTTTCCAGGCCGCCAGGGCGTTCCAAAGAGATGTAGCAGGAAGGGCATGAGGGCCAGGAGCGCCGCCCCGAGCCCGCAGGCACCCAGGGCGTACTCCCGGCGCGTGAAGGCTTCCAGGATCGAATCCTCTCCGCCGCGGGTCAGATCGCGGATCAGCACGCTGCTGAGGTGTTTCACATTGCCGTTGTGAAATGTCCCGCCGAGGCGCGCGGCGATCTGGCGCAGGGTGGACACGTCCTGGCGTGATTGCTGGCCATCGATGAACTTGCCGGTGGTGGGATCGCCCACGCCGACGACCAACACATCGGCCACGGACGCGGGCATGCGTGGCATGCCCTGGGCGGGCACCGTGTCGCCATCGCTGACCAGGATCAGGGTCGTGCTCTTGGGGGTCCAGGGCGCCGCCAGCTCCGCGGCCTTGTCCAGCCCGTCGAAGAGGCGTGTCTTGCCCGAGGGGAAGGCGAAGTGCAGGGGCAGGTCGCCGAGGATATTGCGTACGACCTCCACATCGCGCGTGTCTTCGACGACGGGCTTGGCGCCGTTGTAGACGGCCACGACGGAGATGCGGTACTGCTCCAGGGGGATGCGGCGCAGGAAGGAGTCCAGCACATCTCGCGCCCGGCGCATGCGGCTCTGGGTGCCGCCGGGGCCGGAATCCTCCAGGCGCATACTGGGGGATACATCGAGCACCATGAGCACGTGCTTGTCGGCCTCCTCCGTGCCGAAGGCACCCTCCGCGTTGGAGTGCGTCTTGGGTGCGATCACCAGCAGGCTCAGCAGGCCCCAGGTCAACAGGCCCGTGGCAGTGGCGCGCAGGGCTGGAACCGCATGCACCCAGGCCGCCGGTTTGCCGGCGGGCCCGAATGCCAACTGGGCCACCGGTGTTCGTCGGCGCAGGTGCAGCGCTTCGGCGGCCAGGCAGGTGGCGGCAACGACGAGCGCGATCGGCAGCGACGGGTCGTCTAGGACGAGCATGGGGCGCCTCCTACCACGGCGAGTACCTCAGGCCGAAGGCCGCCAGGAGAGAACCTGCGAGCACACCCAGGCTGGCCAAGATCCAGGGCGGGTAGTCGTCGATGGCCTCGGAAGCCACCTTCTCGATGCGTGTCAGCTGCATCTCATCGATGCGCTGGAAGACCGCGTCCAGGCCGGCCACATCGCCGGGGCTGAAGACCGCGCCGCCGGTGCGCGAGGTGATGTCCACGATTTCGTCCTGGGGCGAAGAGCTGGCAATGTGCACGGCGTAGACGGTGATATCGTCATCCATCAACTTGGCGGCGATCTCCTCACCGCGCCCGCCGTCCAGGTCCCAGCTCTGGCCGTCGGAGATCAGCAGGATCATGCGATCGCCCTCCTCCCGGGCGCGGAGCACCTGGCGGCAGGCCAGGAGGGCCTTGCCGATTTCCGTACCACCGAACCAGCTGGGGATGATCTCCGGGCGCATGAAGGGCGGGGCGCAGCGGAAAGCGGAGACGTCCGTGGTCAGGGGGACCCAGTGCAGCACGGAGTTGCCGAAGAAGGTCAGGCCGAAGGCGTCGCCATCACGGTAGTCGAGGAAATCGTTGATGGCGCGCATGGAGGCGTCGTAGCGCGTGCCACTTCCGAAGCTGGCGGTCATGCTGCCGGAGACGTCGACGCAGAACTCGATGTTGGTCAGCACCTTCTTGGTCTGGGGTTCGGCCCAACGCTGGGGGCCGGCCAGGATGATGATGACGAGGGCCAGCAGCAGGGCCGGTAACGATTCCGCGCAGCCGGCGGCCAGGTGAATCAGGCGTCCCCGGCGTTCGCCACTGTGGTCGAAGGGCATGACCAGCCCGCGGCCTCGCCCGCGCCAGGTCCACAGGAGCAGGAGCGCCGGCAGCACGAGCGCCAGCAGTACCGCCGGATTGCGGAAGGGGACCAGGAGCTCCATCAGGCGGGGAGGGTCTCCGCTTGCGCACCAGCGGGGAGTTCGCCGTATGGTTCCAACAGCTCCGCCAGGTCGACCTCGGGAGCCGCCCCTGGGCTGTGCAACCAGAGCTCCAGCTGGCCCAGGAGCGGCCCGGCGTGCGCGTCAGCCTTTAGTCGTTCGAGGGCCTGCGCGGCGGGCAGCTCTCCGAGATCCAGGCGGTGGCGCCAGAAGGCGATCAGCATCAACTCCAGTTCAGCGCGCTGGGCTCCGGAGAGCGTGCCGGCGCGGGCGGCGGCCACCTGGGGCAGCAGGCGCTCCGCCAGGGTTGGTTGGCGTGAGGCTGTGGCCAATGTTTCGGCGTGGGGGCCCGCGCGGCTGCCGCGCCAGAGCAGGAAAGCTCCCAACAGCCAGCCGCCGCCGAACAGCCACAAGAAGTTGCGGTAGCCGCCGAGTGCGGGCAGGGGGCCGCTGCGCACCGGGTGGGGACGGATCTGGCCCGCCGGCAGGGAGCTCGATACGCGGACGGGAATGTCAGGCAGGTCGCCGGTCGCGGAGCCGTCCGCCCGCCGCAGGAAGTCGGTCAGGTTGTAGTCGCCGGGATCGAGGCCGTAGAACTCCAGGTCGTAGCGCAGGGCCGTGCCGTGGGGTGAAACGGAATCGATGCGAACGATGATCGAGGTCTCAAGGGCGGTCGGCTTGACCTCCAGCAGTGAGCCGGGCAGTACGACTTCGCGGGAAAGGTGAGGTACGCCCACGGGCAGAGTGAGGGGGGCCTCACCGGAGGTCGGGTCGGTCTCCTGGGCCGCGGCGGGGGCGACGAGGGCTGTGCCAGAGATGAGCAAGGCCGTGAGCATGCGAGGCAACTCCATCAACGGGCCACCTTTCCCAGGAGCCCGCGGGAGGACACGAAGCGGCGCACTCCGGCCAGGTAGGGGCGGGCGATGTCCAGGCACAGGTGGTCGATGCCGTTGCGGCGCAGGCGTGCCTCCAGGGCCGTCTGGTCCAGGTGCTGGCGGCGACCGTGGGTGGCGAACTCGTGGCCGGTCTCGGCCTCCCTGGCACGCACCAGGCCAGCGCCGCGCAGGTCCCGTTCGGCGGGATCCTGCAGCTGGATGACGGCGCAATCGTGTACTTGGGCCAGGCGCTTCAGGGCCCTGATGGCACGGGGGTCGTGCAGGTCAGAGAGCACAATCACCAGTACGCGGCTCTTCAAGCTGGGCGTCAGTTCCGTCAGGCGCAGGTCGAGGGTGGTCTGCTCGTCGAAGCGAAACCGACGCAGGGCCAACATCCACTGCATGATCTGCGACTTGGAGAGGCTGGGCTCCAGCTTGAGGTTGCGCTCGCCTACGCCGACCACACCCACAGGGCTGACGCGCTCCAGAGCCGCCAGGGCCAGGCCGCCGGCCAGGTGCAGGGCTGTCTTGTACTTGCTGTTGCCGGCCACGGAGGAGACGGTCATGGAGGCAGACGTGTCCACGATCAGGTAGACCGGCATGCACTTGGGCGTCTCGTATTCCTTGACGAAGAAACGCCCGGTGCGGGCGCTGACACGCCAGTCGATATCGCGCACGGGGTCGCCGGGCTGGTAGACGCGCGACTGGGCGTATTCGATGCCGCTGCCGAGGAAAGGCGAGCGATCCGTACCGTAGTTGAGGCTGTCCGCCAGGCGGCGTACGACGATTTGGAACTGGCGCGCGTCGAGCAGATCGACGCGCTCAAAGGTGCCGTGTTGGCCGCGGCCATCCTGGCGGGTAGTTGCGAGGTCCATGTCCAGCCTCAGCTGGCGTCGGAAGTCAGCAGGGCACCGTTCTGAGGAGTGTCAGCTGCCTGGCCTGGGATCGCCGCCGCGCCGGTAGTTGAGGGCGTGGCCCCCATGTCGGCCAGCAGCTCCTGCAGCACGGCTTGGGTCGTCAGGCCATCGGCCAGGGCTTCGTAGCGCAGGCGCAGGCGGTGCAGGATGGCGTCCTCGGCCAGGGCGAAGAGGTCTTCCGGCGTCACGAAATCGCGGCCGTGGATCAGGGCCCGGGCGCGAGAGGCCTTGATCAAGGAGATGCCCGCGCGCGGGCTGCCACCCAGCTCGATGGCCGGATGATTGCGCGTGCGGTTGACCAACTCGACCACATGCTCGACGAAGGTGTCGCTGACATGCACCACGAGCACGGCCTCCATGGCCTGGATGATGTCCTCGGTGGAGCCTGCCGGGGTGTCGTCGATCACATCGAACTCGGTCTGTACCAGGGCTCCTGAACCCTGGCGCGTCAGGCCCAGGGCCGTATTGCGTTTCAGGATCTCGCGCTCCTCGTCCGGTGTCGGGTAATCGAGACGGTGCAGCAGCATGAAGCGGTCGAGCTGGGCCTCGGGCAACTCAAAGGTGCCCGCCTGCTCTACCGGGTTCTGCGTGGCGATCACCAGGAAAGGTGCCGGCAGGGTCAGGGCCTCACCGGCAATGGTCACCTTGCGCTCCTGCATGGCCTCGAGCAGAGCTCCCTGAACCTTGGGGGCGGCGCGGTTGATCTCGTCGGCCAGCAGCAGGTTGGTGAAGATCGGGCCGCGGTTGGTGCGGAACTCGTTGGTGCGTTGGTCCAGGATCTCCGAGCCGAGAATGTCGGCGGGCAGGAGGTCAATGGTGAACTGGATGCGGGCGAAGTCGAGCTCCATGGCCTTGGCCAGGGTCGAGGCGAGCAGCGTCTTGGCGATGCCGGGGACGCCCTGCAGCAAGATGTGGCCGCCGGTGAAGAGGGCGATTAGCAGCCGTTCGACCACGACTTCCTGGCCGACGACTACTGTGGCGATGCGCTCGCGCACGGCCTGAACGAAGTCGGCGCTGCTGGCAAAGTCGGGAGCCGTGTCTGTTCCTCTTGCTGTCATGATGTCCTCTCTCGGGAAGGGTGGGGGGGAAGCGCACAGGAGACCATAAACGATGGGGGCATGGCAAATAGGGCCTTCTCACAGGAGAGTAACCGAGGGCGTTGCTGGTTTTTGCGATCGTGACAACGGAGTCGGTGGTCACCGGTACGCAAGCGATCACGCGCCAAGAAGGAGCTCGACGGAGTGATGGCCGAGGGCAAGGTCAGCCAGGAGCGTGCTCTTACAAGAGGCGGCGCCAGGCACGGAAGTCGATGGCGGCGGCGGTCAGTAGTCCCGCCGCCATGGCACCGGCCACGCCCGGGCCGCCCATGTCGACGCCGCTGAGGTAGAAGCCCTTGACAGGTGTACGTGCCCGCAGCGAGGGGCAGGTGAAGCGTTGGGGGGTTGTGGCCAGGCCGTAAATGGCGCCGTGGTGGGCGTTCACGAAGTGGTTGGCGGACAGCGGCGTGGACAGGTCCTGGAAGACGATTTTGTCCGCCACGTCGGGCAGGGCTTCCCGAAGCTTGGCGAGCATGCGCTTGGTGAGGTCTTCCTTTAAAAGAAGGTAGGCCTCCTCGCGGTCGCCGAAGGAGCTGTCGGCAAAGGGGGCGAAGAGCTCCCAGGGGACAAAGGTCACGCACTCGCCCGTGTGGCGTTGATCCGGGCCCGGGTCGTGCTCGGGATCTTTTAGTGAAGGGAATGAAACATAGAGGATGTGCGGCAGCGAGCCCGGTACGGCAGCGTTCCAGTGGCGCTCGTTCTCTTCCCAGTTGGAGAACAGCCAGAGGTTCGCGGGCTCGGCTCCGGCGGCGGCGATGTCGCCCTTGAAGCCCAGGTTGAGACACAGGTAGGAGGGCGAGCTCGGAAGGTCGAGGATGGCCCGGGACCAGGCTGAGTTGCGCAGTTCGGCGGGGGCGATGTGTTCGGCGGTGCTGCGTGCGCCGCTGGCGCTGATCACGATGGGGGCCTTGAACTCCGTTCCATCCGCGAGCCGCACTCCGTCGGCGCGCCCGCCCTTGGTTGTCACGGTTTCGACGCTGGCCCGCACCAGACAGCGCCCCCCGTGGCGCTTGACCGTGCCGAGCAGGGCGGCCGCCAGGGCCTTGGAACCTCCGACTGGATACCAGGCGCCGTTGGCGTAGTGCGAGTGCACCAGGGCCTGGATCGGAAAGGCCGCCGTAGCTGGCGTCTCGCCAATGTAGCCCCACTGACCGGCCAACACATTGCGTAGTTGGCCGGTCACACCGGCTTCGTCGAGGATGTTGGCGGTGGTCACCTGCCACCAGTCGCGGGCGATGATGCGCTGGGCGCTGCGCAGCAGGCGGGCCGGGAGGCTGGGCAGGGCGCGGGTGGCGAAGAGCAGGCGGGATGAGCGTGCGGCCTGGCGGGCCAGGCTGAGGTAGCGCGCTATAGGGGCCGCCTGTTCCGGGAAGGCCTCCTTCAGGGCCGCGGCGAAGGCGTAGCCGTTGGCCGGGAAGTCGATGTGCAAGCCATCGGGAAAGCGGAAGCGATCATAGGGGTCGCCCAGGTGCTGCATGGGAACCTCGCCCTCCGCCAGCCAGGAGAGCATGCGCCGGCAGACGTCCTTCTCGCGCAGCTCCCCGAGGGCGTGTACGCCCACATCCCACTCGAAACCCTCACGGCTGAACATGTGCGTGTAGCCGCCGGGCAGGTAGTGCTGTTCGAGCACCAGCACGCGCCGCCCGAGGCGCGCCAGGGCCGCGGCAGAGCTCATGCCACCCATGCCCGCGCCGATGACGATGGCGTCGAAGGCGCTGCCGCCAGCGCCGCTGGCGGGCTTGTGGGTTTCGTAGACCCGCGCCCCGTCCTGTTGGGGAATGACAGCCATGGTGAGAGGATACAACAGAGGCAGGGCGCTTGTCTGCTTGGAGCTGACCCTGGGGCAGGCGACCCCGCGAGATGGCCGGTGACTTCCCGTTGACACAGTCTGGAGCAGAGTTGGTGACGGCCCTATTGGCTTCTCAGCCACCTGGCAAGTCGTTCAGCGCCCTTCTGGGTCGTAGATCCGCCTTACATCCAGGTGGGCTCTTGTCACTTGGCCCCCCTTGCTCAGATGCGCCTATGGGTCGGCCGTGCGGGGTAATGGTGGCGATGAAGGTTGTGGTCGGCGCGAAGTGCGGGGGAGCCGTGCGGGCCCGCGCCAACCCGTCGTCCATGGGCTAGGACGCCGCGCACCAAGGGGCCATACCTGGAGAACACAGAGCGCGAGGTGCGCCGCGGAGGAGCCCCTCGCGAGGTGGTGGGCTGCAGGGTCGCTTGATGCCCGCCCGCCACACTCCGGTCCATGCCTCTCTGAACGCCGCCAGCTGGGCAGCCGGGGGAGGGGCGGCAAGTTGCGCGTGTCTGGCAAGCTGTCGCCTGCGCTCGTAGGCTGCTGGTGAGCGCAACCTCCACGAAAACACCCATGTCATCAAACCCTGTTATCTCCACCCCAACGGACTCCGCCAGCGCCCTCGGCGCCTGGGCCTGCCGCCAGCGCATGCGTGTTTCCTGGGCCCTGGGCCTGGCAATCCTGGGGCTGCTGGCCTTTTCCGGTCATTCATGGAGTCAAGACCATTGGCTCGACGGCGTCCTGGAGGCCACCGGCCTCATCTGCCTGATCCTGTGTACCGTGGGGCGCATCTGGGCCTCGGTCCACATCGACGGCCGCAAGGATCGGGAGCTGGTGACCGACGGGCCCTATTCCGTGGTGCGCAACCCCCTCTACGTCTTCAGCGCCATCGGCGCCCTGGGCTTTGGCCTGGCCAGTGAGAACCTGGCGGTTCTGGCCCTGCTGCTCCTGGCCTTCGCCCTCTACTACCCCCTGGTGGTGCGCG
>DASCNH010000025.1:0-14251 GCA_036011365.1 Planctomycetota bacterium | reverse complement strand
CGGACGCCTTGACCTCGACCAGTTCCCCGGCCTGGCGCAGAGTGTCGAGGAAGGCGTGGAGATCTCGGGGGGCGCCCGTGGCGGCGCTCCGGTTGGACGTTGGGGTCGGGGTCGGGGTCGGGGTCGGGGCCGGGGTCGTGGGCGGGGTCGGGGGCGGGGCACATCCTATGGGCAGTTGCAGGCGGACGCACGGGCGCGGTCTGGGCGGAACCTTGTCAGATAAACCCTGTTCGGTGAGGATGGCTGCCATCACGATGCCGGAGGGACCATTATGCACCTGAACTCAACCCTGTTATCCGGGCTGCTGCTCGGATTAGCCGCCGCCCCCATGCCCGCCTCGGCCGAGGCTCAGCCGGCCAGCCATGCCGGGGAAGCCCCGGCGAAGGAAGGCTTTGTCTGGGACGAGCGCGCCGTTGAGCACCTCTACAATCGGGCCGGTTTTGGGGCCACGCGAGCTGAGATTGCCAGGGGCTTGGATCTGGGTCCGGAGTCTCTGGTGGAGGAGCTGCTCAGCGGTGGTTCAGAGCCGGACGCCTTCTTCTATGAGTTACTGAATCGCCCCAACCGGCTGAAAATGGCCTTCATGGAGGCCGCTGGGCGCCGCGAATACATCAACGGCTTGCGCGCCAAGGACCGCCGGCAGATGACCGCCTTCGCGATCTGGTGGGTGGAACGCATGCTCGCTGGCGAAACTCCCCTGCGCGAGCGCATGACGCTCTTCTGGCACGGACTGTTCACCAGCTCCATGGGCACGGTGAAGCACGGTTTCGAGATGATCCAACAAAACCAGTTCCTGCGGCGGAATGCGCTGGGGAGTTACGCCAATCTCCTGCGCGGCATCATCCGGGACCCGGCCATGCTCGCCTATCTGGACAACAATGAGAATCACAAGGACCAGCCCAACGAGAACCTGGCCAGGGAGATCATGGAGCTCTTTAGCCTCGGGGAAGGCAACTACACAGAGGCTGACATTAAGGATGTGGCCCGGGCGTTGACGGGCTACACGAAGACGCGCGACGGCAAGTTTGAGTTCAAGAGCAGAGACCATGACATGGGCGAGAAAACCGTCCTCGGCCAGAGCGGCCGCTTTGACGGCACTGATGTGGTTGAGATCCTGCTCGCCCAGCGGGCCTGTGCGGAGTGGGTGGCCGGCAGGTTGATCACATACCTGGAAGGCGCGCAGCCGGGACCGGAACGCCTGGCCTCTTACGCGACGCTATTGGCGGAGAACAACTATCAGTTGCGGCCTGTTTTGCGACGCCTGTTCCTCGACCCGAAATTCTACCGGCCCGAGATCCGTGGCGCGCGCATCCAGGGCCCCATTGACTATCTGGTTTCGTCCAGCCGACGCTTGGGGGTCGAGCCACCGGGCGTGTTTGTCTATCAAGGCGGGAGCATGCTGGGGCAACGTCTGCTCGACCCACCGAATGTGAAGGGTTGGGAAGGCGGCGAGAGTTGGGTGACAACCTCAAGCTTAATGATGCGCTGCAACCTGATGGGGGTAGCTCTGGGGATCACTCCGCTGGAGGACGTGTTTGTGGGGCCAACCAAGAACGCTGAGCGCGATGACCCGCCCACGCTTGTCGCAGGAGGATTGACCGGACGACGGGGCGCCAGGCTGGAGCGCGCCCGGGCCGCGGAAAGCATGGAGGTGGAAATGGACAACGGCATGGATATGGGCATGGATAGCGAAATGGATGGTCCCGAAGCGTTGAGCAACAACGGAAGTCTGTTCTCGCGCTTCAAGAGCATGGGGCTGATGCGCGAGTTCACCATGGTGAAGAAGTTTCAAGCGTTCGAATACGAGCCGCAGTTGAACTTGGCCTCGCGCCTGCGACGGCGCGGGCTGAGCACAGATGCAGAGATCGCCCGCGACCTGGCGGAGGAGCTGCTGGCGATTGCGCCGCCGCCGGAAACCCTGGGCACACTGGAGTCCTTCCTGCGCGATGAACGCCAGTTGTGGGGAGCCGAAGACGGGTTCCTGCTCAGCATCGGCACGGAGGCGGAGCACATCCTGCGCCGGCTGGCCCACCTGATCCTCAGCCTCCCGGAAGCCCAGCTAGGGTGAATGACATGAATCGACACACTAACATCAAGCGCCGCAGTTTCCTGGCCGGCGGCCTTTCCCTGGCCGGAGCCGCACCTGTTCTTGGCGGCCCGGCCGCCCTCTCGCGCTGGGCCGCTAGCCTGGGAAGCCAGCCCGCAGAAGCCGGCCCCCAACGCCTGGTTCTGCTCCAACTGAGCGGCGGCAATGACGGTGTCAGCACCATCGTTCCCCACGGAGATGATGCCTATCACGCTTCGCGCAAGACCACGCGCATCCTCCCTGGGGATGTCCTGCCCATCGATCGCTATCGCGGGTTTCACCCGCGCCTCGGCTCCCTACGTGGGTTGTTCGACGACGGGCATCTGGCCATCGTGGAAGGCGCCGGCTATCCGGATCCGATCCTCTCCCACTTCAAGTGTCTGGAGGTCTGGCACACTGCTCGCCACGCCGGACGCTCATCAGGCGAGGGATGGATCAGTCGTCTGGCGGAAGAGGCCTGGTCGGGGAATCCATCGACCGAGCGTGTGGTGCATTTCGGATCGAGCGTGCCCTACTCCGTCTATTCCACACGCCATCCAGCCATCAATCTGGAGTCACCATCCGCCTACCAATTCCTGGGTACGGACGCAGAGGCCAAGGCCTGGGCGGAAGCCGGCAAGGTCGGTCGTGGGTCCGGTGGGCGGGAGGGATCCGGTGCCTTGGGCCGCCTGCGTAAGATCCTGCGGGATGCGGAGGACACCTCGGTGCGCATCCGCGAAGCGGCCCTCGCCTACCGGACACCGGTGGAGTACCCGGACACGGCCCTGGCTCATACGCTCAAGGATGTGGCGGCGTTGATCGCCTCGCCACTGAAGACGCGTGTGTACTCCATGACCTACGGGGGCTTCGACACGCACTCGGAGCAGTTCGCCGCGCACAATAACTTGATGTCATCTCTGGATGGGGTCCTGGGCGCCTTTGCGAAGGACCTCACACGCAGTGAGGCCGGTCGCGAAACTGTGGTTTTGGTTTTCTCTGAGTTCGGCCGGCGTCTCAAGGAAAACGGTTCGCAGGGCCACGATCACGGCAAGGCCGGCCCCATGTTTGTCCTCGGCGAGCGCGTGCGGGGAGGGCTCTACGGCAAGCATCCCTCGCTGACCAGCCTGGCCCATGGAGACCTCGAATTCACGACAGATTTTCGCTCGGTCTACGCCACGCTCATCAAGCGCTGGTTCCGCGCGGACGACAAAGCAGTGCTCGGACGGAGCTACCCACAGCTAGACTTCCTGCGCGCCTAGGCGGCACCCAGCAAAGTGTGCAGCCGCATGATGGCGGCGCGATCCGGCTCTAGCTCAAGGGAAGGGTAGGCCGCCGGGAACTGTTCCCAGCGGAACTCGGACCAGCACGGATCCAGGTCGGCGATGCGGCGCTCGTCATCCGTGCGGAAGCCGAAGTGCCACTCGACGACCTCTTCATCGCCGACGACCCAGCGCACGGGCATGCGCAGATCAATCAATTCCCGCGGCGGGGCGATGCCGGTGGTCTCCATGACCTCGCGCCGAATGGCGGACTCGAGCTTCTCGCCGTGCTCGATGGGGCCTTGTAGCGGGCCCCAGCAGGCCTCAATCCCGTGGTCGCGCTTGAGTAGCAGGTACTTGGGCTGGCGCCTGCTCATGCAGTAGACGAAGACCTTGACGCGGTGGAGGAGGGTGGACATGGCTTGAGTTGGTGGCTCCGTACAAGAGCTACCATTGTTATCGTACCCGGTCACGGGAACTTGAGTCGGAAGCACCCGGGATCCGGGCTCCGAGGCCACGCCTGGGCACATGGGAAAGCACGAAAACGACACTAATACGCCTTCCGGGCAGCTGGCGAAAGCGGTGCGGCGGCTCGATGACCTGCACAATTGGGAGGGAGTGCCCCGCAAACGTATGCGCCAGGACCTGGCGCCGGTCTCTGATCTACTCGAGGCCCTGGACAATCCCCAGGGCCGCTTTCGCTCTGTTCATGTGGCGGGCACCAAGGGTAAGGGGTCCGTGGCGGGCATGGTTGCCGAGGGCCTGCGCTCAGCGGGCGGACGGGTGGGGGTCTACGCCTCTCCCCATGTGGAACGCATCAACGAGCGCTTGTGCATTAATGGGATTCAGGCTGATGACGGGGACCTGGCAGAGTGGCTGGGGAGGGCTCTGGACGCCCTGGAGGATTGCCGTGTGCGTGGCAACGATGCCGTGGGAGCCACCTGGTTTGACACGCTGACAGCGGCGGCCTTCCTGGGCTTCGCGGAATCCGGGTGTGAGTGGGTCGTGGCAGAGTGTGGCCTTGGAGGTCGGCTGGATTCCACCAATGTGCTGCTGCCTGAGCTCTGCATTCTGACGGGTGTCGAGCTCGAGCACACGGAGATCCTGGGAGACACGCGGGCGGCCATCGCCACCGAGAAGGCGGGTATTCTGAAGGCCGGCGTGCCGCTGGTGACCTCCCTCCTGGAACGTGATGAGGCCGGTGCGCCCGTTGCGCGGCGCGCCGCGGAGTTGGCGGTGGCCGTCAGCCGGCCCGCGGCTGAAGACTGGGAGCCGGCCGGCGTTGCGAGGCGCAACCTGCTGCTCGCTGAGTTGGCCCTTGAGGTCCTGGCGGCGATGGGCGCGCTGCCCGCTGGCCAGCGACCATCTTCCGAGGACCTGGCCAGCGGGGCCCGGCTCCCGGGCCGCCTTGAGCTCTTCCGTCCGGCCGGACCAGCGGTTGTCCTTGATGGGGCCCATGTGCCGGGCAGCGTGAGCGCGGTCCTGACTGAGCTCGGGGACCGGCAAGGGCTGTCCGGGCGGCCCCAGGCGGTCCTGGCCCTGGCCCTGGACAAGGACCAGGAAGGGATTCTCAAGGCCCTCGCCGGCCGTGTCGATAGTGTCATCTGCACCTCGATGGGCGCGCCCGCCTTCCGAGAGCCCGCCGCGCTCTGCGCTGCGGCGGAGGAGGCGGGCCTCGCAGCTGAAACGGCCGCGAACCCGCTTGAGGCGCTAGCCCTGGCCCAACAGCGGGCCGCCTCCTGTGGGGGGTGGGTGCTGGCCATCGGATCTCTCTACCTGGCCGGCGCCCTGCGACCCCACCTGCGCCAGCTAGAAGCCACAGCACCATGCTCACCATCGTCTCCGATCTCCTGCTCACGGACACCTTCCTGATCCGGGGCAACATCGAGAACAAATACGCGCGACTCTCGCGCATCCTGGATGAACATCGGCGCTTCTTCCTCAAGGTGCGTGATGCGACCCTGATCGACCTGGGCACCGGTGATCGCATCACGACCCCCCTGCTGCATGTGAACATGGACGAGATTCTGCTGGCCCATGAGTTTCTCGACGGCGGTAGCGATACCGCCCTGGCGGAGATGGCCAAGGAGCAGGAGCTAGACCGTGTCCGCGTCTTCTACACCGGGCGCGTGAACCTGGAGTTCGCCGGTCATGTGCGTCCGGGCTCCTATGATGTCAGCGATCACTCCACGCGACGTTTCTTCGTAATGAGCTCCCCCGTCATGAAGGGGCTCAAGGACCACGACGACCGGGACCTCAAGCAGCTTGGGGACCTGCCCTACGCGATCCTCAATAAGGAGCGCGTGGCTTTTCTGTACGACTTCAACTAGGCGCCAGCGGGCCGTTCTGGGCTGGAGTCCGGGTCGGGCAGGTCTCACAATGGGGGCGTGAACAGGCCACCGATCCCCGACGCCGATCCCCAAGCCGGCCCCGACCAACCGCGCTCCCTGGAGCACTTCTTGGTCTTGGGCGCGACTCTAGGTGCGCTCGTCGTGATGTTGGTGCTGGCCCTGGCCATCGAGCCAGACGCGCGTGGCTTCGGAACCCACGAACGACTCGGCCTCCCGTCGTGCAAGACAATGGACTGGTTTGGCATTCCCTGCCCGGGATGTGGCGTGACCACTGCCTTGACCCATGCCGTGCGCGGGGATTTTGTCACCTCCTTTGCCACGCAACCCCTGGGTATTCCCATAGCGCTTGCGATTCCGCTCAGCGCCCTCTGGGCTCTGGTCAATCACCTGCGCGGGAGAGACCTGCAACGAATCATCTACGGCCTGAGCATGACCCGCTGGGCGGCCGGGATCGGCGTCGCTGTGCTCGTGGTCTGGGTAATCCAGGTGCGCCGTTTCCTAGGGACCGGCTAGCCAGCACAGCTCGCGCACGCACGCCTGCTAGCATTCCGGGCTGGGCTCTCAGGTGTTCTCCTGCGCCTCCGGCGGCAGTGCATCTGGCACAGGCGCGGCGGCGTTGGGGTCGATCTCCTCCAGGAGTTCGAGGTAACTGGCATAGCGCGTGGCCGGGAGCGCACCTTCATCCACCGCATCCCAAACCGCACAGCCCGGTTCGTGATTGTGCGAGCAATCCTGATAGCGGCAGTTTACCTCGAAGGCACTGAACTCCGGAAAAAGGTCAGGCAGGGCGGCCCGGCTAATGTCATGCAGGCGAAATACTCGCACGCCCGGTGTGTCGATCACGAAGCCGCCCATGTCCAGGGGGTGGAGCTCTGAAAAGGTCGTCGTGTGCTTGCCGGACTTCCAGTACTTGCTCGTCTTGCCAACTTTGAGGTTGAGCCCCGGCTGCAAGGCATTGAGGAGTGTGGACTTGCCCGCTCCGGACGCCCCGTAGAGTACGGTCACCTTGTCCTTCAAAGCGGCCGCAAGTTCTGCCAGTCCACCGCCGTCGATGGCACAGGTTTGCAGCACCAACACTCGCGCCGCGGCGTAGGACTCACGGATGGCCTCTACCTCCCCCTCCCTGGCCAGGTCAGTCTTGTTGAGCACTAACACGGCGGGGATCTCGTGCCAGGCGCAGGCGGCCAGGATGCGGTCCGTACGGTTGCTGGAGAATCCCGGGCGGGAAAGGGAGCCCACCAATACGAGTTGGTCCACATTTGCCACCAGGACCTGTTCCCGCGGATCGTGGCTGGATGCCACGCGACTCAGGTGGTTGCGCCGCGGGAGAACCTCCTCGATCGCCACCGGATCGCCGTGCAGGCTGACGCGTACGCGATCACCCACGGCCACGGGGTTCTTGACGCCGGCCAGAACATCAAAGAGCTGGCCGCGGGGCGTGGCCAAGAAGCGCTCCCCGTCCGCCTCCACCAGGCAGACCTTGGCCTCGACGCGGATGACCCTGGCTTCCCGGGTGATGTCCTTTTCTGTGTTCTCCATGGTGTGGTCGGCGGCCGAAGGGCCGCGCCCGGCCGCGACGATGCTATAACAGGCGCACCATGGTCGAGAAGGAAGTCATTCGCTCCCGTTCCAATGGGCTGCTCAAGCGCGTGGGGGCTGTCCTGGCCGGCAAGGATACGGCCAATGTTGTACTGGAGGGAGATCGACTCATTGACGATGCCCTGGCCGCCGGCTGGCAAGCCGAGGCTATCCTGGTGGCGGAGGAGCGCGGCGACCGCCTGGCTGAGCTCGCCCGGGCGGGCCACGGTCCGCGGGCGGTGGAGGGTGAGCTGCTTGCGCGTGTGGGAACCATGAAGGGCGCCCCCGGCATCCTGGCTCTTTGCCGACGACCAGCACTGCACCCCGTCGAGCGCCTGACCGCGCAAGAGCGTGCCCTCTGCCTGGTGGTTTGGGGCCTGGCTGATCCGGGCAACCTGGGAGCCCTGGCGCGTTCCGCGGAAGCGGCCGGAGCCTCTGCTCTGGTGGTGGGCGCTGGAGGTGTCAGCCCCTGGCATCCGGCTGCCCTGCGGGGCTCCATGGGGTCCCTGTTGCGCCTGCCGGTGTACGGGGGCGGCGGCCCAGAGGCCGTCTATGAGACCCTCCACAGTCGGGGTTTCAGTCAGGTGCGCGCCTCGACGCGCGGGGGGGCTGATCCTCAGAAAACGGACTGGAGCGGTCCTCTTGCGCTTTGGATTGGCGGTGAAACCGGATCTTTCCCCGAGGAGCTAGCAGAGTGCGACTTTGTCGATGTGACCATTCCCACAGTGGCCGGTGCGGAGTCTCTGAACGTGACCGTCGCCGGCTCATTGCTGCTCTTTGCGGCTGGACGTGCTAGCTCCGCTCCCCCATCTGCTGGAGCCCCCTAGACGAGCCAGCGATTCCCTTGGCGTAGACGAGGGGGCTCTCCTTTGGCCGTGGTTCATGCACCGTAGGTGCCAACAAATGGCGCTATTTTGCGAATGCGGCCATTGTTCTATTGCGCATGGTGGTCGCAGTAACTGATAGTGGGGCGTTCGCCAAAGCGAACAGGCAGTGCTGTCGGGGTAGCCCGCAGTGCGGCCAACCTTCCGTAACGCGTATCCCGAGGCCTGGAGCGGCTAGCCGTCCCGGGCCTCGGGTGTTACTAGCCCGTATCCAGCGCCAGTTCCTACTCCCGGGTGTCCCAACGGCCGATGCTCTGCGTGGCAGAGGATGCCAGGCTTGTGGCGAGCAGCTGGCTCTCCGCGATGCCACTGGGCAAGACCTGGCTCTAGCCGACCACGCTGGCTCACCGCCAGCACTAGGAGAGACCCTCTGCCCGGAGCCGTTCCGCCAGGCGACTTTCACGATGCTCCTGGTCGGTGTTCTGCAGAGCCATGCCCAGGGCGCGTGTGGAGCCCACCAGGACGACCAGCGAACGAGCCCTGGTCAGAGCGGTGTACAGCAGGTGGCGCTGCAGCATCATGAAGTGGCGCGTTACCAAGGGAATCACCACCACGGGGAACTCGCTGCCCTGGGCCCGGTGGACCGTAATTGCGAAGGCCGGAAGCAGGTCGCCAAGGGCAGCCCCCGAGTAGGCGACCTCGCGCTCGGGGAAGCGTACGCGCACATCCCCTTCGGCTTGGATTTCGATGATGCGCCCCATGTCGCCATTGAAGACTTCGCGCTCGTAGTCGTTGCGCGTTTGAATGACGCGATCGCCGGTGCGCCAGGTGCGGCCGGCCCGTGTGACCTCGCGGCCGCCGGTTCCCTGGGCCGCGCGCAGGCGTTCGTTGAGGGCATCCACGCCGCATTCGCCGCGGTACATGGGCGAGATGACCTGCACCTTTGAACGCCAATCAAAGCCGAAGGTCCTAGGGATACGCTGTGTTACGACATCCAGCAGGAGATCCTCTGTGCGCGCTGGGTCTTCTTCCTTGAAGAAGTAGTAGCCACCATCGCGCACACCGGGGGCGGGGTTGTGAGGCACCTCTCCGGCCAGGATGCGATGGGCGGCGGAAACGATGCCGCTGCCCTGTCCTTGGCGGTAGATACGAGAGAGGCGCGCACAGGGAAGCAGGCCGCAGGCGATCAGGTCGCTGAGCACGTTACCCGCGCCGACGGATGGCAGTTGGTCGGGGTCGCCCACCAGGATCAAGCGTGTGGGCGGTTGCACGGCCTTGAGCAGGCTGTGGGCCAGGACCACATCAAGCATGGAGATTTCGTCCACGATGACCAGGCCCGCGCTCAGGGGCTGATCTTCGCCAAAGGCAAACAGGTCGTCCCCATCATCCTGGCGCGGACGATAGCCGAGCATGCGGTGCAGGGTCTGGCCCTGGCGGCCGGTGGCTTCCGCCAGGCGCTTGGCGGCGCGGCCGGTGGGGGACGACAGGAGCACCGAAACTCCGGCGGCTTCGGCCAACTGCACCAGCAGGCGCACAATGGTCGTCTTGCCCACGCCTGGGCCGCCGGTCAAGAGGCCCACGGGCTCCGCCAGCAGCGTGAGGACGGCGCTGCGCTGGTCCTCGTGGAGTTCGAGGCCAGATTGGAGCTCTGCCCTGGCCAGGTCTCGGGCGTTGGCCAGGGGCGGGACCGGGGCCGAGCCGAGCAGGCGCAGCAGATTGCGGGCCAGGCCGCGCTCGCTGGCGGCGAGCCAGGGCAGGTAGATCAGGTCTTCGTGGGATCCAGGCGATGGCGCGGCGGGCGTGCATCCCGGAGGAGGCTCGACGATCAACTCACCGCGCGAGGCGAGTAGGTCCAGGGCGGCGCCCAACTCCTCTGGCGCATGGGAACCGTCGAGCAATACTTGGGCGGCCTTGAAGAGAGCCTCTCTGGTGAGCAGCGTGTGTCCGTCGTTCGCGGACGATTTCAGAGCATGCATCAGGCCGGCGCGGCGCCGACGGGGGTCGTCGACGCCCACCCCGGCGGCGCGGGCGATGCGATCCGCCGTGGCGAATCCCAGGCCGCGCACTCCCCGGGCCAGGATGTAGGGATCGTCGGCCACCAGGCTTTCGCACTCCGGGCCGAGGCTGGCCAGGACCGCCGCGGCCTGGACCGGCCCGAGGCCCAGGCCCTGGAGATAGGCCAGGGAGCGGTGTGCGCCGTGCTGGGCGCGAACGGCCTCGACCAGGCCCTGGGCAACCGGCTCGCGCAGGCCCTTGATGCCCCGCAGGGCGTCCGGGTTGTCCCGAATCGTCGTGAGGGTTTCTTCTCCCAGGTGTTCGACGATGCGTTGGGCCAGGGTGGCGCCGATGCCGGGGAAGGAGGGAGATGAGAGGTAGCGGGCGATGCCCTCGGCGCTGGCCGGGGGCAGGACCTGGACGGTGTCGAAGGCGAACTGGAGGCCGTGGTTGGCGTGGCTTTGCCAGGCGCCGCCGAGGCGCACGCGCAGGCCTTCCCCAGGTCCTTGCATGCGTCCCACGGCTGTACAGCGACCGGTCTTGCTCACCGCCTGCGGGTCACAACTTCCTTCAGGGACAACTCTTAGGACTGTGTAGCCGGTGTCCTCGGAGTGGAATGTGACCCGTTCTACGACGCCCGTGAAGACGGAGGCACGTTCATCGCGATCGGCCTGGAAGCCATCGTGGGGTGCGTTTGGGGGCGCGTTGGGAGGCATGTGCTTGGGGGGGGCAGGTAGGGGCCTCTGGGCATTTCCGACCGGGGTCTTTGCCTTGCGGGGCCGACAGGCTATTCTGGCCGCCCCATTTTGCCGCCGAAGTGCGGCGCGCCCAAAGGCAACCCGAGGAAACCCACCCACACGTGATCAAGGTTCAGGTACGTTCGAATGAGTCGTTGGAAGCTGCCCTGCGCCGCTTCAAGCGCCAGTGTAACTTCAGCGGCATCTTCCGCCTCGCCAAGGCTAACACCTGGCATGAGAAGCGCTCCGATGAGCGTCGGCGGACCAGGCGTGAGCGCCTGCGTACGATCCAACGCGCCACGCGCAAGAATGACCCCAACCGGGCCGCCATGGCGGGCCGCGGGCGTCGCCGGCGCCGCTAGTCCCTGATTTCGATGGCGCCCGGCACCCGGGCGTATGTGCGAGGGGCCGCCCCTGGGCGGCTTCTTTCGTGTCGGCGCCTCCCTCGCCACACCTCCACCCCATGGGACTGTTCCCGAAGAACCGCGATCTCTCCAGGCCTCTGGAGCACGTAACGATTGCGGTCGATGCCAGCGCTCTGCAACTGCCCGTGGAAGAGGTGAACCTGCGCCTGGACCAGTTCCTTCAACACCACTTGCCCTGGAAGTCGCGCTCGGCTCTTCAGGGCCTTATCAGGTCCGGGCTGGTGTGCGTGGCGGATGGGGCAGGGGGCGCAGAGGTGCAGGCGGCCGGGCAGGTAGAGCGTCGCCCGGGCCGGCGCGTGCGCCACGGATTTGTTGTCTCGGTGGACATTCCTCCGGAGGCGCGCATCACCCCGGTCTCGAGCGCCGGAGATGAGCTGACAATTCTCCGCGAGGATGACCATACGCTCGTGGTTGAGAAGCCGCCCGGTCTCCCGGTACATCCCAGCGGTCGGCATCTGGCTGACAGTCTCATCCAGCGTGTGCATGGGTATTACGCGGCCCAGGGCGAGAAGACCGCAGAGGAACAGTCGAGGCCTCGTCTCTGCCACCGACTCGACCGTGAAACCACCGGCATTGTTCTGCTGGGCAAGCATGCGGAGGCACACGCGGAGCTCTCGCGGCAATTCGAGGAGCGCGAGGTGGAGAAGGAGTATCTGGCCATTGTCGAGGGCCTTCCCCAGGAAGCCGCCGGGGTGATCGACTTGCCCATCGGGCCCTCGCGCACCAGCAGCGTGCGTCTTCGCATGGCGGTGCGGGCGGACGGCCAGCAGGCACGCACGGATTGGAGCCTGGTGGCGTCCGGCGGCGGCAGGAGTCTTCTGCGCCTGCACCTGCACACCGGGCGCCAGCACCAGATACGGGTCCACTGCGCCGCCCTGGGCCATCCACTGGTGGGTGACAAGCTCTACCTGGGCGGAGAGGACGTCTTCGAACGCGCCCTGGCCGACGCCTTGACGGCGGAGGACCGCAGTCGCCTGGGCCTCGGGCGCCAGGCCCTTCATCATCACCGGCTGACCTTCACGTGCCCGGATTCTGGAGAGCGCATTCAAGTGGTCAGTCCCATGCCGGCGGACATGGAGGCTCTCATGGGCGTTCACGGCGAGGAAGGTTGGGTTTGAATTGGGCCGGTCGTTGGGCTGATCTCCATTACGGATAGCGGTCCTGAGGGGAGAGCCCTTGACTGGCACGGGCGAATCGAGGAGACCAGGGGACGGCAACCAGTTCCGGCAATTCCATAGGGCAAGCGACATGACCGAACAAGACGAACAAACGGGCGGCGGCACCTATCCCGCAGACCGCACCGCTGCAATCAGGCAGGTGATGATGCCCCGGGACACCAATGCCCTGGGCTACATCTTCGGTGGCGTAATCCTCTCACAGATTGACATCGCGGCGGCCATCGAGGCCCACCGCCACCACCTGTCCAAGGTCGTGACAGTGGCCATGGACGAGGTCGAGTTCAAGCAGCCAGTCTTTGTGGGCGATCTGGTGTCATTCTTCACGAAGACCACGCGAGTGGGCACCACCTCTGTCACCGTAAAGGTGGAGGTCTGGGCCCAGCGGCGTTTCGGGGGCGGGCAATACGCCTTCGTTACCGAGGCCCTGGTGACCATGGTGGCCGTCGATGACGACCTGAAGCCCGTGCCGCTGATCTCTCCCTGATGGACGCAGGCCCGTAGCCCGTTTCTGGCAGGGGCTCAGAGGGGGGAGTGCTCGGAGTGCAGGCTGATCTTGAGGCCCGTGGCCTCGGCGATATCGTCGGCCAGGGACTCCAGCTTCTTGGGCGTGATGGGCTTCAGGCGCTTCTTGGAGACCATTGCGGCTTTGGTGAGGATCTCCACAGCCGCTGGGCGGATCTCAAGCAGGCGCTTGATGATGCCCTTCAGCTCGGTCTCGGAGGTGTTGTCAACGGGGCCGCGGACGAAGCTGATCTGGACATGGAGCTTCTCCAGACCGGCCATGGCGTGGACGCGTTGGCCCAACTCTGGGCCCTTGCAGCCGGTCATGCGGGTGAAGCCCTTGGCCGAGCCCCACTCCATGGGCAATGTGGGGCGGTCGTAGAAGCCGAGGGCCCGGCGCACTTCGGGGTCACCCAGGCGCTGGCCATCGGTCAGGATGACCAACTTTGCCCGGGGGTACCACTTGTTGCGAAGGGTGACCAAGTTCTCGCTAATTTCCCTCAATCCGGGGTGTAACGAGGGGTCTCCATTGGTGCCCACCACCGCTATCGTCCGCACCTTGTCACCCGCCCGAGAGCCGTCAATGATTGAGCGGGCAGCGGAGGTGACCACCAGAGAGGCCCGGGGGAGCTGTTGGTCGCGACCGATGCGCAACTCGGGAGAAGCGGATGTCAGGTCGATGGCCAGGACATTGTCCCAGCGCTCGGTGCGGATGGGCCCGAGAACGATCGGGCTGGGAGCGGTCGTGGTCATGTTCGGTGTGCGGTATTGAGTCCTGCCCAGAAAACTGGCCTAGAGGTGCCAAGAATGCCGATCGGGGCGATAATCTCGAGCTCAGACGGTGGGGAGCCCCTCAGCTACGTCTAGGCTGTGAGCCAAGCTGGATGCTATCCGGGGACTACCTACCTTATCATAGGCGTTGATAACCCTCAATGGGAAAAGGGCCCGCAGGGGCTCGGGAGGGGCCTTCATGGGCGCTGCCGTCTGGTGGGCTCGGGGTCGTGACTGGGGATTCGGCTGCGGGAGGGCGGGGTGATGCTGCCCACAGCAGCAGGCGGCCTGCCACCAGGACCCTCAGCGGGTGGGAGGCGGCCACACGGACCCAACGCAAGATCCACGGCTGGTCGGGAGCCGGGGGGCTGAACCTGTCGAGGAGGAGGATTGAGGCGCAGGCGAGGAGAGCCAGGGGTGTGGGACCAAGGAGGGTTGGGAAGGGGCGACGGCGGATGCCACTGCCCCCAGAGCGAGGCAGTCCCACAGCCTTGGCAGGGGTATGCTCGCGGGGGGCCGGGGGGCTTGGCGCCTGGGTGGCTCGGTACAGGGGGCTCGGTGGTAGGG
>DASCNH010000024.1:0-14313 GCA_036011365.1 Planctomycetota bacterium | reverse complement strand
CCGTCAGTCGGCTCGTCGAGGACCAGCACCTGCGGGTCGTGCACAATCGCCTGGGCAATGCCGACGCGCCGCTTGAAGCCCTTGGAGAGCGTCTCGATGCGCTGGTCGAGGACTCCCTCGAGTTGCACCAGGCGGGTCACCTCTGCCACGCGTTCCGCTCGGCGTTCCGCGTTCAGCCCGCGCACTTGGCTCACAAAGTGAAGCAGCGTGCGCGGGGTCATGTCCCCGTACAGGGGCGCGCCCTCCGGCAGGTAGCCGATGCAGGCCTTGGCGGCGATGGGGTCAGTGGCCACATCGTGACCGCAGACCGAAGCACCACCGGAACTCGGGGATAGGAAGCCCGTGACCATCTTCATGGTAGTGGACTTGCCGGCTCCGTTGGGGCCGAGAAAGCCGAGGACCTCGCCGCGGCCAACGGTGAATGAGATGTTGTCAACGGCCCGAATGGGACCGAAGTGCTTGGACAGCTCCCGAATCTCGATCATCTTCGTACTGGGGAAAGGGGTGGGGGGGATGGGGCCGGCCTACGGGGGGCGGCGCTCCCTGTGAGCGGTGCAGAATGCGGGCGCGGATTCTAGCGAGGGATGCCCGCGATGCAAGCCAAAAAGAGCCCTAGAGGCCGTTAGGGGGACGTCTTGGGGTTCGTGGGGGGGCGGGTTCCAAGTACTTCAGGTACAGCTGCCGCACCTCGTCGGCGTGTTCGCGAACGGTTTCCACGGACCAGGTGGAGGTGTCCACGGGAGGCAGGAAATCGATCCGCACTCGGCCGCTTCTGACCAGGAAGCTCCCCATGGGCAGAATCTCCGGGACGCCCCGCTGCACCAGGGCGATGATGGGGATCTTCATCGTGGCGGCCATGTGGAAAGCGCCGAGCTTGAAGCGCTGCAGTCCACCGGCTCGCGAGCGCGTGCCCTCCGGGGCCATCAAGAGCGTCTCTCGCCTATCCTCCAGGCGTCGATGGGCGTGCTGCATGCTCTGGAGGGCGCGGTCGTGATCGGAACGGTCGACGGGAATCATGCCCGTCCCGCGCAAGCCCCAGCCGAGTCCCGGGATGCGTCCCAACTCCTGCTTGTAGATGACGACCAGGTTTTGCGGGCAGACGCTGGCCACGGTGAGGAGATCGAGCAAGGACACGTGGTTGAAGAGCACAATCTTGGGGCCCGGGAGGTCGCGCCAGGTCAGGCCGTTTGTCTCCACGCGCACTCCCAAGATTTTCAGGGGAACCGCCCCCAGGAGACGAATCCACGCATGACCCCGACGGCGGAAGAGGTTCGGTCTCAGCAGGGCGGCCAGGCCCACGATGGCGGTCCCGACCAGGAAGTAGAGCAGCACGGGCAACCCGAAGAGGATGCCGCGCCAGGCGGAGCCGGGCCGGGCGTCCCAATCAGCGGGGACTCCGGCTGCGTCAGGGGAGTGTTCGCGGGCCTCGGGCATCTGCTCGTCGCCTATTCCGTCCGGCTCAGGTTGCGCGCCTTCCTGCGCTTGATCTGATAGGGCAGCAGGAAAAGGTAGACGCCCGTCAGCCATAGCATGAAAAGGACCAGGCCCGCCGGCAGGAAGAGCCACAACTTGACCTTGTTGTGGAACCACGAGCCGTCGTGGAGCTCCTCGAAGAAGTCCGAGCGCCGATAGGCAACCTGCAGAACATCGCCGGTGGCGCCGTCCAGTTGTGCTTCCCAGCGGTTGTTGGAGCGCACCTTGAGCAGCCCCGTGCCCGGGCGTACATCGATGCGAGCCACATCATCCCAGGAGGACACCTCCATTTCTGGGATCTCGCTGACAATCGACAGGGACTCGGCGAAGTCCAGGGCCAACTCGCCACCGGAGGCCCCCTGGGTTGGCGGCTGGATCCAAGTGAACTGCTTCTTTACCTGCAAGAACAGGCCGGAGACCACCACCACCAGGATTGGCAGGGCGGCGACGGCCACGCCGATGCGGTGCAGCTTGCGGCTCAGGCGGGGGGGGGTCATCGGCGGGATCTTTCCAAACGGCGAGCTGTCCGGCTACCAGCCGGGTGGTTTTTGTGCCGTCGCGAAGGTGATTCCACGTCGGCGGTGTACCAAGCAGCGGTCGATTCAAGGAGGCGCAGCGTCATCTGGTGTCATTGCGCGGAGAGGGCAGCCGGGGCCTTGCTGCCTTGGCGCGGCTGGTGCGGCGAGAATCTCGTACTCCGTTCAAACACCGATGTCCTCGTTCCAGAGCTCTGGGTGTGAGTTGATGAAGGTCTCCATCAGGGCCACGCATTCGGCATGGTCCAGCACAGCCAGGCGTACGCCGCGCTCGCGCAGGTACTCCTCCGGGCCCTGAAATGTCCGGTTCTCACCGACGATGACTTGCGGGATGCCGTAGAGCAGGACCGCACCGCTACACATGTCGCAGGGGGAGAGCGTGGAGTAGAGCGTGGAGCGGCGGTAGTCGGCGGCGCTCAGGCGGCCAGCGTCTTCAAGGCAGTCCATCTCGGCGTGCAGAATTGCGCTGCCGCGCTGCACGCGGCGATTGTGCCCGCGTCCGACGATCTCGTCATCCAGCACCAGCACCGAGCCAATGGGGATGCCGCCTTCCACCAGGCCCAGGCGTGCTTCGGCCAGGGCTTGTTCCATGAATCTGTCCTTCATCCGGTGGTTGCTACCGATAGCAGGGACAAGCCTACACGAACTGCTGAGCCTACCCCACCCGCTACTCCCCGGACCCCCGCCACGCGCACACCATGAAGAGCAACCTGCTCTACGGCATCGACGACCGCCCGCCCTTGGGCGAGGCCCTGGCCTTGGGCTTCCAGCACTACTTGACCATGTTCGGTTCCACCGTGGCGATTCCGCTGCTGCTGGCTGACAAGCTGGGCATGGGCGACGACCCCACGGCCATCGGGATCCTGATCGGCACCATGTTCTTCGTCTCTGGGATCACAACGCTGCTGCAGACCACCTGGGGCAACCGGCTGCCGCTGATCCAGGGCGGGACCTTCTCATTCCTGGCACCAGCCTTCGCCATCTGTGGCATGGCCTCCCTGGCCAGCGCGGGCTGGGAGGTGCGCATGCAACACGTGCAGGGCGCGATTATCCTGGGCGCCCTGTGTGAGATCGTCATTGGCTACTCCGGCATCGTCGGGCGCCTGCTGCGTTTAGTCGGGCCGCTCACGATTGCGCCGACCATCGCACTCATTGGCCTGGCCCTGTTCAAGTTCGGGGCACCGGTTGCGGGCACCCACTGGGGCCTGGGTGGGCTGACAATCTGCCTGATCGTCCTCTTCAGTCAATACCTGCGTCGCACGCACCGCGCCTTCGAACTCTTCCCGATCATGCTCGCCATCCTGATCGCCTGGGGCATCGCCGGCGTCCTGACCGCCGCCGGCGTTTTCCCCGCCGGGCACCCGGCCCATGTATCCCTGACCAATGTGAATGACGCACCGCTGCTGCGCGTGCCCTATCCCTTCCAGTGGGGCTGGCCGATATTCGGCGGGGCAGCGCTGGTCGGCATGCTGGCGGGCTACCTGGCTTCCATTGTCGAGTCCGTGGGGGACTACTACGCCTGTGCGCGCCTCTCCGGAGCGCCGATACCCAACGCTCGCGTCATCAGTCGCGGCATCGGCATGGAGGGTGTGGGCTGCTTGATCGCCGGTGCCTTTGGCACGGGAAATGGCACGACCTCCTACTCGGAAAACATCGGCGCCATCGGCCTGACGCGCGTGGGCAGCCGGCGCGTTGTGCAGGTCGGCGCAGTGATCATGATGTGCCTCGCAGTCTTCGGCAAGTTCGGCGCGCTCTTCACTACGATCCCACAACCAATTGTCGGCGGTATGTACTGCGCCATGTTCGGCATGATTACCTCGGTCGGACTCTCCAACCTGCAGTTTGTGGATCTCAACTCCGCCCGTAACCTGTTCATCATCGGTTTCTCACTCTTCATGGGGCTTTCCGTGCCTGAGTACTTCGCCAACCACCCGTTCAGCTCCGGCCCAGAGTGGTTCTCGAACATCGTCAACACCCTTGGCAACACAGGCATGGCCATCGGTGCCGTGGTGGCCCTGGGGCTCGACAATACGATTCCCGGCACCCCGGAAGAGCGCGGCCTGACAGCCTGGGGAGCAGACTAAGCCCGCGAGGGAGGCCTGGGGAAGAGACCTGCGGCTCTGTTCCCGCGGTGCTAACTGTTACCATGCGCCCATGACTCGAATGCTCCGATGGCTGGTGGTCTTGGTGGTTCTGGTGGTCACGGCCTGGTATGGACGCGGGCTCATGGCCGAGACGCCGGTGGGGGTCAAGCTGGTGTCGGCGTCCAGCGGGACGGTGGAGTCCTCGGTGACCAACTCGCGGGCTGGGACAGTGCGCGCCCGGCGGCGGGCGGACCTCTCGCCGGAAGCTTCCGGGAGGGTGCTCGGCGTGCCCTTTGAGGAAGGGGCGCAGGTCGCTGCGGGAGATCTGCTGGTGCGCCTGGACGACACCCTGCCCGCGGCGCTCCTGTCCCAGGCGGAACGCCAACTCGAGGCGTCCGAGGCGCGGCGCGATGAGGCCTGCGTCCATGCCCGGCGCACGGAGCGCGAGCTGGAGCGCAACCGCAAGCTCGCCGGTGAGCAGATCATCTCGGCGGATGTGCTCGATCGCCTGGAGAGTGCCCACGAGGCTGCTCTGGCCGCCTGCTCCACGGCCCAGGCTCAAACCATGGCGGCCCAGGCGACCATCCCGGTGGCCCGTGCCGAGCTGGCCAAGACGAAGCTCTTCGCCCCCTTCGACGGGGTCTTGGCGCGGGTGGGTGTCGAGGTCGGCGAATGGGTAACGCCGGCGCCACCTCTGATGCCCGTGCCCGCCGTGATCGATCTGATCGATACGAGTTCAATTCACATCAGCGCGCCCATGGATGAGGTCGATTCCGCGGTCATTCGCACCGGCCAAGAGGCGCGTGTCACCCTCGACCCCTTCCCCGGGCAGTCCTTTGCCGGCCACGTGCGGCGCGTGGCGCCTTTCGTGCTGGACCTCGAAACCCAGAACCGCACGGTGGAGATCGAGGTCGAGCTCGCCGACAGCACCTTTGCCGCCACGCTGTTGCCGGGCACATCCGCCGATGTGGAAGTGATCATCGAAGCCGTGGACGATGTGCTGCGCATTCCCGCGGCCTGTCTGATGGAGGGCGGGCGCGTGCTGTTGCTCGTTGACGGACACCTGCGGGAACGCAGCATCGAGAGCGGCCTGCGGAACTGGGACTGGATCGAGGTCGTCTCGGGCCTGGCGCCGGGCGAGCAGGTCGTCTCGTCCCTGGGGCGGGTGGAGGTCAAAGCGGGAGCCTTGGCCAGCGACGAGTCTGACAGCACACCAAGGCCCTAGCCGCCCCATGATCGAACTCGATGGCATCAGGCGCGTCTACCACATGGGAGGGGAGGAGCTGCAGGCCCTCGCGAGCATCGACGAGACCATCAGGCCGGGTGAGTTCGTAGCCCTGATGGGCCCCTCGGGCTCCGGCAAGTCCACGCTGCTGAATGTGATCGGTTGTCTGGATCGGCCCACCGGCGGCAGCTATCACCTGGAAGGTCGCGCTGTCGCCGGCCTCTCGGACGACGCTCTCTCGCGCGTCCGCCGGGGCACCTTCGGCTTTGTCTTCCAGGCCTATCACCTGATCCCGCGCCTCTCCGCCCTGGCCAATGTGGAGGTGCCGCTGGTCTTCGCCGGTATTGCGCGGGCCGAGCGCAGGCGTCGGGCACAGGAGGCACTGGCAGCCGTGGGGCTCACGGATCGTGCGGAGCACCGACCGGCGGAGCTCTCGGGAGGCCAGTGCCAGCGCGTAGCCATCGCCCGGGCCACGATCCTCAAACCACGCATCCTGCTAGCGGACGAGCCCACTGGCAACCTCGATTCCGCCGCCGGCGCCCAGGTGCTCAATCTCATCGATAGCATGCACGCGAGCGGCATGACGGTCGTCATGGTGACCCACGATCCCCAGGTTGCGGTACGCGCGGATCGCGTCTTGCTGCTAGAAGACGGACATGTGGTGCGCCGCTTGAACGGTGCTGACCTGGCCACCGGCGCGGCTAGTACTGGGGGCGCCGTTGGCATTGGGGGCACTGGGAGCGGGCAGCCGTGAGCTCCGCCGACATCCTTCGCTTTGCGGCTGGTGCCCTCCTGCGCCACCGCCTGCGCAGCCTCCTGAGCCTCACCGGCGTGACCATCGGCGTGGCCGCGGTGGTGGTTCTGACGGCTCTCGGCGAGGGAGCCCTGCGCTATGTCACGGGCCAGTTCGAGTCTATTGGTTCCAACCTCCTGATTGTGATTCCGGGCAAGGTCGAGACCACCGGTGGCCTGCCGGGAATCGGCGGTGCCCCCAACGATCTGACCCTGGCGGATGCCCGCGCGCTGGAGGATGCCATGCCCACGGTGCTGCGCTCTGTGCCGGTGGCGGTGGGCACAGACACCGTCTCCCACTTCGAGCGTCGCCGCCGGGTGCTGATCCTAGGCACCACCGCCGGCATGTTGCCCGCGCGCCAGCTGAGCGTCAGCCGCGGTCGCTTTCTGCCGACCCTGGAGGAGGGCCGGGGCGCTCCCATCGCCGTGCTCGGTTCCGCCGTGGCCCGGGAGCTCTTCCCGGGCCAGGACCCCGTCGGTGAGCCGATTCGCGTGGGGGATTCGCGCCTGCGCGTGATCGGTGTGTTGGATCCCAAGGGGACACAGGTCGGCGTGGCCGTGGACGAGGTGGTGATCGTGCCGACTCCCACGGCCATGGCGATCTTCAACCGCTCCACCCTCTTTCGCATCGTGCTCCAGCTGTCTGGCCCCGGTCTGGGTGAGATCACGGAGGAACGCGTGCTGGCGATTCTGGCCGAGCGCCACGGGGAGGAAGATGTCACCGTGCTCACCCAGGATTCAGTCGTCGGAGCCCTCTCCAGCATCCTGGTTGCCCTGACCGTGGCCCTGGCGGGTATCGCGGCCATTTCCCTTACGGTGGCGGGCATCGGCATTATGAATGTGATGCTCGTGTCCGTCTCTGAACGCACGGGCGAGGTGGGCCTGCTGAAGGCCCTGGGAGCTGAGAACCGCCAGGTGCTGGCGGTTTTTCTGGCCGAGGCCGTGCTGCTTTCGGGCAGCGGCGGACTCCTGGGGCTCGGCCTCGGCTGGTTGCTGAGCCGTGGCTTCGCCTGGCGCTGGCCGGACTTTCCCCTGGCGGCCCCGGCCTGGGCCGTCGCCGCCGCCTTCACCACCTCCCTGGTCGTGGGAGCTCTGTTCGGCGTGCTACCCGCCCGCCGCGCCACGGGCCTCGACCCCGTGGCAGCCATGTCCCGCCGTTGATCCATGGCCCGCCTCGCCCACTTACCCCGGATCGAACTATGGCGCATGAGCCTGGCGGCCGTCATGGCGCACCGCCTGCGCTCGCTGCTCTCGGTGCTGGGGATCGCCATTGGTATCACGGCGGTCACGCTCCTGACCTCCATTGGCGAGGGCACACGCGCCTACATCCTCTCCCAGTTCGAGCAGTTTGGTACCAACATCCTGGCCATCAACCCGGGCAAGTCGGAGACCCTGGGGCTGCCGGGGGTGTTGGGCGGCACGACGCACAAGCTCACCCTGGATGATGCCCAAGCGCTCGAACGGGTGCCGGGTGTGCTCGATGTGGTACCCCTTTCCATTGGTACGGCGCGGGTGGAGGCGGGCTCCCGGGGGCGCAGCGTCTACATCTATGGTGTGACCAGTTCCATGCCCGCGGTCTGGCAGTTCAGCGTGGGCCAGGGGAAGTTCCTGCCGCCGGGTGATCCCCGCCGTGTTCATCCGGTGACGGTGCTCGGGCCAACCCTGAAACGTGAACTCTTCGGCGAGGAAAATGCCCTGGGCCGTTTCGTGCGCATCGCCGGGGTGCGTCTGCGCATCATCGGCGTCATGGAAGCCAAGGGCAGCCTGCTGGGCCAGAATATCGATGACTGCGCCTATGTGCCCGTGGCCACGGCCATGGACATGTTCAATCAGGATGAACTCTTCGAAATCGACCTGACCTTCTCCCACGCCAGCCTGACCGAAAGGGTAGAGGAGGACATCCGTGCCCTGCTGACGGCTCGCCACCGGGACAACGAGGACTTCACCATCACCACGCAGGACGCCATGCTCTCGCTCTTTGGCAATGTCATGGGCGTCATCACCGTGGCCGTCGGCGGCATTGGCGGCATCTCCCTGCTCGTCGGGATCATCGGCATCCTGACCATGATGTGGATTGCCGTCGGCGAACGTACGGCGGAGATCGGCCTGCTGCGCGCCCTGGGCGCTACCGCGCGCCAGGTGCTGATGCTATTCCTGGCCGAAGCGGTGACGCTCTCGCTCCTGGGCGGTCTGGCCGGCGTGGGCCTGGGCGCCGGCATCGCCGCCCTGCTGCGTCAGGCTGTTCCGGATCTACCGCTGGAAACCCCGCCGGAGTATGTCCTGGCCGCCGTCAGCGCCAGCGCCCTGGCTGGCCTGCTCTCGGGCGTGCTGCCCGCCCGCCGCGCCGCCGGTCTCGATCCGGTGCTGGCCCTGCGCGCGGAGTAGCTACTCCGTCACGAGGGACTCGGTCTCGCCGGCGATGTCGCCGCTCCACATCTCGTCGCGGCCGGCCTGGCCGGCCTTGGCTCGGCGGGCGGCGCGCTGGCGCTCGACGAGGTCGGCGTGGGTGGTGAAGTAGGGCAGGCTTTGGCCGACGATCTCATCAACGGTGGTGAAGTCATGCGCTTGCATGAAGGCCGCCAGGCCGCTCTTCAATTCGTCGATCATCTCGTAGCCCTTGAGCATGGCGCCGGTGCAGATCTGGACCGTGTGGGCACCCACCAGCATGAACTGGATAGCGTCTTCCGCGCACTCGATGCCGCCCATGCCGGAGACGGAAGCGGTGGGGCAGGCGCGGGCGATCTCCATTACCTGGCGCAGGGCGATGGGGCGGATGGCCGGACCGGAGTAGCCGCCGGGGACCGAGTGGCCCTCGACCGTGGGCATGGGGCGCAGGGTTTCGAGGTTTATGCCGACGACGCACAGGATGGTGTTGATGGCCGCCAGGCCGTCGGCTCCCGCGGCCACGGCGGCCAAGGAGGGCTCAGTGATGTCCGTGATGTTGGGCGTCATCTTGGCCCAGACGGGGATGCGCGCGACCTCGGTTACCCAGCCAGTGACCTCTCCGACGATGTCCGGATCTTGGCCCATGGCGGCGCCCATGGCGCGTTCTGGCAGACCATGGGGGCAGGAGAGATTGAGTTCCAGGGCGTCGACTCCGGCGTCCTGTACGCGACTTGTGATCTCCTGCCAACGGTCCTTGTTCATCTCCTCCATGATGGAAGCGATCAGCACATGCTCGGGATAGGCGGCCTTGCACTCGGCCAGCTCGTCGAGCCACAGTTCGAAGGGGCGGTCGCTGATCAGCTCGATGTTCTGGAAGCCGATGACTTCCTTGGAGCCCGTGTGGCTGGTGAGCTTGCCGTAGCGCGGCGCGGTGTTGTGCACCTTGTTGTTGTCGAGGCTGATCGTCTTGCAGACGACACCACCCCAACCGAGCTCAAAGGAGCGCCGGATGACCTTGCCGTTGGTGCCTGGCGGGCCGGAACCCAGGAGGAAGGGATTGGGGAAGCGAATCCCGTCGACGGTAATGGAGAGGTCGGTCACGGCCCTAGGCCCCAGCCTTTCCAAAGGCCGCTTCGCAGGCGGCTTGCATGGTGTTCAGGGCCTCGTCTATCTCGTCGGAGGTGACGGTCAGGGCCGGGGCAATGCGACATGTGTTTCCGTGCAGGCCGCCCTTGCCGATCAGTAGGCCACGCGCCTTGGTTTCCTCGAACAGGCGTCCGGTGGCGGCGGCGTCCGGCGTGCGGTCACCGGTCGTCTCGTCCGCCACCAGCTCGATGGCTTGCATCAGGCCGCGACCGCGCACATCTCCGATGTGAACGGGATAGCGCTCCTGCAAGGCCTCTAGGCCCGCGCGCAGGCGTGCGCCCTGGACTTCGGCGTTCTGCGCCAGGTTGTCCTCTTCGATGGCGCCCAAGGTGGCGTTGGCGGCGGCGCAGGAGAGCGGGTTGCCGCCAAAGGTGGAGATGGTCAGAGCCTTGAAGGCGTCGGCCACCTCCGGGATGGCGATGGTTACTCCCAGGGGCAGGCCGTTGGCCACGCCCTTTGCCATGGTCATGATGTCGGGCTCGACGCCGTAGTGCTCGATGCCGAACATCTTGCCGCCCGTGCGGCCGAAGCCTGTTTGGACCTCATCACAGATGAACAGCCCGCCGTACTTGCGGATGATCTCGACCGCCACCTGGAAGTACTCAAGAGGTGGCGTGACGAAGCCGCCCACACCCTGGATGGGTTCGGCCAGGAACCCGGCGATGCGGCCGGTCGTGGTGGTTTGGATCAGCTCCTCAAGATCCGTAGCGCAGCGCAGATCGCATGAGGGGTACTCGGCGCCCATGGGGCAGCGGTAGCAGTAGGGGGCCGGGGCGTGTTTGATGCCGGCCACCTGGGTCGGGATGGCGCGCCAGGGGGCATGGGCGGTCAGGCTCTGGGCCAGGAGTGATCTGCCGGAGTAGCCGTGGCGCAGGGCGATCAGCTCGATCGAGCCCGTGGCCACCTGGGCCAGGGAGACGGCAGTCTCGTCGGCCTCGGTGCCCGAGGCGCTGAAGAAGCTCTTCGACAGCTTGCCCGGAGTGATGCGCGCCAGGCGCTCGGCCAGGCTGACGATGGGCATGGTCGGGTAGAGGGTCGAGACATGGCCCAGGCGCTCCATCTGCGCTTGGACCGCGCCGTTGACGCGCTCGTCGCAGTGGCCCAGCGAAACGGTCAGGATGCCGCCGAAGAAGTCCAGGTACTCGCGGCCGTCGAGATCGGTCAGGCGGCGGCCCCGGCCCGAGGCGAGCACGATGGGCTCGGTGTAGTAGTTGGCGACACAGGGGAACAGGTGTTCCTGGTGGCCGTCACGGACTTCCTGGGCGGTTTTGGCGGGGGTGCTCATGTGGCCGTGCGCTTGAGGTAGCGGCCGGCTCCGCGCTCCACGCGCAGGTTGCCGTCCTGGAATTGAATGCGTCCGCCGGCCACCACAGTCGACGGCGCGCCCTTGGTGGCGAAGCCCTCGAAGATGTTGCGGTCGCAGCGGTGGTGGTGGGTGGCGGCGGAGATCGTGCCGGAGGCAGCGGGGTCCCAGACGACCAGGTCCGCGTCGGCGCCGACGGTAATCGAGCCCTTGCGCGGGTAGAGGCCGAAGAGCTTGGCGGCGCGGGTCGAGGTCAGGTCAACGAACTGATTGAGGTCGATGCGGCCCTCCAGGACGCCGTAGGTGTAGAGCAGGGACAGGCGGTGTTGGATGCCCGCGGCGCCGTTGGGAATCAGACGGAAGTCGTCCTTGCCCATTTCCTTCTGACCGGCGAGGTTGAAGGGGCAGTGGTCAGTGGCCACGACTTGCAGGATGCCCGAACGCAGGGCGGCCCACAGGGGGTCTTGGTGACCGGCGGGACGGATCGGCGGGCTCATCACATAGGCCGCGCCTTCGAAATCCTCCTTGTCGTAGACGCTGTCGTCCAAGAGCAAGTACTGGGGACAGGTCTCGCCGTAGACCGCCTGGCCGCGGCCACGGGCTTCGGCGATGGCCTCGATGGCCTGAACGCAGGTGACATGCACCACATACAGCGGTTCGCGGGTCATGCGCGCCAGCATGATGGCGCGGGCCGTGGCCTCGCCCTCCAGGGGCGCGGGCCGCGAGCGGGCGTGGTACTTGGGGGCGCTGTGGCCCTCGGCCATCAGCTTGTTCTGCAGATCGACGACCATGTCGCCGTGTTCCGCGTGGACGGTGACCAGGCCGTCGAGGGCCTTGGCGCACCTCATGATCTCGATCAGCTCCGGGTCATCGACGCCGATGGCCCCTCGATAGGCCATGAAGGTCTTGAAGGAGGGGATGCCCTCTTCCTGTACGCAGCGCCGCATCCATTCGGCGGTTTCATCGCCCCACCAGGTGACCGCCATGTGAAAGGCGTAGTCGGCCACGGACTTGCCCGCCTTGTCGTGCCAGGCGGCCAGCGCTTCCAGCAGGCTGTCGCCGCGGCCGGGGATGACGAAGTCGATGATGCTGGTGGTGCCACCGGCCACACCGGCGGCCGTGCCGCTCTCGAAGTCGTCGGCAGAAACGGTGCCCATGAAGGGCAGCTCCATGTGCACATGAGGGTCGAGGCCGCCGGGAAAGACGTACTGGCCCGAAGCGTCGACGAGCGTGTCGCCAGCCGTCGCCTCCAGGTCCGCGCCCAGAGCGACAATCGAGCCGCCGTCGCAGCGCACATCCCCCGTCCAGGTGTCCAGGGCCGTGACGATAGTTCCGTTCTTGATGAGGATGCCCATGGGGGGTGTCGTTTCCTGTCTTGGGGTCAGGGGAGCAGCTCGACCATGTCACCGTAGGTCTCCGGGCGGCGGTCGCGGTAGAACTGCCAGACGCGGCGCACTTCCTCGATGACTTCGAGGTCCATATCGGCGGTGATCAGCTCGCTGTCATCTTCCGAGGCCTCGGCCAGGAAGCTGCCGCGCGGGTCCACGAAGTAGCTGCTGCCGTAGAACTTGCCGATGTTCCAGGGGGCCTCGGTGCCCACGCGGTTGATGCAGCCCATAAAGTAGCCGTTGGCCACGGCGTGGGCCGGCTGCTCCAGCTTCCACAGGTATTGTGAGAGCCCGGCCACGGTAGCCGAGGGGTTGAAGACGATTTCGGCGCCGTTCAGTCCTAGCAGGCGCGCTCCCTCCGGGAAGTGACGGTCGTAGCAGATGTAGGCGCCGACCTTGGCGTAGCGCGTCTGGAACACCGGATATCCGAGGTTCCCTGGCTTGAAGAAGTACTTCTCCCAGAAGCCTGAAGTGTGCGGGATGTGGTTCTTCCGATATTTGCCGAGGTAGGTGCCGTCGGCGTCGATGACCGCCGCCGTGTTGTAGTAGACGCCGGCCAGTTCGCGCTCGTAGATGGGAACTACGATGACCATCTCGTTCTCGCGGGCGATGGGCGTCAGGGCGTCGACGGTCGGGCCGGGCACGGCCTCGGCGGCATCGTACCAGCGGGCGTCCTGGCCGGGGCAGAAGTAGGGGCCGTTGAAGATCTCCTGCAGGCAGAGAACCTGTACACCCTCGGCTGCGGCCTGGTCGATCAGGGGGCGGTGGGCCTCAAAGGCAGCAGCTTGGATCTCGGCCACGGGACGGGTTTCATCGTTGATGGGGTTGGCGCACTGGATGAGTCCGCCCTTGACGATTCTTGCCACTGTGATTCCTTGTACTTGGTTTGGTTGACTTGGTTGGCCGGCGTGTTGTCCGGTCTACCAGCGTGAGATGACGACCTTGCGGTCGGTGAAGAAGTCGTAGGCCTCGCGCCCGTGGGCCTTGAGGTCACCGAAGAAGGAGCCCTTGGAGCCGCCGAAGCCGAAGAAAGCCATGGGCGCGGCGACGCCGATGTTGACGCCGACCATGCTGGCCTCCACGTGATAGCGCCAGAAGCGGCCGTGGGCTCCGCTGGTGGTGAAGATCGAGCTGGCGTTGGCCAGGGGTTGCTCCTGGGTGTAGCGCAGGGCGGTTTCAATCGTGTCCGCGGGCATGATGGAGAGCACCGGCCCGAAGATCTCCTCGCGGCCGATGGTCATCTCGCCGGTCACATTGTCGAACAGCGTGGCGCCCAGGAAGAAGCCGCGGGCGGGCATGCGCGCTTTCCGGCCATCGACGACGAGGTCGGCGCCTTCGGCCACGCCCTGCTCGAGCATGCCGAGTACGCGCTCCTTGGCGGAGGCGGAGATGAGCGGGCCCAGGGTCACGCCCTTGCGGCTGCCGTCACCGACGACGACCTTGGCCAGGCGCTGTTTGAGGCCCTCGCGTACACGCTCGTGGCAGTCGCCCACGGGTACCACAATGCTGGCGGCCAGGCAGCGTTCGCCGGCGCAGCCGAAGGCGGAGGCCATGACCGCATCCAGGGCTGCGTCCATGTCCGCGTCCGGCATGATGGTGATGAAGTTCTTGGCGCCGCCCAGGGCCTGGACGCGCTTGCCGTGTTCCGCGGCGGTCTTGTAGACGTGCCGCGCCACCGGGCTGGAGCCGACGAAGGAGACACCCTCCACCTGGGGGTGGGTGGTGAGGGCGTTGACCACATCGCGGCCGCCCTGGACCAGATTCAAGATGCCCGGCGGGAAGCCGCTTTGGTCGATCAGCTCCCACATGAGCTTCTGGCTGAAGGGCACCTGCTCCGAGGGCTTGCAGACGAAGGTGTTGCCACAGGCCACGGCGAAGGGGAAGAACCAGAGCGGTACCATGGCCGGGAAGTTGAAGGGCGCGATACAGGCGAAGACGCCCATGGGCTGGCGGATCGAGGCGCAGTCGATGCCCGTGGAGA
>DASCNH010000023.1:0-6104 GCA_036011365.1 Planctomycetota bacterium | reverse complement strand
CGCCGATGGCCCCCTATTCCATCGGCTGCGATGGGGGGGCGGGTGAATCTGAGTTGACGCGGATCTTGGCCAGATAGGCCTCCAGGAGATCCCAGCGCGAGGGAATGGACCCGGAAAGCAGCTCGGCGCCTTCCTCGGTGATCAGGTAATCGTCCTCGATGCGCACGCCCAGGCTCTCTTCCTTCAGGTAGATGCCGGGCTCCACGGTGACCACCATGCCCGCCTGGAAAGGGCCGCGGAAGCCGGGCACATCGTGAACCCTGAGGCCCAGGTGGTGGCCCACGCCGTGCATGAAGGCGGCGCCGTAGCCCTGCTGCTGCAGGTAGTCCCGGGCCACCCGGTCGATATCGCGCAATGTGAGCCCCGGGCGCAGGGCGGCGGCGGCCCGCTGCTGGGCCTGCCAGACCAGCTCGTAGATTTCCCGCTGGCGTGGAGTGAAGCGGCCGTTGACGGGGATTGTGCGCGTCACATCGGCGCAGTAGTGCAGGTACTTGGCACCCACATCCATGATCAGGAGGTCCCCATCCGCCAGGCGCCGTCCGTTTTCCCGATAGTGCAGGATACACGTGGAAGGCCCGGCTCCGCAGATGGAGGGGAAGGCCAGGGCCGCCGCCCCCCGGCGTCGGAAGCCGCCTTCGATGGCCGCCTCGGCGGTGTACTCAAAGGCGCCGGGCAGGGCCACGGCGCAGGCGTCCGCCAGGGAGGCGCAGGTGATCCGCACCGCGGCGCGCAGGGCGTCCATTTCCCCGGCGCTCTTCACCGCCTGGAGCGGATTGAGGAGTTCCCGCGGGCTGGTAGCCGAGTGACCGCGCTCCTCGATGATCTCCAGGGCAGTGCCGGCGGCGTAGCATATGGTCGTCGCAGCTCTCCCTGCCGTCAACGGCAGCGCCGTCCCGAGCAGGGCATCGAGATCCCCGGCGAGCTGGTCGAGGGGACGCGTATCGGAGATGCCGGTCTGCCGGGTGGCGGCTTCCCCCGGTGCCAGGCGCGGGCCGTTCCAGCGCTCATGGTGCGCGTCGAAGGCGGGCAGGTACAGGCGCACCTCGATCAACTCCCCGGCCTCCGCCAGGAGCAGCAGGACGGCATCCTGGCCGCAGGCCCCCACCAGGTAATGAAAGTCATCCTGGGCCAGAAAGCGCCCGCGTTCCGGCTCGCTGCCTCCGGCGAAGAGCAGCAGGCCGTCCCCGGCGGCCCGGGCCAGGTCCCGGCGGCGGCCGCGGCAGGCCTCTGGCGTGGCCGGATCCGGGAGTCCGGGGGTCCCGGGCAGGGCCAGGTTAGCATCGGCCACGGCGCCCACGGAAACCGGACGGGGCGACACCCACGGTCCCCCCCGGGGAGCCCGGCAGGCGACTGGCAGCAGTCCGGCCCCGAGCGCCAGGGCGGCCACAAGGCCCCGAACCCCGGGCCGTGTCTTGTTGGAGCAGGTCATCTGTGGGGATCCGAGTGTTCTGGCCCGGGGCGGGATGAAAACGGGAAAAACGAGCCGACACCCACCGTGCCCGGCTGGCATGCCAAATGCCAGCCCGCTACCGGCCAGGCGCGGGAGAATCAACCGAGCGCCAGGGGCCCGTCCCCGTCCAGGTCGAGGAATGCACAGCTGCTCCTCTTTGACAGGGCGGACTGGAGATCCCGCTCGTGGCAGATCTCAGGCGCTCCCCGGCCTCCGTAGATGACCTCGACCAGGTCCGCCCGCGCCGGTCGCCGTTGGCGGGCTCCCAGCCAGGCGGCGGCGCGCCGCAGACGCTGCCGCCGCCTGGCTCCCAGGCGTCGGCCGGGTCCCCGGGCGCGGTAGCGGCGGCACCCGGTCTTGACCTCCACGGCCACTAGCGTGCCCCCGTCCCGGGCCACCAGATCTACCTCGCCGGCCGGCGTGCGCAGGCGGGCGCCGACGATGGACCAGCCGAGCCCGGACAGGTGCCGGGCCGCCAGGCGCTCGCCGGCCAGGCCCACCTCCGCGCCGCTGGGGCCGCAGCGGCGCAGGAAAAACAACGGGCAGAGGCGCAGGCAGGCGCGCCGGGCCCACCTGCGGCCGGCGAGCAGCACGCTGCGCAGCCACCGGCGGGCGTGGCGCAGGACGGAGCTCAAGGCAGCGGGGTTTCCGGAGCCGCCGGATGGGCGCCGGCTACTTCTCCTTGTCCGTTTTCGTTTCCCCGTCCTTGGCCAGGCCCTGGATGGCCTGCAGGGAATAGCGCACGCGCACGCCCTCGGCGATCTGCAGCGTGACGACCTCGTCCTTGATCTGGATGACCGTGCCGTAGAGGCCGCCGCTGGTTATGACCTTGGCGCCTTTCTTCAGCTCCGCCAGCATGCTCTCGCGCTTCTGCCGGTTCTTCTTTTCGGGCCGGATCATCAGGAAGTAGAAGATGACGAAGATGAGGGCGAAGGGCACCAGCATGGTGTCGAACATGCCGGCGGGGGCCTGTTCCGCTGGCTCCTCCTGGAAGATGGCCAGGGGCAGGCAGATGAGCTGGGGCAGGAGATCGAGGAGCCGGGGGAGGAACATGATGGGCGGCGCGGGGGCGCGGGGGAGAAGGGGCGGTGCGCGGCTGGCTGAGGCCTCCCGCGGGGGCGGCGGAAACTACTAGAATCAGCGGCTCCGTGGAAGGGGCGCCGTCGCCGGGCTGCGCCGGCCTGGGCCGCGCCCGCCCCGCCGCCAGGGCCTGAACCAGCCCCAGCCCTACCCGTTGAACAGGGCAGCGCGGAGAGACACCGTGTCCCACCAGAACCATGACCACTGAGACCCGAGAGCCGGAAACCCTCGTGATCGCCATGAGCGGTGGCGTGGACAGTTCCGTGGCGGCCCTGGAGTTGGCGGAGGCGGGGCACGCCTTGATCGGACTCTTCATGCGTAACGGCATTCACATTCCCGAGGGCGAGGTGCCGGCCCGGTCCTGCTGTTCATTGGATGACGCGCGGGATGCGCGCATGGTCGCCGACTCCCTCGGAATTCCCTTTCAGGCGGTGGACCTGGGCCCGGAGTTCGGTCGCCTGATCGATCACTTCGTCGCCGAATACGGCCGCGGCCGCACGCCCAATCCCTGCTTGGTCTGCAATCGGGACCTGAAGTTTCACCGCCTGCTGGAGCTGGCCGACGAACTCGGCGCCGCGGGGGTGGCCACGGGCCACTACGCGCGTCTCGATCGTCCGGCTGAGAACGACGGCCGCCCCCGGGTGCGGCGGGGACTCGATCTCGGCAAGGACCAGTCCTATCAGCTCTTCGCCGTGGCGGAGGAGCACCTGGCGCGCACCCACCTGCCCCTGGGCGCCATGCAGAAGTCAGCCGTGCGCGCCCGAGCCGCCGCCGCCGGTCTGCGCACCAGCGCCAAGCTCGACAGTCAGGAGATCTGTTTCGTGCCCGGCGGCGACTACCGCGCGCTCCTGGAGGAACGCGGAGCTCAGCTGCACCCGGGGCAGCTGGTGGACAGCGCCGGTGGCATCCTCGGGGAACACGCCGGCACGGAGCACTTCACCATCGGCCAGCGGCGCGGCCACGGCGTGGCCGCCGCCCATCCGCTCTACGTGATTGACATCGAGCCCGCGAGCGGGCTGGTGGTCCTGGGCTCGCGGGACGAGTGCGCCGTGACGGCCATGATTGTCGAGGACCTCAACTGGATCGGTTTCACACCTCCCGCTGCGCCGGCGGAGTTCACCTGCGGCGTCCAGCACCGCCACCTCAGCGCGCCGATTGAGGCGCGCGTCACCCTGGAGCGGGAGGCCACCGGGGGACGCGCCCGGGTGGAGTTCCTGGGCGAGGTTTTCTCCGTGTGTCCGGGTCAGGGCGCGGCCTTCTACGCTGGGGAGGAGCAGGGTCAGCTGCTCGGTGGTGGTTGGATCCGGAGCGTCGAACGCGGGGCGGCTGAACTCGCCGCGGAAGCCGGACATGGGAGCTGAAGCGGGGCGCGGGACGCGGCCCGACCCGCCGCCGGACATCCCGCAAGCCGGAGCTCCCGCACAGTCCACGGGCGGCGAGCTGCCGGGGGCTTCCGGCCTGCGGCCTTCCGGTCTGCGGTCCTCGGGTCTGCGGCCTTCGGGTCTGTGGCCCTCGGGTCTGTTCGCCCGCGTGTGCGCCTTCCGGCGCGGACTCGTCGGCCTGGGCCTGTCCCTGATGGCCCTGGCCCTGCTGCTACTTGTGCCCCGCGGCCCGGCCCTGGCGCCGCCCCTGCGCCTGGTGATTGCGGACCTCTCCCCGAGCGCCACCCGGGTCCGCAGGGACTCCACGATCTTCCTGCGCCGCTACCTGGCGGCCCAGGACCGGGAGGCCCGGGAGGCAGGCGAGGAGCTGGCTGTGGTGGTCTTCGGCGCCCCGGGCGCTCCCTGCCGCCGGGTCTTCGGCCCCGCCGCCGGTGGCCGCCTCTCGGAGGATCTCCGGCGAGGGCCGGCGAACGGGCTGTTGTCACAGGACCTGGCGGGCCATGGGGCGCGGGCCGGGGGCGGCGGGCCGGGGGCTGTGGGCCTCGCGGCGGACAGCGAACTCGGCGCCGCCCTGGGGCTGGCCGAGGGGATACTCCGGGAACAGCCCCGGCAGCGCTGCCGCCTGGTCCTGCTCTCGGACGGCACGTACACGGGGCCTGATCCCAGGCCGGCCTGGAAGGCCCTGGCGGAAGGGGCGAGCACTTCTGTCGAGCGCTGGCCCGGGCCCGACCTGCCGGACGCCGCCGTCGTCGGCCTTTCCCTGCCCCGGGAAGTGGAGGTGGGAGCGCCCCTGGCGGTGGCCGTGGAGCTCGGCGCGCAGGGCTCGGCCAGAGACCCGGCGAGGCCCCCGGTGACCGAGCTCACGGTCAGCTGGAGGGACGGCCACGGAGGTGGCGTGAGGCAGTTGCCAGTGGAGTGGTCGGTGGAGTTGCCAGTGGAGTCGCCAGCGGAGTGGCCAGTGGAGTGGCCAGTGGTGGCCGGGGCCTCCGGCGCCATCCCCGCCGGTCTCTGGCGGGCGCACCTGTCCGTGCCCCTGGGCCCGGCGGCCCCGGGCATCACCGAGGTCACGGCGCGCGTCAGCGCCGCCGGCGATCCGCTGCCCGAGAACGACTGGGGGCAGGCGGGCACCCGGGCCGGTCCGGACCTCATTTGTGCAGTCTTGGTGGGCTCGGGAGCCCCGGCCCCGGAGCGCGTGGAAGAGGTGCGGCGCTGGCTGGCCGGGGGGGCGGCCCCGGACGGGCCGGAGGTGGGAACGTCCGGTTCCGTGGGCCCGGGCTCCGGGACGCGGGGGGCCGGAACCGCGGTGGACGGGCTTCAGTTGCGATTCTGGGAGGTGGGGGAGCTTGGCCGGGCCCTCGGAGAGGCGGATGTGCTCTGGACCAGCGGCGTGCCCGTGGACCTCCTGGACGGCGAGCTGCTGCGTTCCTTTGTGGAGTCCGGCGGCGGTTGGCTGGCTTCCGGGGGATGGGAGCTGCTGCAGGGCTGGCTGCCGGTGAACAGCGCCCGCCTGCCCCAGTCGCTGCTGCCCCTGCAGCCGGAGGAGCCGGACTCCGAGCGCGATGTGATCCTGGTGGTGGACGGCAGCGGCAGCATGGCCGGCGAACCCTTCGAGGAGGTGCGCCGGGGTGTCTTGGAGCTGGCCCGGGCCAGCCTGGCCGGGGACCACCTGGCCCTGCGTTTCTTCACGGGTGTGCTCGGTCCCGATGAGACGGGAGCGGACCGGTCGGGGACTGCGGGCGCTCACATCGGCGCTCCAACGGGCGCACGGGCGGGCGCGGGCCGGCGTCGGGAGACCCTGTTGGGCATCCTGGCGGCGCGCGTTCCCGGGGGTACGACGGATGTGCTCTATTCCCTGGACCAGCTGGCGGAGGAGCGCTCCGGGCGGGAACGCCGGGCGTTGGTGTTGCTCCTGACCGATGGGCGCACGGCCCTGTGGGAGGCGGAGCGGGCGCGGGCCGTGGCCGGTCGTCTGGCCGCCGCCGGCGTGCACCTGCGCGTTTTCCCCATCGGCGCCGACGCGGACCGGGAGTTCCTCGGGCAGCTGGTGGCCGAGGGGGAGGGCCTGGTCGAGGTGGCCGAGCTGAGCGAGCTCGGCGAGCTCTTCCAGCGCGAGGTCAACCAGCAGCGCGTGCGCGAGGGCGCGGCCCTGGAACTGCGGGTGGTGGGCGCCGGTGGGCGTGGGCCTGGATCCC
>DASCNH010000022.1:0-18712 GCA_036011365.1 Planctomycetota bacterium | reverse complement strand
CGCGCACCCGGCCATGCTGCACTACCTGGACAATCACCTCTCACGCCGGCCCCCCAGCGACCAGGAGCTGGCGGTGATCGAGCGCAACGTGCGCAAGGAGACGGGCTCGAAGGAACGCGGTCTGGAGGCGGCGGCCATCGCCTCCCAGCGCGGTCTGAACGAGAACTACGCTCGGGAGTTGATGGAGCTGCACACGCTGGGCGTTGACCGCACCTACCGGCAGAAAGATGTCATCTCCTGCGCGGCAGCGCTCACGGGCTGGGGCATCAACAGGGACCGTCAGAGCTTCGATTTCAAGCATGACCGGCACATCGAGGGCGACAAGAAATTCCTGGGGCACCCCCTGCGCAAGGACCGGGGGAACGGACCGAGCCAGGGGCTGCGCATCTTGGAGATCCTCGCCGGCCACAACCACACGGCGGAGTTCCTCGCCACGAAACTCGTGCGTTTCCTCGTCAATGACTCTCCGCCGCGCAGGGCCGTGTCAGAGGTCGTGAAGGCTTTCAAGAAGAAGGGGGCCGAGCTCCCCGATCTGGTCCGGGCTGTAATCGAACACGATGACTTTTGGAAGCGCGCCAACTACCGGGCCAAGTTCAAGACGCCCTTCGAGTTCGTGGTCAGCGCCCTGAGGGCCACGGAGGCCCAGGTAGATTCCCTGGACCGCATCGACGCGGTCTTGAAGGGCATGGGCCAGCCCATCTACCGGTGCGATGACCCCACGGGCTACTACGACACGGCGGAGTCCTGGCTCGATCCCGGCGTCATGTCCCTGCGCTGGAAGTTCGCCCTGGAGCTCAGCGCCGGTGAGCTGCGGGGGGTCAACGTGGGCCGCAACTTCTACTACGGCCTGGAGGACGAGCCCAACCCCCTGCGCTGGATCGATTTCCTGGTGGAGCGCATTCTGCCCGCGGGCGCCGCACCGCGCACCTACCTGATGCTCTTCGAAGCCATCCGTGACCACACCGGCGGCGGGCGGCGAGCAGAGCTCTCCGTCCTCGGGCCGCAAATCGTCGGCCTGCTGCTCGGCTCACCTGAATTCCAACAACAATGAGTGCTACCAACGACAAACACGCAATGCGCCCCTCGCGGCGCGCGTTCCTGGGCGCATCGGCGGCCCTGGGCCTGTCAGGCTCCAGCCTGGCGCGGCCCGCTCTGGAGTCTCTTTCAAGGGAAACGGCTGTTCCTCAGGATGGCGGCGGTCCGCCCGCCTTGGTCGCTATCTACCTGCGTGGTGGTGCGGACATCTTGAACATGATCATTCCCTGTGAGGATCCGACCTACGCCCTGGCGCGTCCGGGAATCGGCATCGGCGAGGCGGATGGGCGCTTGGCCCTCGACGACGAATGGGCCCTGCACCCGGCCCTGGCACCGCTCCTGCCCCTCTACAAGGAGGGCCTTTTGGCGCCGCTCGTCAATGTGGGATCACCCCATACCACGCGCAGTCACTTCGACGCCCAGGACTTCATGGAGTTTGCCGCGCCGGGCAATCGGTCCGTGCGCTCCGGTTGGCTCAACCGCTACCTGGAGGTCACCTCACAGGTGCGGGCGCGGCGCAGCCGCGGTGCCAGCCAGGACGGCGAGTTCCGGGCCCTGGGCATGCAGGGGCTCTTGCCGCGCTCCCTGCGCGGAGACTACCCGGTGCTGGCGGTGCCGGAAGACGCGGGTAGTGCGGACAGCAACGCGGCCCTGGACCGTTTCGAAAAGTTCTACGGAGCCGGCCAGGGATCCGGCGGTATGGATGAGCGTCCCGTCGAGGGGGGTGAGGACGGCTCCGCCGTCGTGGCCTCCGGCAAGGTGACCATCGAAACCCTGCGCCGCCTGCAGGAGATCGTCGGCACGGGCGAACAGCGCGACTACGGATATCCAAAGAGCGGCTTTGGCAGTGGCCTGTCCCGCATCGGACAGGTGATCGCTTCCGGCGCGGGGCTCGAGGTGGCCGGCATCGATATCGGCGGCTGGGACCACCACGCCAACCAGGGCGGCACTGATGGTCGGCACGCCCAGATGCTGGGCGATCTGGCCCAGTCCCTGGCGGCCTTCGCGCGCCAGCAGGGTTCCAGAATGGAACGCACCATGGTGCTCGTCATGAGCGAGTTCGGGCGCACGGTGAACGAGAACGGCAGCAATGGCACCGACCATGGACACGGGGGAGGCATGCTCTTGCTCGGGGGCGGCGTGGAGGGCGGCCGCGTGCTGGGCGAATGGCGCGGTCTGCGCTCGGACCAGCTCCACCAGGGGCGCGATCTGCCCGTGACCACGGACTTCCGGGATGTCTTCGCGGAGGTGCTCAGAAACCTCTTCGACTTCAAGACGCCCAAGGAGTTCTTCCCGGACTACCGGCCGGGGCGCTTGAAGCTCTTCGGCTGAGGGACCCAGAAAAAAAGGGCGGGACCGGCCTAGCCGGTCCCGCCCAGTACTTGCCCATTCTCTACCGCTTGACTTACTCGAGGTCCATCACTCCGTCCCCTGAGGGGTTGGTGAGAGACCTGGTGTTGGCGCGGTAGTTGGCACCCGAGGTCAGGTAGGCGCGCCAGGGCAGGCGCGCGAAGTCGGAGACACGACCCAGGGAAACGATGGACGAGGTCCGCGTGTCATCATGGGTGGCGTCATCCAGGAGTACAGCGACCAGGGAATCCAGGGAGCGTGCGTCACCCAGGAAGCCGAGAGCGGAGGCCACAGAGGTCTGGGCTTGGATATTGCTGTCGTCTTCCAGGCGCTCGGTGAGGGTGGAGAGCATGGCGCCGTCGCCGAGCAGGCCCAGGGAAAGTCCCAGGCGATGCTGCAGGCCAGGACGATTTTCCAAATGCCCGAGCATTTCCTGCAGGGGTTCGATGGAACTGCGGTCGCCGATCAAGCCCAGGCCCAGGGAGACATAGCCGAGGGTGGCATCGTCGTCGATCTCGGCCAGCTTCTTCTGTAGTTCTTTCACGGCCTCCTGGTCACCGCGCAGGCCGGCGGCCAGGGCGTAGGCGCCCAGGGTCTCCGGTTTCTTGGCGCGCTTGATCATGGAGCGCAGGGCCGTGGCCACGCCGGCGTCGGGCTTCACACCCAACTCCATCAGGTCGTGGCCGAAGACGCCCAGGGCGACACCCGCCCAGGGCTTCATGTGTTTCTTGCCACGGGCCAACTGGTGGGTCAACTCCTTGCGCACGCCCGCCGTACCGGCCCAGGCGCCGTCGCCGGTGCCCGGTCGGGCGCCGACCTTGGCCAGGGAGATCAGGGCGAAGCGCCGGGACATCTCGTCGCTGTCCCTGAGCTGGTTGCGCAGGCTGGAGCGAATCCAGACATCCACGGGATCGTCGTCCGCGTCACCCAAGAGGCCCAGGCCCAAGACGCAGGCCTGGTGGACCTCTTCGGTCTCACGGGCGCTCCTGGCCAGGGAGTCGATCATGGTCTCGGCGACCCCGATCTTGAGTTCCTTGGGCGTGTTGTCCGGGGCGTCCTGCAGGAGGCGCGCCATGGCCGTGGCCGTGTGGGCGCGGGCCAGGGCCGGAGTTTCCTTCTTGTCGTTGAACAAGCGCATCAGCCAGGTCACCTGGGCCTGGCGCGAGGTGCCGGGCTCGTCCACTTCGCAGGTTCCGCAGTAGCAGGCATCAGCACCGTCGACCACGGGGAGCGGCGTCAGGCCCATGGCCGTCACTGCCGCCACCTTGAGGTCCGGAGTGGACTGTTCCTCAAGCTCGAGGATGGTCACCAGATCTTCGACGATGCTCTTGCGCAGTTCCCTGTCGCTGGTCTGGCGTCCAATGAAGGCCAGGCCATATGCGGCGGAGGCGCGCAGGTCGGCGGAGATGGCTTCGCCTTCTTCGAGTTCCAGGCTTTGGCGAGCCTCGGGTGTGTCCAGGAGTACCGAACGCAGCAGCGGCGCTGCCGGCTCGTAGGCCAGGACACCCATGGAGAGGGCCGCCGTGCGGTGGATGTTTTCGTTTCCTTCCTTGAGGAAGAAGTTGAGGATGAAGTCGAAGCGCGCCTGTTCCTGGGGCGAGAGGCTGACACCGATCTTGGCCAGGGCCAGCATGCCCCCGTGGCAGAACTCATTTGTGCCGCCGGCCTCGATGGCCTTCAAGAGGGCGGGCACGACCTTGCTGCGCACATCCTCCTTGGAGGCGCGGCGCCGGTCCTCGGTGTTCTCCTTCTGGCCCTTGCCGAGGAAGAAGTCATCGCTGCCCGTGGTGCCGCCGTCCACCAGGCGATCGCGCAGGTGCAGGTATTGATCGCGGTTGTACATCCACCAGACCTGCCAGTCGGAGGTCTTGACCACTTCGCCAGTCTTGCCCAGGGTCAAGGGCGAGTTGGGGTTGGTGAAGGGGCTGCCCGTCGTGGGCGCGCCGCGCGGGCCGGCGCCGGGCGTCGAGGGCCCCGAGGGACCAGCGCTTCCGGGACCGCGACCTAGACCACCACCGGTAGGGCCACGACCGGCTCCGGGACCTGGATTTGACGGGGCACCCCCGCCGAAGCGCGGGCCTCAGCAGCCCTGGGCGGTGGCCGTGGGTGTGGTGGCGGCAATCAATGCCAGGAAGGAGGCGCCGGTGAGGGCGAAGGCTCGGAGTCCGGTTAGATTCATTGGGGTGTGTTGTTAGGCCGCCGAAATTAATAGGGAGGGGAGTCCCCGCGCGCGGTGGCTGACCTACCCATGAGAAGGCAGATTTATACTGGTCGCAAGGGGATTATTATGGAGTCTCGGGGCATTCGGTAAAAACCCGGAAAAACGGCCCGGACGCCCCTTTCCCAGGACCATTTGCGGACCCGCATGTCTCCGTGAAGGGCCGCCGCTGCCCCCAGGGGTTATACTCCCCTGGAATGCTGGCCCCGTCGTGTCCCGGGGCTGTCCGCAGATGCTCACCGCCGTCCTCCTATTTTCCCTCGCAGTCGGCCCAGCTGGGCTGCCGGTCCAGGGTGATGCTGGGCCCGCCGGCGACTCCTCCAAGCCGCTCCCGGTGGCTGCCAGCGCGCCGGCCCCCCCGGCGCAGAGGCCGCCGAATGTGCTCTTCATCATCATCGACGATCTGCGCCCCCTGCTAGGGTGCTACGGAACGCCGGCCGTCACCCCGCGCATGGATGCCCTGGCCGCGGAAGGCACCCTCTTTCGGCGTGCCTATTGCCAGGAATCCCTCTGTCACCCTTCCCGCACCAGCGTCCTTACCGGATGCCGCCCGCCCACCACGCGCGTCTTCAACCTGAAGATGGACTTTCGCCAGGCCCTGCCGGACATAGCTACCTTGCCCCAGGCCTTCAAGAGTGCGGGCTACCTGACGCGCGCCCTCGGCAAGGTGCACCACGGCCCCGGGCGCCTGGATGACGCGCCCTCCTGGTCGGAGCCCTGCTGGCGGCCGGAGAAGCACTTCTACCACACGGATGAGGGCCACGCCATCGAGACCGAGCTCGACAAGGAGGCCGAGGCCCTGGGCGTCTTCCGCTTTCGCCCGGGGCCGGCCTTCGAAGCACCGGAGGTGGACGACAGCGTGACCATGGACGGGCAGATCGCGGCCAAGGCCGTGGAGATCATGGAGGGCGCCGGAGACCAGCCCTTCTTTCTGGCCGTGGGCTTTCGCAAGCCGCACCTGCCCTTTGTGGCACCCAAACGCTATTGGGATCTCTACGACATGGAGGAGATCCCGCCGCCCGGGCACGGGGCCATGCCGACCGGCGCCGCCTCCTGGGCCCGCACCAACTGGAGCGAGTTGCGTTCCTACATGGACATTCCGAACGAAGGGCCACTGGGGGAAGAGCTGGCCGTGAATCTGCACCACGGCTACCTGGCCTGCGTCAGCTACATGGATGCCCTGGTGGGGCAGCTGCTCGACGCCCTGGAACGCCTCGAGTTGCGCGACGACACCATCGTCTGCCTGTGGGGCGATCACGGTTTCCACCTGGGCGACCTCTCCCTGTGGTGCAAACTGACAAACTACGAGGCGGCCGTGCGCGTGCCCCTGATCATTTCGGCGCCGGGGGAGTATCCACGGGGCGGGCAGAGCCCGCGACTGGTGGAGCTAGTGGATCTGTACCCGACCCTCTGCGAGCTGGCTGGGCTGCCGCTGCCCGAGTTTTGTGAAGGGACGAGCATGGTCCCGCTGCTCGCTGATCCCATGCGCCCCTGGAAGCCCGCGGCCTTCAGCCAGATCCCCGTCAACGATCCCGAGCGCGGGCGCGGCCTCGGGCGTACCCTGTGCGATGATCGCTATCGCCTGATTGAGTGGCGCTTCGACAACACCAAGGGCCCGGTGGCCTTCGAGCTCTACGATTCCCACACCGATCCCCTGGGCACGCGCAATGTGGCCGGGGATCCGGGCTACGCCAGCGCGCTGCAGGCCATGCGCGACCTGCTCGGCCGTGGCTGGCGCGGAGCACGCCAGCAGTTGTGAAGTGTCGGCCGTTTGCGTACATAATCCAGCTGATCATGGCTCATTTTGAAACACGCAGGGCTGCGCGCCGCCCCGGAACAAGGCGCCTGGTGGCCGTCGTCTGCGCTCTGATGTGTGGGTCTGCCTGTGCTGGCGAGGACGCCGGTGACGGGCAAGTGCAGCAGCCGGGTCAGCGCCCCAATGTGCTATTCATCATCGTCGATGACCTGCGCCCGGCCCTGGGTTGCTACGGGGACCAGGCCCTGACGCCCCACATGGATGCCCTGGCCGAGCGCGGCACGCTCTTCAGCCGCGCCTTCTGCCAACAATCCCTGTGCAATCCCTCGCGCACCAGCGTGCTGACCGGCTACCGGCCCCTGAAGACCGGCGTCTCTCTCCAGAAGACCGAGCACAACGCCCAGCGCCAGCGCTTCCGTCCGGCCCTGCGCGAGATTGTCACCTTGCCCCAGGCCTTCAAGAACGCCGGCTACAAGGCCCTGGCCCTGGGCAAGATGCACCACGGCTATGGCAACTTGGATGATGCCCCCTCCTGGTCAGAGAAGTGCTGGCGGCCACCCTTTGAGTTCTACCATTCCGGCGGGTGGACCGACCGCGCCTCCCAAAAGGCCCCGGCCTACGAGGCACCGGAGGTGGACGATGCGGTCACCATGGACGGGCAGATCGCCGGGCGCGCCATGGAGCTCTTGGAGGAGCTCAAGGACGAGCCTTTCTTTCTGGCCGTGGGTTTCCACAAGCCACACCTGCCCTTTGTGGCCCCCAAGCGCTATTGGGACCTCTATGGCGAGGATGCCTTTCCCGCGGCCCCGGCGCCGGAAGCGCCCCGGGGCGCCCCGGACTGCGCCCTCTTTGATCGCCGCGAGCTGCGCGGCTTCGCCGGCGTGCCGGACACCGGCCCCCTGCCCGCTGAAATGACGCTCGCCCTGCGGCGGGGCTACTACGCCTGCGTCAGCTATGTGGATTCCCTGGTGGGGGAAGTGCTCGCGTGCCTCGATCGGCTGGAGCTCAGCGACAACACCATCGTCTGCCTGTGGGGAGACCACGGCTATCACCTGGAAGACAACTCCCTGTGGGCCAAGCAGACCAACTACGAAATCGCCCTGCGCGCGCCGCTGATCATCGCGCCGGCCGGATCCGCCGATGGGTTCAGGCGCGGTGCCGGCAGCGCGGCCCTGGTGGAGTTGGTGGATATCTTCCCGACCATCTGCGAGTTGGCCAACCTGCCCTTGCCTGCGGCGCCGGAGGACGTGGGCGAGCTTGAAGGGCTCAGCCTCGTGCCCCTGATGCGCGAGCCGGAGCTCCCCTGGAAGCAGGCGGTCTTCAGCCGTGTGGGCGTGGACAATCCGGATCCGAAGGCGGGGCCCCTGCAAGGGGTGGGCGTGACCATCCGCGATGAGCGCTATCGACTCGTGGAGTGGCGCCTGCCCTGGCGTGAGGAGCCGGGACACCAGTACGAACTCTACGACTTGGACTTGGATCCCCACTCCACGGTGAACCTGGCCAGCAGCCAGGACTACCAGACAGCTCTGCAGCACATGCGCCAACTCCAGCGCACGGGCTGGCGCGGGATCAGGCGCAGGCTGCTGGCGGACCTGAAATAGGGATGCGCGTCAGAGGCGCGCCGCACCCTGTCCGTCGAACCAGGCCGCTGGAACTCCCAGGCGCTTCATCTCCGCGCGCATGGCCGTGCGGGCCCTCGCCAGGATGTCGGCAGCCCCCTCGCTGAGCGCGCCCCGCGCCAGGTTGACCCGTTCGCCGGGATCGTGCAGGAGGTCGAAGAGGGCCTCGCTGGGGGTGTCCTCCAGAAAGCGCACGTATTTCCAGCGCTCGCTGTGCAGGGCCAGCTCCCGGGGGGCGCCGTTGTCCTGGAACCAGGGGGCGATGTAGAGGAACCACTCGCGCCAGTTGCGCGGCCCTTTATCGTCTTGCGCCTGCCAGAGGGGAGCCAGGTCGACGCCCTGCACGTCTTCAGGAATGTCCAGGCCCGCCAGGCTGAGCAGCGTCGGAGCGATGTCCACGTTGAGAGCCGCGCGGGAGCTGAGGCTGCCGGCCGGGATCACGGCTGGGTAGCGCAGGATCAGGGGCACGCGCATGGATGGTTCGTAGGAGTGGCCCTTTTGGATGAAGCCGTGCTCGCCGAGCAGGTAGCCGTTGTCGCTGGTGAAGAGCACCAGGGTCTCGTCGAGCACGCCACGGCTCTCGAGCAGCTCCAGCACGCGTCCCACGGACTCGTCCACGCCCATGATCAACTCGTGATAGCGCCGCACCACCGCCGCGTAATACTCCGGATGGGGGTGGGCGCCGCGGTTGCGCCGGGAGAGGCGCGATGCGCGCCAGGCCGTGGGCAGCTCGTCCGGATCGTCGTTGAAGCTGGCCGGCAGGGGAATGTCCACGTCATCGAGCAGGCCCCGGTGACGCAGGGGCGGGTCCCAGGGCGTGTGACAATTCTTGTACGACAGGAAAAGGAAGAACGGGTCCCTGGCTCCGGCGTGCCCCTCCAGCCAACCCAGGGCCCGGTCTGTCAGCACATCCGCGTTGTGCCCGGTGGACTGGACCCGCGCCCCGTCGATGTTGAGCAGGGGATCGAAGTACTCGCCCTGGCCCTCGAAGCTGACCCAATGGTCGAAGCCGCGCTGGGGGCTGGCCTCGGGGTTGGGCAGGTGCCACTTGCCGATGAAGGCCGTCTCATAACCATCCTCGTCCAGCTGATCGACGAAGGTCCGATGGCGATCCTGAAAGTCGCGCTTTGGCTGGTTGTCCGTGACCCCGGTGGCATGGGCGTACTTGCCGGTCAGCACGCTGACGCGCCCGGGGCAGCAGAGGGAAGTGGTCACGAAGGAGTTGGTGCAGACCAGGCCCTCGGCCGCCAGGCGGTCCAGGTGCGGAGTCTTGATCCAGGGGTTGCCAGTGGCCGACAGGGCATCCGCGCGCAGGTCATCCACGTAGATGACCAGCATGTTGGGGCGCGTCTCGCGGCTTCCCTGCAAGCCCCTGGACTGCCCTCCGGCGCAGGCCGCGGCCAGGCCCAGGAGGAGCACCGGCGCCAGCTGCCGGTGGAGCCCCGGTGAGCTGGGGAGCTTCTGTCTGTTCAGTCCGCGCACGACCGGATCCTAGCCTTTGGCCGGGGCCGCCTGTAGTGAGCGCGGGCTGATCCTTTTTTCGCCTACCCCGGCACCCTACAAAGGACCCATGACTTCAGCCCCGATTCTGTTGTTCCTGGCCAGCATATGTCCGTTCCCTTGGATGCCAGGGGGCGGGGAGCGGGTTGTGACTGTCCCGGTTGTGACCGTCCCGGAGCGCACCGTGGTCATCGACGAGCTGCCGTTTACGATTGATGAGCCCGGTCGCTATCTGCTGGCGGGGGATCTCTCCGGGGTCGCCGGGCAGGACGGTCTGCGCGTGGCCGCGGACGAGGTGCTGCTGGACCTCGGCGGCTTCGCGCTGAGCGGCGTGCTGGGCTCCGCCGCCGGCATCCGCGCGGTGGGTCAACGGCGCAACATCACCATACTGCGCGGAACGGTCCAGCGTTGGGGAGACGACGGCCTGGACCTGGCGACGGCGAGCACTTCGCATGTCAGCGGACTCACCGTCCTCAACAACGGGGGCCACGGCATTCACCTGGGAGACAACTGCTCCGCCGCGGATTGTCAGGTGCAGCTCAACCACGGGGGCCGGGGCCTGCTGGCCGGGCGCGAGGCGCGCATCAGCGCCGTGCGCGCCAACGGAAACGAGTTCGGGGGCATCGAGGTGGGCTTTGGCGGCACCGTTGTCCAGTGCCTGTCCGTGGGCAATCTCTCCACGCACGGGATCAAGGCCGGCGGCAAGAGCCTGGTGCGCAACAGCACCGCCCGGGGCAACCACGGAGCCGGCATCGAGGCCGGCGGCGGGAGCCTGCTCATAGAGTGTGGCGTCTTCGAGAACATCGACCATGGCCTGCGGGTGGGGGGCGACTCCATGGTGGCGGGTTGCGAGTCGACCGGCAGCGTGGACGGCCACGGCCTGCTGGTGGCCCAGGCTAGCTTCGTCAGCAACAGCCAGTTCAAGGACAACCGCCACCTGGGCCTGCGCGCGGGACCCGGTGTGGTGGTCTCCGCCTGTGAAGTCACCGGCAATCGTCGGGGGGGGATTGTCGTGGCCGGCGCTGCGCGCCTGTTCAACAACCGCCTCGACGCGGACCTGTTGCTGGAGGGCGGAGGCATTGTCGATGGCAACACGCTGGCCGCCGGGGCTCGCATCATGGCACGCAGGGTGCCGGCCATCATCGTGCGCAACGGGGCCGGTGCCCTGGAGGCGGGCCCCGCCTGTCTGGTGGGGCCTCTATTGACTCCCTCCGAGAGCGCTGGGCAGGAAGCCGAGCAGAGCCCCTGGGCCAACCGTATCCCGCTGGAATGAAGGGGCCTGTCCATGATCCCCGGGCGGCGGACCAGGACGGCTCCGCGGCAGCTCGTATCGAGTGCCTGGTGGGGGACCTGACATGCTTCGCCGTCGATGCGCTTGTCAACGCCGCCAACACTTCCCTGCGGGGGGGGGCGGCGTGGACGGCGCCCTGCACCGGGCGGCGGGGCCCGGGCTGCTGGCCGAATGTATTGAGCGCTATCCAGCGGGGTGCCCCACGGGGCAGGCGCGCCTGACCGGGGGCCACGACCTACGCGCCACCCATGTGATCCACAGCCCGGGCCCCATCTACTCCGGTGGCGCGGCCGGGGAGGCACAGCTCCTGGCGGCCTGTCACCGCAATGCCCTCGCCTTGGCGGCCTCCGTCGGCTGTCGTACGGTGGCCTTCCCCGCCATCTCCTGCGGCGTCTACGGCTATCCGGTGGAGCAGGCCGCTATGGTGGCCATGGGAGCGGTGGCAGCAGCCCTGGAACAGCATGCGGTCCTGGAGAAGGCTACCTTTGTGCTCTTTTCCGAGGAGCACCGGGCGATTTTCGAGGCCGCCCGCCGGGGACTCCCCTAGCCCGCCGCTGCTCGCTGCGGGGCGGGCACGGGGGCATTGTCAGGACCACTCCGGACACGGGCCGCTTGACGGTTTTGGGCAGCCTGGGGCACACTGAGGGTGTGTGCTCAGCGAGCACCATCCCTGCCATGGCCGGAGCACGCCCCTCAATCCTGCATGTGGACATGGACGCCTTCTATGCGTCCGTGGAGGTGCGCGACAATCCATCCTTGGCCGGCCTGCCGGTCTGCGTTGGCGGCCCGGCCTCCGGTCGCGGGGTGATCGCCGCCGCCAGCTACGAGGCCCGCGCCTTTGGTGTGCACTCGGCCATGCCCACGGCTCGTGCCCGGCGCCTGTGTCCGAACATGGTGCTGCTGCCGCCGGACTTCGATCGCTACACGGCGGCCAGTCGGCGCATCATGGAGATCTTCCGTTCCTTCACGCCCCAGGTGGAGCCTCTCTCCTTGGACGAGGCCTTTCTGGATGTACGCGGCTGCGAACGGCTCCACGGCAGCGCCGTGGATATCGGGCACGCCATTCGCGCGCGCATCCTGAAGGAGACGGCACTGGTCGCCTCCGTTGGCATCGCGCCTTCCAAGTTCCTGGCCAAGCTGGCCTCGGACCTGGATAAGCCTGACGGCTTTCGCGTCATCGAGGAACACGAGATCCGCAAGATCCTCGATCCGCTGCCGGTGGAAAAGATCTTCGGCGTCGGCGAGCGCACGGCCAAGCGCCTGCACCAGTTGGGCGTGGAGACCGTCGGGGACCTGGCGCAGCTGGAGCGCGGCGAGGTCGTGCGGCGTTTCGGCGCCTCCGGTGTCTGGATCCACGATCTGGCCCACGGCATCGATCCCAGGCGCGTCAACCCCCACCGGGAGGAAAAGTCCCACGGCATGGAGCGCACGTTCGCCGAGGACATCTCCGATCCCGAGGAGTTGCGCACGCTCTTGCTCTCCTTCTGCGAGGAGGTCGGCTTCGGCCTGCGCGGGCGCGGATTGCGCGGGCGCACTGTGACCCTCAAGGTGCGCTACAGTGACTTCAAGACGCTGACGCGCACGCGCACCCTGGAGCTGCCCACCAATCTCGGACCGCGCCTCTTCGCCGTGGCGGGCGAGCTCTTCGAGCGCGTACCCTCCGGCCCCCTGCGCCTGTTGGGTGTTCAGGTGTCCCAACTGGAAGATGTGCGCCAGCCGCTCCAGGGGGACCTGTTCGAATCGCAGCTGGCCCCGACTCGCTCCCGGGACGAGTGGATCCAGACCTCCGAGCGGCTGGAGCAGGCCACGCGCAGCATGGACAAGCTGCGCCGCAAGTACGGTCGCCTGGCGGTTCAGCCCGCCTCCCTGCTCGGCCGGCCGCCGCTCAGTGGGCGCTCGGCTCCGCGGGAAGCCCTGGAGCCCGATAAGCCGCGAACAGCGGCTGACTCCGCCTCGGAAGAATCCGGCTAGCGGGATTCAGGCACTCGGCACCGGAGCCTCGTTCTGATCGATCAGGTAGCTCTGGTAGCTCATGCCGATGTCCTCGAAGGTGTGCTCCCGGGGCACGACGATGGCGTCCTTGATGCAGACCTGCTCGCATAGCTTGCAGGAGGTGCAGGCCTTGGGGGTGACCGTGGCGATGCGGTTGAAACCATCTTCGTCGAGGCGCATGGCGATGGCGTCGAAGGGGCAGATGTTCTCGCAGAACTCACAGCCGGAGCATAGCTCCTCGTGCACCAGGGCCTTGGGTACCTGCTTGGGCTTGATCTTCTGGACCACTTCAGCGGCTTCGGATTCGATGGCGTCAAACGGACAGTAGACACCGCACACAGAGCAGTTGATGCACAGGGCCGGGTCGATGAAATACTGCTCGCCGGAGGTGATGGCGTTGGTGGGGCAGACGCGCTCGCAGATCGAGCAGGAGGTGCAGCGATCGGTGATGAAGTGGGCCTCCCAGTTCCAGCTATCCCGAGTTGCCGTGTCGGTGAAGGCAATTGCCTCCACGCCACCGTGGCCGTCCGCCCGGTGTGTGCAGCCGACCACATCCGCGGGCATGTCCCAGGTGGTCGTGAAGCGACCTGGGAAGGAACTCGACCCGTGGGTCAGGACACGCACCTTGGGATCGGTGACCCAGGCGGTCACAGAGAGACCACCGTCTCGGAGGTAGACATGGGTGGCATAGGCGGGCATCTCCGCGTCCAGGCCGAAGCGGAAGCGGTCGCGCACCGCCGGCACCTTGCGCGGTAGCTGGAGCTGCACACGCAGGAAACCGTCCTCCTCACTCACCTCGTAGTCGCGGCCGTAGCGGCGATCGCGTTCGGCGAGGTCCTCGGGCAGATCGCGGACGGCGGCCCAGGCGGCCTCCCAGCCGGCCACTTCTTCAAGGGCCAACTGCTCCTCGGCCTCGGGCAGCTCGCCGCTGAACAGGATGGCGTCCGTGGGGCAGGTGTCCACCACCGCGCGCGCGTTGTACTTGTCCGCTGCCTGATCCTGCTTCTCGTGGGCCTTCTCGTCGTCTCCCATGTAGAAGACTTCCGGAAACTCCTGGCAGCAGGCGTCACAGGCGATACACAGGTCGAGTTCGACCCGGAAGGTGCCCTCAGGGGCTCCAGAGGCCGATTCGGCGGTGGCTGTGGTGCTTTCACTCATGGCTCGGTGACTGGCCGGGAGGGGGTGCGGCCGGGCGGAGGGATGCAATCGGAAGACAGGGGCGGCCGATGATCTCCGGGTGGAGCGTCCCTTGTATCACAACGGGGAAACAGGTGGCAATGCAACGGGAGAAGAGGCCTGATACTCCTACCCCCGCTGCTAGTGGGCCGCCAGCCAGTTGGGGCCGTGGCCGCAGTCCACCCTGAGGGGAACCTTGAGCTCCACGCAGCCCTCCATGGCTCGGCAGACGAGTTCCTGGGTTTCTTCAAGCTGGGAAAGGGGGAGCTCGAAGACCAACTCGTCGTGGACCTGGAGCAGCAACCGGGCGGCGAGGTCCGAGGCGGTCAACTGCTCCTCCACGGCGAGCATGGCGCGCTTGATGATGTCCGCGGCCGAACCCTGGATGGGTGTGTTGACCGCGGCATTCTCGGCAAAGGCGGCCCGACGTTGGTTCTGGCCGACGAGTTCTGGGAAATACCGCCGGCGGCCGAAGAGGGTCTCCACATAGCCCCGCTCCCGGGCTCCGGCCAGGGTCTTGTCGATCCAGCTGCGCACGGCCGGGAAGGACTTGAAGTAGCGTTCGATGAACTGGCGCGCCTCGGGCACGGAGAGCCCCGTCTCCCGGGCCAGGCGCGCCGGCCCCATGCCGTAGAGCAGGCCGAAGTTGATGGCCTTGGCGCGGCCGCGCAGTTCGCGGGTCACCAGGGCCGGCATGATGTCGAAGATGACCGCCGCCGTGGCGGTGTGGATGTCCTCGTCACGCTCAAAGGCCGAGAGCAGGCCCGGATCCTCGGCGAAGTGGGCCATGACCCGCAGTTCGACCTGGCTGTAGTCGGCACACAGCAGCGTCCATTCTCCTAGCTCGTCAGCAGCGCGCGGCACGAAGGCCTCGCGCAGGCGCCGCCCGCGTTCCGTGCGGATCGGGATGTTCTGCAGGTTCGGATCGCTGGAGGCCAGGCGCCCGGTGGCCGCCGCCACCTGGCTGAAGGAGCAGTGCACGCGCCCGGTGGCGGGATTCACGAACTGGGGCAGGGCATCCGTGTAGGTGCTCTTCAGCTTGGCCACCTCCCGGTAATCCAGCAGGTGCTTGACGATGGGGACCTCTCCGTACCTATCCGTCAGCGTGCCGTGGTCCGTGGCCCAGCCGGTCTTGGTGCGCTTGGGACGCTTGACGCCGGCGTCCTCCTGGATGCGCAGCTTCTCGAAGAGGATCTGCCCCAGGGCCTTGGTGCTGTTCACATTGAAGCGCTCGCCGGCCAGGTCCTGGACGGCCTCCGCGGCGGCATCCATGTCAGCGGCCAGCTCCTTGGACAGGCCGGCCAGGAGGTCTGTGTCCAGGCGGATGCCGCGCTCTTCCATCTTGGCCAGGACCGGCACCAGGGGCATCTCCAGGTCTTCGAAGAGCGGCCGCGCAGCGTTCTCGTCCAGCTCCTCATCCAGCACAGCGCGCAGGCGGAAGGTGACCTCCGCGTCCTCGCAGGCGTACTCGGCCACGCGCTCAACGGGCACGTCGGCCATGGTGATCTGGTTCTTGCCCGTGCCGATGATCTCGGAGGTGGGGATCTTCATCAGATCGAAGAGAGTCAGGGCCAGTTCATCCAGGTTGTGTCTCCGGCGGCCTCCGGCGGCGCAGAAGCTGGCCACCATCGTGTCGAAATCCGGCGGCGGCAGGCTGAGGCCCGCGGCGCTGAAGACCAGGGCGTCGTACTTCCAGTTCTGGGCCCAGCGGAAGAGGCCCGCTTCAGTCAGAATGGGCGTCAGGGCCTCGACCAGGGCCGCCGGCCCGCCGGGCAGCACCGGCGGATCCAGGTTGAAGGGCAGGTAGAAGGCGCGCCCCGGGGCGGCGCTGAAGGAGGCCCCCACCAGCGTTGCCTCCAGGGGGAAGAGGCTGGTTGTCTCCGTGTCGAAGGCGAAGGCTCCGGCGGCGCGCAGCTCCGCCAGCATGGCCTCCAGGCCAGCGGCATCGGTGACGGTCACGAAATCCCGCTGTGCCCTGACCTGTGCAGTTCCGGCGGCGGCGGCCTTCTTCGCCAGGCCGCGAAAATCCAGGTCGCGGAAGAGCTGCACCAGGCGTGCGTCGTCCGGCTCGGCGGCAGCCACGGAATCGAAACCCGGTTCAAGGGGCACATCGCAACGGATGGTTACCAGGTCGAGGGACATCAGGAGTTGCTCCCGGTCGCGTTCGATGTACTCGCGGGCCTTGCCCTTGACGCTCTCCAGATTCTCCAGCACGCCGGCCACGGTGCCGAACTCACCGATCAGTTTTTTCGCGCCCTTCTCCCCGATGCCCTTGACGCCGGGCACGTTGTCCGATGAATCGCCCATGATGGCCAGCACATCGATCACATGTTTCGGCGTGGTGCCGAACTTCTCCTCCACGGCCGCCGCGTCCTCGATGACCAGATCCTGGTCGCGCTTGAAAACATTGTAGAGGCGCACATGGTCGCCGACGAGCTGCATCAGATCCTTGTCGCCGGTGACGATGGAGACATCCCAACCGGCGGCCTCGCCCTGGACGGTGAGCGTCCCGAGTACATCATCCGCTTCAAAGCCGGGTACCTCAAAGAGGCTGATGCCGTGGGCGCGCACGACTTCGCGGATATCGTCGAGCTGGGCGATCATCTCCTCCGGTGCCTTCTCGCGCGTGGCCTTGTACTCGGCGTAGGTCGCATGGCGGAAGGTGGGCCCCTTGGGGTCCATGGCCACGGCGATGGCATCAGGTTTTTCCTGCTCCAGGATACGCCGCAGGGTCATGGTGAAGCCGTAGACCGCGCCCGTCGGCCGTCCGCTGGCCGTCGTCAATCCCGAGCGCGCCAGGGCGAAGTGTGAGCGGTAGGCCAGGGCCGTCCCGTCCAGCAGGAACAGGCGCGCCCGCGGCGCGGCCCCGGGGGATTTGCCGGAAGCAGACATGGCCCGTGACGGTAGCGGTGGGGGGAAGGCAGATCCAGCGGCGCCTCCAGCCGCCCGTCGCGGGTGTCGGGCGGGACGGCGTGGCCCTGCTCCCCGGCGCGTGCCAAGAAGAGCCCGCAGCGGCCCGCGCCGGGCCGCACCGTTCCGCACTGGCCCGCGTCGTCCCGCACTGGCCCGCGCCTCTCGGTGCCGTTCCGCACCAATGCGCACCAATCCGCGCCGTCAGCAACGATCCGCGCCGGTCCGCACTGGCCCGCGCCTGTGCGTGCCGGTCATGACAAAGACGCCTGGCTCCTCTTACTCCGCTGCCTCCGGCCCGCTACCCTGCGGTCATGTCGGACAAGCTCGCGAGTCAACCGAGGCCACCCGAGCGTGGGGGACCGCCGTCCGAGGACCGGGCGACTGCTTCCGAGCGCAAGGCGATGCCGTCGCCGGGACGCTCCCTCCTGGGCGGATTCCTGATGGGCCTCGCCAACCTGGTGCCCGGCGTCAGCGGGGGCACCATGATCCTGGCGGTGGGGCTCTACGACGAGTTCATCGGCTCCCTGGCGGACCTGGTGCGCCTGCGCTTCAGCCGCCGCGCCCTCGGCTTCCTGGGGCTCATGGGCCTGGGCGCCGTGGCCGCCCTCGTCAGCCTGGCTGGACCGGCGGTCTACCTCGTGACCGAGGCGCGCTGGGTGGCCTACAGCCTCTTCATCGGCATGACCCTTGGCGGTGTCCCGCTCATCTGGCGTCTGTGCCAGCCCCTGCGCCCGCCGGTCTTCCTGGCCGCCGCCGTGATGCTGCTCCTGATGGCCCGCCTGGCTTTCGGCTCCGGCATGACCCAACTCCAGGCCAGCACACCGGTCCTGATCTTCGCCGGAGCCCTGGCCGCCTCCTCCATGATTCTGCCGGGCGTCAGCGGCTCCTACCTGCTCCTGATCCTCGGCCTCTACGACCTCGTGGTCGGCTCCCTCTCCAGCAGCGCCCTGCGCGAGGACCCGGCCGGAAGCATGACCGTCCTGGCGCCCGTGGCCCTCGGGGCGGCCCTGGGCATCGGCCTGCTTTCAACCGCACTCAGATCCCTCCTGGCGCGCTGGTCCGCAGCCAGCCACGGGGCGCTTTTGGGTTTGCTCCTGGGGGCCGTTCTCGGCCTCTATCCATTCCAAGAGGCTGTCTATCCGGAGCTCGTACCCCGCGGCACGCGCTCGGCCATCTTATTGGTAGCCGCTGGCAGCACGCCTGAAGAAGCCCGCGAACGCTATCCATCGGTGCCGGCTGAAACGGATCTAGCCGCCCTGATCGAAGACCTCGAGGACGCCGGCGTCAGCCCCACACGCAGCTCCCTGAAGACCCGCGGGAGCCGGTCCGCTACTTTCAAACCGAGCGCCACCCAGGTAGCCGAAGCCTTGGCCCTGGTGCTGGCCGGGTTCCTGCTCACCCGTCGCTTGGGACGTGGTGAGCGGGCGGACCAGGGCGGATAGATCGCCGCGGGCGGGCCGCTGGCGATGGTTCGGGAGCAGGTCTGTAAGACGCATGCCTCGCTGGGCTGGAGCCACGAGCTGATCGCGGCCACCTTCGGGCGCGGCGTGTGGAAGCGCACGATCCTCTCCAAACCGATCGTGTTCGTGGACAAGACAAACTCGGGGGCCGAGGACGGTTCCTTCGAGCATCCCTACCAGGACCTGACCTCCGCCGTGGGCGCAGCCCCCGCCGATGCGATCATCGCCCTGCGGACCAACACCTACAACGAGGCCCAGACGATTCCGGTCGGCATGACACTCGTCACCTGGGGGGGGATCACCGTCATCCGCTGAGCGGGTTTACGGACCGTGGGGCCCGAGCCGGGGTACGCTTTCATGGGCCCACCCGGTATCGCGGCACCGGAGCGCCCCTCCAATCCG
>DASCNH010000021.1:0-2620 GCA_036011365.1 Planctomycetota bacterium | reverse complement strand
CCGCGGCGAGTTCCACCAGGGAGGGTGCCACACGCCGGGCACGGGACAGGGCGTCGAGGGCCTGGTGACGTTCCTGCCAGGCGGGGCTGGCCAGGGCCTCCGCGATCGCCTCCCGATGGCGGCCGCTGGCCAGGGCCCAGCGGCGGGTCAGCCATTCGCGTTCGACCGCGGGGCTGAGTTCCCCGCCGCCCGACTGGAGCGTCCGGGCCGACGACACCCCACCCACGGCCAGGCCCAGCAGCAGGCAAACGGTCTGCAACAGCTGCCCGGGCCCGCCCCCGGACCTGGATACCGGAAACGGCATCGCGCCCGGCGTACTACTCCGCCTGTTCGTCTTGTCCCTCCATTACCTGGATGGCCGGCCCCAGCGCATCGACCAGGTCTGAGGCAACGAGCGCCAGCTCGCAGAGTTCATCGACGACCAGATCTCCCGCCAGCCCGTGCAGGTAGACAGCGCAACGCGCGGCTTCATAGGGAGTGAAGGATACACCGCCCCTCACTGCCGACGCCGCGAGCAAGGCCCCCATGGCTCCCGACAGCACATCTCCGCTGCCCGCCGTCGCCATACCTGGATTGCCGGTGAGGTTGACGCTTGTACTCGCACCATCAGTGATGACGGTCAGCATCCCCTTGAGACAGCAGACGGCTGAGTAGCTCTCGGCCAGTTCGCGGGCACAGGCTGCGCGCTCGGCGGCGTCACCTGGTATTGGCCGGCCGAGCAGACGGCGGGCCTCGCCCTCATGGGGGGTGATGACCAGCGGAGCGCCGTAGTCCGCCACCCAGCTCGGGTTCGCACTGATGATGTTCAGGCCGTCGGCATCGAGCACCGTGGGGCGCGGATCGCAGGCGAAGTAGTCGCGCACCAGCTCGGTGGCCGCCGCCGCCTGTCCCAGACCGGGGCCGAGGACCACCGCATGGTCGGACCGCGCGTCCAGGATCTCCGCCAGCTGGGCGGCTCCGTGCAAGTCCGTGAGGTTGAGGAAGGTGGCCTCGCAACAGTGCGCCGCCACGGCGTCACGCACGGCGACATCCAGATAACCGACGGTCACCAGGCCCGCTCCAACACGGCTGGCGGCGCGGGCCACCAGGCTCGCCGCTCCGGGCATGTCGGCGCTGCCGCACAGGCACAGGACACGCCCCGCCTCGCCCTTGTGCCCATCCTCCTTCAGGGGCGGTGGCGGCGGCGGGATGAAGTCAATCAATGTCAGAGGTCCGTCCCTCGGGTTCAAGCCGTAATCAGCAGGGTCCAGGTCATCGAAACTGATGTCATCCGGGGCCTCATCCCCCGGATCGCCCTCTCGCAACTCGCCCTCTCGCGGATCAGGGGCATGCGGCCCGCTGGGGGTGATCATCCCACTATCTCCGTGCGTCCCACCTCCACGCCGGCCCAGTTTTGCAGGGGTGTTCCGGTCCAGGACTCAAGGGGCGCCAGCTCCTCTTCCGTGGCGAAGTTGAAGCGATGCATGAGATCCCGGATGAGGGCGTTTACGCCGCGTGTGGATCCGTCATCGATCTTGAGAGCCAGCCCCAAGTCCCCGCCGCGCAGGCCCACGGCGTAGACGCCCTCCGCGCCTCCCTTGGGGAACAGGCGGCCGCCGGCCAGGCGGGCGATGTCCGTGCAGATACGGCGGCGTGTTCCGGCGATCAGCACCGGATGGTCGGCCACGGAACTCGTGATGCGTTCGCAGGCGGCGCGACGGTCGGCGGCCAACCCCTCTGGATTGGCCACGCGGGCAAAGGCCGTGGCCAGCCCGTGCAGGGGCAGGCGCCAGGTGGGAGCGTTGCAACCGTCCACGGCCACGCCGAGCTCCTCCTCCCCCACACCGCTCATTTCCAGGACGGCGGCGCGTACCCGGCGCTGGCTCTCGCACTGGGGATCGAGGTAGTCCGCCGGCGCCACTCCCAAATGCAGGGCCAGGGCCAGGAAGCCCGTGTGCTTGCCAGAGCAGTTGTTGTGCAGGGCCGTCGGTTCCCGACCAGCCTGTGCAAGCAGCGCCCGGGCCTCCGGATCCGTGGGCGGATGGGCACCGCACTGGAGGTCGTCCACGGAGAGATCCAGGCGCGCGAGCAGGGCCTCCGCGGCCCCGGTGTGACACGCCTCCGCGCTGTGGGAAGCCACCGCCAGGGCAATCTCCTGGTCGGAAAGGCCGAACCGGCCCGCGGCACCGCTCTCGATGAGCGGCAGGGCCTGCAGGCTCTTGACCGAACTACGCGCATAGATCGGATGGGCATGGTCCCCGGCGCTGGCCACGATCTGGCCCGAACTGTCCGCCAGCACCCAGGCGCCGCGATGCACGCACTCGACCCGATCCCCCCGCCACAGGCGCACCAGGGGCGGGTTGTCCGCATAACCGTCCTCCCGGGCCCGCCGCGCGCCCCCGGCGGCCGAGTATTGCTGTGCGCTGACGGAGGCGGAGGTGCCAGGGGGCTGCTTCATCGTTTGGTTCTGTCCCGCCAATGGGCCGTAGGACAGCCCAATGATTGTAACCCGCACCTCCCCCCTGACACCCTGCGGACACGATTCTGGCCGGTGCCCTTCCCCGGCTCCCAGGCCTCTCACCGGGCCCCCGTCGGCGCGCCCCAATCCCCACACCGAGACCGCCCGCTGCCACCCGGACCG
>DASCNH010000020.1:0-1996 GCA_036011365.1 Planctomycetota bacterium | reverse complement strand
CAATAGGGGGTCCGGCAAGGTGCATACCCAAAGGTTTTATCCGGAAACGCAGAAATGCGCTGCAAGGTGCCCAGGTCGCCCGCTGACGCCGCCGGAGGATAGCCCGTCCAAAGGGGTTGGCGGTTTCAAGATCCACGTTCTCGGGATCGTGCTGGCCCCGTGCGGGGGCCCGCAAGCCTATCAGGGGGCCGCGGAAGTGAGAAGAGCGTCCCGGAATGGGGTTTGTTCGGGGCCATTCTGGGCTCCTTCCCATGTGATCGTCGCGGGACTGGCAATAGACCAATCTTTGAAAGGAGGATGGCTCCCCGAGCAAGACTCGAACTTGCGACAAACCGGTTAACAGCCGGTTGCTCTACCAACTGAGCTATCGGGGAAACGGACGGGGAAGCCTACTCCCTGCGGGTGGGCTGTCAAGCCCGGCGAGTGGAAGGGGCCCTGGGACAGCGGGCGTCCCAGGGCCCCAGTGACTACTGGCCCAGCTCCTTGGCCTTGGCGAGCAGGTCGCCGGGGACCCGGGCGCCGCCGGGGCCGACGGACTCTGACCAGAGCACCTGGCCGTCCTTGCCGACGAGCACGGTGGCCCGGTCGGTGATGCCCGCCTCGCCCAGATAGGCGCCGTAGGAGGCGGACATTTCACCCTTGGGGTGGAAGTCTGCCAGGAGCGGGTAGGTGATACCGGCGAAGCCGGCGGACCAGGCCTTGTGGCAGAACTTGGAGTCGATGGAGACACCCAGAACCTGGGTGTCGCAGGCCTCAAACTCGCCTTGCAGCGCGTTGAGACCCGGGATTTCGAGGCTTCATGTGGGGGTGAAGTCGAGGGGATAGAAGACGAGGAGCACGTTCTTCTGGCCCGCGAAGTCGGAGAGCTGGACGGTGCTGTCCAGGTGACTCTCCAGGCCGAAGGCCGGTGCGACCGTGCCGGAATCGATAATGGTCATGGTGAATACAGGGGGGAATGAGTTCTTGGCCGCTTGGGCCGGGACGAGGGCGCACTCTACCGTCAACGGGAGGGTGGTGTTCCGGAAATCCTCCTATTCTTGTGTGAAATGGTTCAAATGAGTCAGAACTGTCGAGGGGCGGGGACATCCCTGGGTCTGGGGCGCAGCGCTGTGAACACAGGTAGGAGTTCCTCTGGCCGAAGCAGAGCCGGCAGGAGCGGGGCAGCCGGAGGGGCGGCGCGGCCGGCGACTCGGGCGACCCAGGAGACAACGGCCCGGGGGTCCGTGCCCGCCGCTCGCAGGGCCTTGAGGGAGAGGGCGCCGCTGCGCTTCGCCAGGCGCTGGCCGGCCTCGTCCAGCACCAGGGGCAGGTGTGTCCAACTGGGCGAGGGCAGGCCCAGATGCTGCTGGAGCAGTATCTGACGGGCGGTGCTGGGAAGCAGGTCCCGGCCCCGCAGCACCTCGGTCACGCCGGCGGCGGCATCGTCTACGACCACCGCCAGCTGGTAGGCCGCGGCTCCGCCCCGGCGCGCGATGGGGAAGTCACCGACCTCCGCCGCCGGAGCAAAGGCCTGGGGGCCATAGAGACCGTCCTCGAATGTGATCGAGCCCGGGGGGACGCGCAGGCGCCAGGCCGCCTCGCGCCCGTAGGCCTGAAGCGCAGCGGCCTCGCCAGGGAAACGGCGGCGACAGGTGCCCGGATAGACTTGGGACACATCCTCTGCGTGTTTTCGGGGGGCAGCGGCCTGGGGCGCCGAGGCCGCCTCGCGGATCTCGCGGCGCGTGCACACGCAGGGATAGCAGAGGCCAGCCGCGCGCAGGCTGTCGAGAGCTGCGGCATGGGCCTCCGCGCACTCACTCTGTAGTTGTACGGGGCCATCCCAGTCCAGGCCCAGCCATTCCAAGTCGCGCAGGATGGCTGCGGCGAACTCAGGTCGGCAGCGTTCCCCGTCCAGATCCTCCATGCGCAGCAGCAGGCGTCCGCCCTGGGAGCGGGCAGACCACCAGGCCATGAGGAAACTGCAGGCGTGGCCCAGGTGCAGCAGGCCCGTGGGGCT
>DASCNH010000019.1:0-4646 GCA_036011365.1 Planctomycetota bacterium | reverse complement strand
TCCCTGCACAACACGGTCATCGACGAACCCCTGGGGCGCCTCCTGGCGGAGTGGCAGCCGGATGTGGTTCACGCCCACCTGATTCACACGCACATCGGCTACCACGCCCTGACCCAGGCGGCGCTGGCCGGGGCGGGCGTGGTCTTTACGGCCCACGATGTGATGACCTTCTGCTATCAGAAACTGACCTGCTTCCATGGGGGAGCGGCGGCGGGTGGCGAGCTGCGCGACTACGGGGCGCGGGCCACAAAGTGCATCCCCTGCCAGCGCCTGCGCTTTCGCCCCGGGCGCAACCGGGCCATTGCGCGCGTCCTGGAACGCGATGTGCAGCGCTTCACAACCGTTTCAGACGAACTCGGCCGCGCCATCGCTGCCAACGGCATCACGGTGCACCGCACGGTGCATAACGCCATCGAGCTGGCGGAAAAGCTGCCCACGCTAGCGGATGTGCGTGCTTTCAGAGAGAAGCTCGGCCTCGCAGATCATCCGCTGATCGCCCTGGGGGGGCGCTTGCACGGACAGAAGGGAGTCGGGCTTGTTCTCGAACTGCTGGCGGAGCTGGCACCAACCCAGCCAGACCTGCGGCTGCTGGTCATCGGTCGGCGGGAGGCCTGGGAGGGTGAGTTCCGCGAGCATGCCCGGGCCCTGGGCGTGGAGCAGCGCGTGCTTGCCACGGGCTGGCTGGCCGGCGATGAGCTGCGCACGGCCTACGCCGCCGTGGACGTATTTCTGATGCCGTCGCTCTGCTTCGATACCTTCGGAATGGTGAACCTGGAGGCCATGGAAGTCGCGCGTCCGGTGATCGGCACCAGCTTCGGCGGTGTGCCCGAGGTCATCGAACACGGCGTTACCGGCTTCATCGCCAACCCCTTCGAACGCTCCGCCTGGCGCGGCCACCTGGAGGAGTTGCTCGCGGACACGCAGCGCGCCCGGGCCATGGGCCGCGCCGGAAGGCAACGCCTGGAGCATCGCTTCAGCCTGGAGGCCACGACCAGGGGCTACCTGGCGGAATACGAGGCGGCTATCGAGGCTCGCGGGCGATCCTAGATGGCGGGAGGTGGACTTCCCTGCCAGGACCGATGAGGCAACTGGCCTTTACAGATGGGCGGGGGCCAGGCGGGCTTTTTGGGTGTGGCGTCGTAGTTGATACTCTGATGAGGTCTGGCCTCCATGGGACCGCAATGCCCCCCGCAAGGGGATACCCTGGCGCGGCAACGGGGGCGCAATGGGGGGAGCACTAGGTGGAGCAAGCGGGGGGGGCAAGCGGCGAGCAGGGTGCCGTTCTCCAGCCGGAACTCTGAAACTGAGGAAGGCTGTAGCTTGTGGTCAAGCTGCTCCCAGGGGAGCTGCTGAGTCGCGCGTGAGAGGGAGTCTCCGGGCTAGAATGGAATCCGACTGGCGACATGTGGCGAGTTCGTTACCCTAATAATTGTAGGCGTAGCGCACTTGGCAACTGGGCGTTGGAGCAATCGATCAGATGTGAAGCCATTTTCTTGGTGGTGGGCGCGTCGGTTGTGGGTGCTCTGGCCGCGGGGCAAAATGTCATCTAGGAGACGGCCTTCGATTCGGATCTGGGCTGGACGCTGCAGGGGAGCGACCAGGCCAGCTGGGCGGTTGATGCGGCACCGGCTATCTATCGCAGCCCACCCTTCAGTTTGAACTTCAATGACGGAGTGGAGATCGGCGGGCCCTGTTGTATCTCTGCGGGGACGGCGGATTCGCCAGCGGTGGCGCTTTCCACCGTGAACGGCGCGACGACGCTGCGCTTCAGGTGCTGGTATGAAAACGAGGTCACCTGCGCGCACGATGTGCGCGAGCTCCTGATCAGCAACGATGGTTTTGCAACGACGCTCTACGAGCACTGCTTCGATGGGGAGTGCCCCTACCAGAGCTGGCACAAGCACGACCTGCTTCTCGATCCGGCCTGGGGCAGCGTGCAGTTGCGCTTTGCCTTCGACACCGTGGCCTACATGTGGAACGGCGGGCGTGGCTGGTTCATTGACGACTTGCTGGTGCGTGAGTGCCCCGTGCCCGCGGCCTTCTGCAGCGCCGCGGCCAACTCCGCGGGCGCCGGTGGGCGCGCATGGGTTACACGGGGACGAACATCGTCAGCCTGAACAATCTGCGCCTGCACGCCAGCGGCTGCCCGCCGAACCAGTTCGCGCTCTTCATCTACTCCGCCGGACAGGCCCAGCTGCCCCTGGGGGATGGGTTCCTGTGCCTGGCGAGCCCCATCCAGCGCCTGCATCCGGCGGTGCAGACCGGCGGCGGGACGCCCTCCCACGTGCTGGACCTCACGCTGCCACCCTCGGCGGCGGGGCAGATTTCCCCGGGGGAGACCTGGTACTTCCAATGCTGGTACCGGGATCCGGCCATGGCCGGCAGTGGCTTCAACCTCAGCGACGGCCTGGAAGTCTACTTTTGCCCCTGAGGGGGCTGGCAGGCGGTTCTATTGGCAAACTCTACCGTGTAGGTTAGCTTTTCAAGACGGGGGCTTTTTGCGCCGATAAGAAAGGCGTATCAGGAACTCTCCTGCCCCGACGACTCCCCACCCAGCCCATGCGCAAGACCCTGCTCACCTACGTCAAGCCCCACATCCAGGAGGACCCCCTGTCCATGATCCTGGGGATCGGATACCTGGGGGCCATGCTGGAGCGCGAGGGCCTGCCCGTGGCCTGTTGGGATGAGCGCATCGGGTCCGACGCGGACATGCGCCGGGCCATCGAGGAACACGACATCATCGGCTTCAGCGCCCTGACGCCGAACATCCGACGCGCCATCGCCTGGGCCAAGTACGCCAAGGAAAAGGGCAAGACCACGATCATGGGCGGGCCCCATGCTTCCGTGGACCCGGAGATATTCCTGGACAGCGGCCACTTCGACTTTGTGTTGAAGGGCGAGGCCGAGTACACCCTGCCCCAGTTCATCAAGGCCCTGGAAGGCGGGCGCGACGGGGACCTCGACGCAGTGCCCGGTCTGTCCGGCATGCGCGACGGGGAGCTGGCCTTCGACAACCCGGCGCCGCCCCTGATCAAGAAGCTCGACGAGTTGCCGATGCCCGCGCGGCATCTCTTGCCGATGCAATCCTACTTCGAGAACAACCCGGAGCACCTGTGCTACATGTTCACGACGCGCGGCTGCCCTTTCAAGTGCATCTTCTGCCAGAAGGAACTCACCGGCCGCGGCTTCCGCGTGCGCTCCACTGAGTTGATCGTCGATGAACTCGAACACCTGATCAAGACCTACGACCCGGGCGTGGTCCTCTTCGTGGACGAGATCCTGACCCTGCGCAAGAAGCGCATCCATGAGATGTGCGACGAGATCCTGCGCCGGGGCCTCAAGTTAGAATGGGTCGCCAACACGCGGGCGGACTGCGTGGACTACCCGCTCTTGAAGCACATGCACCGAGCCGGCTGCCGGCGCATCTACTACGGCTGGGAATCCGGTAGCCAGCGCATGCTGGATGTGCTCAAGAAGGACCTGACGCCGGAGCAGATCATCGAGGCCGCGCGCATGACGCGCCGGGCTGGCATCTGGGCCAAGGTATATCTGATCGTCGGTTCGCCGGGGGAAACCAGCGAGGACCTGGAAGAGACAGAGAAGGTCATGCGCCTGGCCGGCCCGGACCTGATCCGCATCTCCGTCTACAACCCGTTGATCGGCACCGAGTCCTGGGACACGAACAAGGCCAACATCGACACGGAGGACGTGGGCGAGAACTACGTTTCCTCCAACCGTTCCGCCTACAGTCACGAGAACTTCACCCAGGTGGAGCTGGAGGAGCTGCGCAAGAACATGGCGCGTTCCTACGAGCAGTGGTACTACACCTATCCCCAGCGCGTGCGCCGCTTCTACGAACGCGCCCTGTACTACCTGGAAAACCCCCACTACGGCAGGAAACGCCTGGGTCGGGCCGTGGGATTGGTTCCGCCGCCGAAGCGGCACATTGTGACCAGTCACCACTGAGCAGTTCTCTCGAGCGGCAAACCACGCAGTGTTCTGCGTCTGGCGGCTTTGGGCTGTTTCGCGGTAGGTGGCGATCCGCCCTTCAACCGGGCCTGTCCCTGGGGCAAGATGCCCGGGACATGTCAGCTCTTGAACAGGATGCCCGTGAGGCGGCCGAGCCGGAACTCGAGACCTCGCTCTGTGGGGTAGGTGACCGGGCGGAGCAGCTCGATCTCTTCGGGCGGGCCTTCGGGCGCGAGGTGCCAGAGGGACTGTTTTCCTGGCGCTATGACCGGGGGCCCCACGGCCAGGCCCTTTCCTTCTTGACCCGGGACGGGGATGGACGGGCGATCTGTGGCTATGCCTGTTCGCCGCGGCGTGTGTTGTTGGCAGGTGTCGAAGCCGAGAGCGGTCCCCTGGGCCAGACGGGGGATGTGATGACCGACCCCGAGTGGCGCGGGCGCGGAATCTTCCGGGGGCTGGATGCGCGCTGCATGGAGGAGGCCACCGAGCGGGGCTGGCCCGCTGTCATCGGCCTGCCAAACAGCACCTCGGCGCCGCTCTTCGTGCGCATGGGGTGGGAGACCGTGGGGGAGGTGTGTACGCACACGCTGCCGCTGGTGGCGGACGCCCGCGCCCGGGCGGCGCGCCTGGGCGCGGGCCGTCTGGCGGCCTGGGGCGCGGGCCGGGCGGCCCGGCGG
>DASCNH010000018.1:0-5839 GCA_036011365.1 Planctomycetota bacterium | reverse complement strand
CCAGCGACTCGTCACCGTCCCCCGTTGGCACCTCCTCCGACTACAGCATGAACGGCATCCAGACCGCGTATTGCACTTCAAACGCGACTGGTACCTTCGACGTGAACGTTTCCTTCTGGAACATGCACGGCGCCCAGTGCGCTGACCCGACGGTCGGCAACACGGTCGCTCCCGACTATCTGGTGGCCCTCACTGGCATGCCCGGCGGCGCCTCCGCCGGCACGCTCGGTTGCTGGATGGTGACTGTTGACCTGGCCGGTGGCGGCGAGATCTGCCTGCAGGCTGACGGCGACGGCACCTACGACGGCCTGATCGACATCGACGGCTTCGGCGTGGGCTTCAACTTGAGCAGCACCTCCGGTGGCTCCGCCGGTCCGTTCCTCAATGGTGACCCGAACGTCTACCCCTTCGGCGACGGCACGGACTTCCAGAACCCCGGCGTCCTCGGCACCGGCCTGGACACCCACGACTCGTTCTGGCTTAACGAAGCCACGCAGACCTACCAAGGCTGCTACTGGTTCGGTGGCTACCCCGCCAACCCCTATGCTAGCTTCTGGTTTCAGCTGTCTGCTGGCGGCGACTGCGGTGGCGGCCCCTCCTGTGGGGACCAGGGCGCGTCCTGTACCAGCAACGCCAACTCGAGCGGCGGCGTGGGCGACCTTGCCTTCCCCGGAAGCTGCGTGGTTGCTGACAACAACTTCTCCATCACGGCCTCCTCAGTGCCGAACAACGCCGGTCTGTTCATCTACTCCAACGGGTCGATCAACATTCCCTTCGGCGATGGTCGCCTGTGTGTGAACGGCTCCGCCGGCGTGATGCGCCTGTACCCGCTGACATTCGCCAGCGGCAACACCGTGACGAAGACCTTCGACCTCACCAACCCGCCCTCATCGGCCGGCCAGGTCACCGCTGGTTCCACGTTCTACTACCAGCACTGGCACCGCGACCCCGGCTTCGGCAGCGCTCAGTTCAACCTGACGAACGCCCACGAGATGCTCTTCGGCTAGGCCAAGAGACATAAGCAAACAAAGGGTGGTGTCGCTCCGGCGGCGCCACCCTTTTTTGTTGAGTAGGTACTTGAGTGGGCAAGGGGAAGGCGCATACCAGGCAGCGGCGGCGGGTCGGCCTGCTGGCTGGTCACCATTGATCTGGTCGGCAGCCAGGAGCTCTACGCGATCGCGGCTGGCGCCGGCATTTCCATCGGCCAACATGACCGGGATGGTTTCGGGCCTGGCTTCAACTTCAGCGGTAGCACTGGCAGCAGCGCCGGACCCTTCCTGGCCGGTGCCCCCAATAGCGCCCACTTCGGCGGCGCTCGCCTGTGCGTCAATGGCTCGGTCGGCGTCCTGAGGCTCAAGCCGGTCGTCCGTGGCGTCGACAACACGGCCGCCCTGACGCCGGATCTGGCCGCCCCGCCCTCAAAGGCCGGCCAGGTCAGCGCCGGGTCCACCTGGTACGACCGGGGTTGGCAGCGGGATCCGGGCTTCGGCTGGGCCCCGGTCAACCTCGCCAACGCCCGCGACCTCATCTTCGGAGAAGCCTGTGCCCCACGGCTGTCAGCCCCCGGGGCGCGGAAAGCGCTTGACGGCCGTGCGCGTACCCGCCTCCCAGGTCTCCTCGTAGGAGGGGCTGCCAGCGTCGTACCAGCCGCGCCAGGTGCCGATTTTTTGGCCGGCTTCGTGCTCGCCCTGGAACTGGAGCTGGCCGTTCTCATGCCAGGCGCTCCACAGGCCGTCGCGCCAGCCGTCGACGAAGCTGCCGCGGCGCTTCTCCTGGCCGTTCTCGTACCACCAGATCCATTCCCCGCTGCGCTCCCCGTCCCGGTAGTGGAGCTCCCGTTCCGGGGCGCCGCCGGGATACCACTGGCGGAAGGGCCCCTCCAGGTGCTCCCCATCCCAGGTGGTCTCCAGGAATACGGTGCCGTCCTCGAACTCCAGGGTGCGCCTATCCGGGGCACAGGCGGCCAGGAGCAGCAGGGGCAGACAGCGTGAGGTAGACTGGGGGAGAGACACGTCTGCGGGGGGGGAGGAAGGCTGGGAACTCCCGGTTCGCCCGGGCCGTCTTGACAGTATTCCCTGTTCACCTGAGAATCCATAGGAAGCCCCCTTTGGCCTCCTCTCCCCTATCCGTGGCCCCGCCCGGCCCGCTGCTGGAAAAACCCATGCGCACCACCCTCTCTCTGTCCGCCATCCTCCTCCTGCCCCTGGCCCTTTCCTCTTCTGCTGCGGCCCAGACCCTGGGGACCGTGCGCGTGGCCAGTGGCCTCTCGTCACCGCTCTACGCCGGCGCCCCGGCCGGAGACTTCGACAGGCTGTTCATCGTCGAGCAGAGCACGGCGCGCATCAAGATCCTGAACCTCTCCAGCGGCTCGATCAACGGCACGCCCTTTCTGGACATCGGTTCCATCGCCAGCAGCGGTGGCGAGCGCGGACTCCTGGGCCTGGCCTTCCACCCGAGCTACGCCAGCAACGGCCTCTTCTATGTGAACTACACGGACAACGGTGGTGACACGGTCATTTCCCAGTACAGCGTCTCCAGCAACCCAGACATCGCCAGCTCCGGCAGCGCCGTGGTCATCTTCGGCCCCCAGAACCAACCCTACAGCAACCACAACGGCGGCTGCATACAGTTTGGCCCGGACGGCATGCTCTACTGCGGCATGGGCGACGGCGGCAGCGGCAACGACCCGGGCAACCGGGCCCAAAACCTGGGGCGCTACATGGGCAAGATGCTGCGCTTCGATGTGGATGCCGGCCCGCCCTACATTCCCTCGGACAATCCCTTCCTGAGCAACGGCAGCGCCCACGATGAGATCTGGGCCTATGGCCTGCGCAACCCCTGGCGCTTCAGCTTCGACCGCGATACCGGAGACATGTACATCGCCGATGTGGGGCAGAATGCCTACGAGGAGATCGACTTCCAGGCCGCTTCCAGCAGCGGCGGCGAGAACTACGGCTGGCGCTGCATGGAGGGAGACAACTGCACCGGACTGTCCGGCTGTACCTGCAGTAGCAGCTCCCTCACGGACCCCATCAAGACCTACAGCCACAGCCTGGGCTGCTCCGTGACCGGTGGCTATGTCTACCGGGGCGCGGACATTCCCGGCCTGGGCGGCACCTACTTCTACGCGGACTACTGCAGCGGCCGTATCTGGTCCTTCCGCTATGTGGGCGGGGCAGTGACTGAATTCACGACGCGCACCAGCGAGCTCACGCCAGATGTGGGCAGCATCGGCCTGATCACCTCCTTTGGAGAAGACGCCGCCGGTGAGATGTATATCGTGGACGGCGGCGGCGAGGTCTTCAAGCTGGTTTGCACCAGCGACTGTGGCCCCACCTGCGGCACCACAAACTACTGCACGGCGGCCTCCAACTCCGTCAGCGCCAGCGGCGCAATCGTGGGCATGAACGGCTCCTTCAGCGTGGCTGCCAACGACCAGTTGCTCTACGCCTATGCCTGTCCCCCGAACCAGTTCGGCATCTTCTACTACGGTCCCAGCCAGACCCAGGTCGCCTTCGGCAACGGCCACCGTTGCGTGGCGGGTTCCATGTACCGCTTTGCACCGCAGCAGGTCTCGATCTGGGGCGATGTCACCCTGGCCCTCGACCTGACCGCGCCGCCCCAGGCCTCCGGCACGATAACGGCGGGTTCCACCTGGAACTTTCAGTTCTGGTATCGCGACCCGGTTGCCGGTGGTGCCAACTACAACCTGACCGACGGAACCAGCGCCCTGTTCTGTCCCTGAACTGCATGGTTGGTGAAGAAGCGCCCCGCGTTGCTGCGGCAACGGGGGACTGGTAGGGCTGGCCCCGGGCGGTTTTCCCAGCTTTCGGGGCGACCCCGCGCCTATTGTGATGTCTGTGTGAAGGTGGCAATGCCGCCCGAGCCGGGATTTCCCCGCCTCGCCCCGAACATGGAGATTCACAATGATGCGACGGCTACTGTCCATTCCCCTTGTCCCGCTCGTGGTGGCGGGTTCCCTGGCCTTGTCAGACCGGGCCGCGGCCCAGACTCAGCTGAACTGGGTGACCGCGGCTGACAACCACACCTACCTGAGGGTGCACGGGGCTCCGGCCAAAGGGCGGGGCCTGTTGCACGTGGAGTGCGCCTCCGTGGGAGAGCTCGAGATCCTGACCGAAGCTCTGCCACTGACCTTCGACTTGCGGGGCCAGGCGCATGTGCCCCTGGCCCGGGCTGACCTGGCCGGCTTCCTTTGGCGCATCAGCGCCACCAGCTGGGGCCCCGGCGGGGCAGCCGGTGGGGGGGGGACCGGTGGGGGGGCAACCAGCGGACCTCTGGTGCTTGGCCCCGGAACTGGAGGTGCTCCCCTGGCCTACCAGAGCGGTGAGGTGCTAGTCACCGAGTTCCAACGCAATCCGGCGGAGGTCTCCGACAGCCGCGGCGAGTGGCTGGAGCTGCAGAACCTCACGGGCCAGACGATCGACATCGAAGGTTGGATCCTGGCTGACCAGGGCTCCGATGAGGTGGTGCTGTCCGCCGGGGGTGCGGGCATCCCGATGCTGCCAAACCAATGCCTGGTGTTCGGTACTGAACTGGACCGCGGCCTGAACGGCAATGTCTTCGTGCAGTACGATTACGGAGCCTATCACCTCTCGAATGGCGCCGATGAGATCGCCCTCCTGCGCCCGGACGGCACCCTGGTGGACAGCCTCGCCTACGACGCCAGTGGAGCCTGGCCCGGGGGCGCCGGCCGCAGCGCCAGCCTCTCCTGGGATGCCAGGGACCCCTTCGGGAATGATCACGGTGGAGCCTGGTGCTCGTCCGATTACATCTACGACAGCGCCGTGGGGGACCGCGGCTCGCCGACGCGCGCCAACGGCGACTGTCCGTGAGGGAGCCGGGGCAAGAAAGAAGGGGGCGCGGTCTCTGCTGAGACCGCGCCCCCTGTCAGTGGGGAGCTAAGACCTAGTCGAAGGTCACGGAGAGACCGTCGGACAGGTCGTAGTTGGCGCCGCCCGCAACCGGGTCGCGGAACCAGGCCTGGAAATTCCAGGTGGAGCTGGCGGTGATGGTACCGGACGCGCTCGGGGGGTTGGCCAAGTCGATTGTCTGGGACATGCCACCGGTCGTGGAGATCGGGCTCATGCGGTAGATCTGGCCGGCGCCGACACACAGGGTGCCGTTTCCGAAGGCCATGCCGGCTCCGCCATTCACCTGGGTGGCTCCGTAGAAGAAGATGCCGAACTGGCTGGCGGGCATATTGTCGGCACTCAGGGTGAAGTTGTTGTCAGCCACGGTGCAGCTACCGCTGTAGCTGATCACGGAGGCGCCGCCGGTGGAGTTGGCCGCGGATGAACAGAAGTTGCTACCGGAGCAGCCGCCGCCGCCGCAATTCACTGTATAGGTACCCGGGTCGGTGTTTGCGGTGAGGTTGCCCTCTTCGCACACATCGTCGCCAGCACAACCGCTTTCGAGGGCGTTGGCGCCAGCGACGGCCCAATCCGCGGCCGTCCAGACATTGCTGGCCGTGCAGTTCAAGCGGCTGGAGTAGCTGTCGGTGTACTCCCAGTTCGTGCCGGTGCCATCAACTCCGGGGACGCCGTAGACATCCACCAGGGTGGCATCAGTGCCGTCGCCGGTGGCGGCGCCGAGGAACAGCAGCAGGACGTCATCGCCGTTGACATAGCCGCCGCCCATATAGTGGTCCGGATCAAAGCCGAAGTCGGAAAAGAATATGGAGCCGCCGGGGCCGTTGTCGGCCTCGTAGGAGATGATGTAGGAGGCGCCGGGGGCCAGAACGCCACCGAGGACGCTAGCCGCACTGCCACCAAGGGAGGTGCCGCCGTTGTTCATGTTGCCGAAGCTGTAGGCCGAAAGG
>DASCNH010000017.1:0-6339 GCA_036011365.1 Planctomycetota bacterium | reverse complement strand
AAGGACATCTGGCCCACGAACGGCGAGATCGCCGCCTGCGAGGCCGCTGCAGTCAAGAGCGAGATGTTCCAGGCCAGTTACGCCGAGGCCTTGGAGGGCCCGCAGGCCTGGCGGGACATCAGCGTGCCCGGCGGCGATGTCTACGCCTGGGACGACACCTCCACCTATGTGAAGAGCCCGCCCTACTTCGACGGCATGACCGCCGAGCTGGCGCCGGTGGAGAACATCTCCGGCGCCCGCGCCCTGGCCCTCTTCGGCGACAGCATCACCACCGACCACATCTCCCCGGCGGGCTCCATCGCCGCCGCCAGTCCCGCCGCCGCCTACCTGCGCGAGCACGGCGTGGAGCAACAGGACTTCAACTCCTACGGCTCCCGGCGCGGCAACCACGAGGTGATGATGCGCGGCACCTTCGCCAATGTGCGCATCAAGAACCTCCTGGTCCCCGGCGTGGAGGGCGGCGTGACCCGCCACCTGCCGGACGGGGAGCAGATGAGCATCTACGCTGCGGCCATGCGCTACCGGGACGAGGGCATTCCCATGGTCGTCATCGGTGGCAGGGAATACGGCACCGGTTCCTCCCGGGACTGGGCCGCCAAGGGCCCCTGCCTCCTGGGCGTGCGCGCGGTGATCGTCGAGAGCTTCGAGCGCATCCACCGCTCCAACCTGGTGGGCATGGGCGTTCTACCCCTGCAGTTCCTCCAGGATCAAAGCGCCGCCTCCCTGGGACTCACCGGAGAGGAGACCTTCGACATCACCGGCCTGGCCGAGCGCTTCGCCGAAGGACTGCCCACCGCCGGCGAACTCAGCGTGCGCGCCACGGACGCTGCTGGCACCGTCACCGAGTTCCAAGCCATCCTGCGCATCGACACACCGGAGGAAGCCCGCTACTACCAAAACGGCGGCATCCTGCACTACGTCCTGCGCCGCCTGGCGCAGTAGGCCGGGGCACCAAGCCATCGAGCTGACCGGGGATCGCAGGCGTAATCCCTGCCAGCGCGTAGTCGGTATTGCCCAAAGAGAATGCGCTGACGGTGGTCTTACGCCGTCACGGACAGAACGTGATGCGCAGGGCGTCGGAGAGGTTGAAGTTGGCTCCACCTGCCAGCGGGTCTCGGTACCAGAACTGGAAGTGCCAGGTGGAGTGGGGGGTAATCTGTCCCGCGGCGAAGGGTGGCGTAGTCACATCTAGTGGCCAGTTGACTAGTCCGCCTGATGAAGACTGGATCGGGCTAAAGCGGAAGAGCTGTCCGCCGCCGATACAGCGGATACCGTTGCCGAAGGGAATCTGAACCGGGTCGCGTCCGTAAAAGATAATACCGAACTGGTTTGCCGGGAGACTGCGGGCGAGGAGCACAAGGTCATTGGCGGCAACTGAGGTGGAGCCCGTGGCCGACAAACTGGCGCCGAGCCCCACTGAGTTTGGGGAAGTAACGCAGACATGGTCAATCCCGCAGGGGAGACCGAACAAGTACGCGGAACCAGCGCTACTGAACAGGTCGCTGTCCTTGTTCTCACCTACCAGGGCCAGGCCTCCCTCCAGGTCGACACAGTAGCCAAACCAGGTGCTGGTGCCATCAGCTGGCAGTACTTGGGTGAGTTGGGTTCCAAACGAAGCGCTCGTGGTGTCGACATCAAAGTAGTAGGCGGAACCGGAAAAGCTCATTGAGCCGTCCACTCCATAGGCACCAACCAGGGCTTGCTTGCCGTCGAGGGTGACATCGCAGCCGAAGCGGTCATCGTAAGCCCCACCTGTGGCTTCCAACTTGGCCAGTTCCTGGCCGAAGGTCGGGCTGGTCAGGTTGGCATCGAACAGATATGCAACTCCCGTACGATTTCCAGATCCGTCTCCGTATTGAGCACCGATCAGGGCCAAGCCCCCCTCGAGGGATACAGATGAGCCGAACTCATCCGAAGTGCTCCCGTTCGAAGCCGTGAGCTTGATGAGCTCTTGGCCGAAGGTGGCGCTCGATGGGTTTGCGTCGAAGATGTAAGCGGATCCCGATGTACTGCCGAGGTCATCGTCCATGGGGGCGCCGATCAAAGCCAGGCCGCCATCTAGGGACACACGCCAGCCAAAGTAGTCATAGTCCTGCCCATCTGAGGCGGTTAGCTTCAGGATATCCTGACCGAATGAAGGGCTGGATGGGTTGACGTTGAATAGATGGGCACATCCGGTCGGATTGCCGCTGGCATCATCGCCCAAGCCACCTATCAGGGCCAGCTCCCCGTCGATAGCTACATCTGTGCCGAACCAATCGAAGTGATTCCAGCCCGTAACTGTGAGAATGGTGAGTTCGCTGCCGAAGGCAGGACTGGTGGGTATTGCGTTGAAGACTGACACAGAGTCGTCTCCGTCCTTCGCCAGCAGGGCCAGGCCGTTACCTAGGGCAACGCTGCGTCCAAAGCGATCGCCGGTGCCCTGTGTACTAGAGGTCAGCTTGAGGAGTTGCTGGCCATATGTTGGGCTCACCGGATTGGCATCGAAGAAGTAAGCAGAGCCAGTATAGGAGAACGGGCCCAGATCGCTGTCATAGGGTGCACCGACCAGGGCCAGACCGTCGCCGAGCGCAACGGTGTAGCCAAGTTCATCGTAGGCGGCAGTATCAGCGGCTAGGAGCCTTGTTTCCTGGGCCGATACCAGGGGAGAGCAGAGAATGGGCAAGACCAGCGGCAGGGAGTAGTTCATGGGGAGAGCTGGGGGGATTGTCTACGGGCATGGGCCTTGCTTTAGAGCACCACCCTGAAGTGGATCCAGTCTATGCCTAGTGCTGGAATCCAGATAGACCACGCAACTGGTGTCCACGCCTTCAGCAGACATGAGCACTAGTTAGTCCTGAAGAGGATCCATGTACGCCGCCAACAGGCTGCGAAGGCCAGCGTTCTGAAGCCCAGACTCTGCGCCCAGTTTGTTGCTTTCTCTACCCCCGAGGGAAGAGCGCCGAGTATTCCTCCGGGCCGAAGGAGTCCACCTGGATCAAGTCGTCGCGGGCGGCGGCGCCGGCGGTTACGGCCTGGGCTTCGACTTCGCTGAGGATGCCGGCGGTGACGCAGGCTTCTGCCATATCTGACTCGGTGCCGCGGGGAATCTTCTTCTCCCGGGCGGCGCGCTTCATTTTTTTGCGAGCCGGGGCGGCGGCGACCACCAGTTTGAGGGCGCGTTCGAGGCGGCCGAGGCCGGGATCGTTTTCGTCGGGGACGTAGATCAGGTGCGAAAGGGCCAGACGGGCTTCGCCGTCGTCGAGCAGGGCCCGGGCCACCTGGCCGGAGATGCGGTCTGAGGGTGGACGCGTGCAACGGCCGAGGGGGAAGACGGCGAATCGCAACTTCAGGCGCACCAGGGCGTTTGGCAGGTTGTCGATAATGCCGCCCAGGGCCTGTTGGATCTCGTAGAGGGCGTGTTCTGAGACCCAGGAGACGAATGGCAGCTGGGAGGCGGGACGAGCGTCGTCCTCGAACTGCTTGAGGGAGGCCGTGCCGAGATACATCCAGGCCAGGGCATCGGCGAAGCGGCCGGTGATCTTTTCCTTGCGCTTCAGGGTGCCGCCCAGGCTCAGCATGGCGAGTTCAGCGGTGAAGGCGTAGGCGGAGCTCATGCGGGCGAAGCGCCGGAAGTACTTGGCCGTGGGGCCTGAAACCGGACTGGAGAAGAGGCGCCCGCAGGTCAGGCCGCCCCACAGGCTGCGGATGCCCACCTGGGCCATCAGGCCGATGTGTTTGAAGATGGCCCGGTCGAAGCGTGCCACATCCTTGTGACGTACACCTTCAATCTCGTCGAAGGCGTAGGGATGGCAGCGGATAGCGCCCTGGCCGAAGATGATCATGGAGCGCGTCAGGATGTTCGCGCCTTCGACGGTGATTCCCACGGGCATGGCCTGGTACATGCCGGAGATGATGTTGCGCGGGCCGCGCACGATGCCGGAGCCGCCGACCACGTCCAGGGCGTCGTTTACGATCTGACGGCCGGAGTCGGTGGTGTAGGCCTTCATGATGGCGGTGATGACCGCCGGCTTCTCGCCGGCGTCGATGGCGCCGCAGGTCAGGCGGCGGGCGGCGCTCATGGCGTAGGTCAGGCCGCCGATGCGGGAGAGGGGCTCCTCGATGCCCTCGAAGCGACCGATGGGCATGTTGAACTGCTCGCGGATGGTGGCGTAGGCGCCCACGCCGCGCACGGCCAACTGGGCACCGGCGGTGGCCTGGGCCGGCAGGGAGATGCCGCGGCCAGCGGCCAGGCAGTCCATCAACATGCGCCAGCCCTGGCCGGCCATTTCCGTTCCGCCGATGATGGCGTCCAGTGGCACGAAGACATCCTGGCCGCGCAGGGGACCGTTGATGAAGGGTACGCCCAGGGGATCGTGGCGTTCGCTCTGGTCGATGCCCGGCGTGCCAGCGGGGATCAGGGCGCAGGTGATGCCGAGTTCCACCGTGTCGCCCAAGAGGCCGTCCGGGTCGCGCAACTTGAAGGCCATGCCGAGCAGCGTGGCGTTGGAGTTCAGGGTGATGTAGCGCTTCTCGAAGTTGAGCAGCATGCCCAGGGTGGCCTCGCCCTTGTAGGTGCCGTTGCAGACCACGGCGCTGGAGCGCATGGCGCCGGCGTCGCTACCGGCCCCGGGCTCGGTCAGGGCGAAGCAAGGGATCTCCTCGCCCACGGCCAGGCGCGGCAGGTAGTGGCTCTTCTGCTCCTCGGTGCCGTAGTGCAAGAGGAGTTCCGCCGGGCCCAGGGAGTTGGGCACCATGACGGAGACCGCCGCGGCCACACTGCGGCTGGCCACCTTGGCCACCACGGCGGAGTTGGCGGCGGCGGAGAAACCCAGGCCGCCGTAGGACTCGGGGATGATCAGGCCCAGGAACTTCTCCCGCTTCAGGTGCTCCCAGACCTCCGGCGGCAGGTCCGAGGCCTGGTTGATCTCGAAGTCGCTGACCATGGTGCAGAGCTTCTCCACCGGACCGTCCAGGAAGCGTTGCTCCTTCTCGGAGACGCCGCCGGGCTTGAAATCCAGGAGCTTCTTCCAGCGCGGCGTGCCAGCGAAGAGCTCCGCGTCCCACCAGACCGTGCCCGCCTCCAGGGCCTCGCGCTCCGTGCGGCTCATCTTCGGGAAGATGGGTGCCAGGAGCTTCATCATGGTCCCGGTCAGGATCACGCGACGCAGGCCCGGCAGGCCGAAGACCAGGGCCAGGACGGCGAAAACGCCGACGCAGACATTGAAGGTCGTGCCCTCCATGCCGAGCTTGAAGTGCCACCAGAGCAGCGTGCCCAGGGCCGGCAGGACCCAGGCCAGATAGCCGCGGCCGAAGTAAACGAGGACCAGGAACGTGAAGACGACGAGGAGAATGTGGCAGGTGAGCATGGCTAGGAGAGGATCGACCGGTTGGAATCTCGTGTGGAGGGTATGTTGTGCTAAAGGGAAGCCGTTGTCCCGTTTTGGGGCGGGAATCGTGCGTATTGACCGGTGGTATGTCATGCCCGCTCCGGAGGCGGGGGGCTCGGAGGGCGAAAGGGAGCCGTCCGGAGCGTGTAGCAGGTGCGGAATGCCCCTTGCTGGCGTGCCCGTGGTACTCTGCTCCCCTCCAGAGGAGGAGATGGCAGCCACTTTCAGAGGTATCCACGGTGCCGTTCCCCTACTTCTGGCCCTGGCGGCCGGCTGTGGCGGAGGCGGAGGAGGCGGGGGCGACGACGGCCCCTCGCCGCCGGTCTACACGCTCACGGCCGTCGTGGACGGCGACGGCTCGGTCTCCGCCTCCGATCTGGATCTCAGCTGTCCCGGTGATTGCTCCGCCGAGGTCCCGGAGGGCACCAGCGTGCGCCTCACGGCGATCCCAGCCGCCCACAACACCTTCGCGGGTTGGAACACCGGCCCCTGTGCCGGGAGCTCGGACCGGGAATGTGCCTTCTACATGGTGGACGATCAGGCCGTCACGGCAACTTTTGAGCGGGTCCTTTTCACCGTGGATGTGGCGGTCAGCGGTTCGGGAACCGTGGCCAGTGACGACGGAGCCATCGATTGCGGGGCGAGCTGCTCCGCCATCTGGCAGGAAGGCACCGCAGCCACCTTGACGGCGACGGCGGATCAGTATCACACGTTTGTTAATTGGAGCGGTGGCCCATGTGACGGCAGCACGGATCCGGTCTGCGTCTTCACGGTCAGCGGCGACGAGATGATCACGGCCAACTTCGCGCCGGCCATGTACACGGTGACTGCGGCGGTCAGCGGGGCCGGCACGGTGGCGAGCGATCTGCCGGGTATCGATTGCGGCGCGGACTGCGACGAGAGCTGGCAGGAGGGGACCCTCGTCACGCTGACGGCGACGCCAGATCAGTATCACGAGTTCGTCGGCTGG
>DASCNH010000016.1:0-3311 GCA_036011365.1 Planctomycetota bacterium | reverse complement strand
TGCCCTCCTGCCTCAGTCTGGTACATACACCATTGAACTCGCCGATGTGTCGGTGTCGGGGCCGGTGCAGTGGTCAGTTGAACTTGAGTTGGTTGCTGGATCACGCTGGGAGTCCGAAGCAAACGGATCACCGGACACGGCTGACCCACTCGACGGCGCAGGGCGCGCCGCGGGGCGTATTGAGAGTGCCAGCACTCCGCCAACGCTGCCGGATGCTTTTGCCATCGATGTGGACAAGCCCGGCCTTATCCGACTCAATGTCTACGGAGGGGATGACCTGGCGGGTACGGCACCGGATCACGGCAGTCATGGCTCATCCCTGGTGCCGGCGGTAAATGTGAAACGGAGAGCCGGTGGCGGCTGGGCGGTCCCGGCATCTTCCTGGATCGAGGCCGACACCTGTGGTTTCCCACGCAGCACAACCGCTACCTTGCCGTCACTTGGCTTGTCGTTCGTGGCCACAACAGCTGGTACGCACTATGTGCTGATAGGTACTTTTGAGAGTGCCGTGAACGGCGATGCCCGGTACCTGTTGGAGATCGAGTAGAGCGGCGCAGGCCTGAGGGTCCAGGCCCTCGCAGTGTTTTCTCAGTTGCTATGCACTGACAGCGCCGCCTTTCGCCGGACCGCGCCTGGCTATCCAGAAAACCAGCAAGCTGGCGACGATGGCGAGTCCGAAGCACAGGCTCCACCAGATGCCGCGGATGCCGAGTTCGGTGTGGTGGGTCAGGTACCAGGCGAGTGGCAGGGCCAGGACCCAGTAGGCCAGGAAGTTGAACCAGGTTACGGCTCGCGTGCGCCCCATGCCTCGCAGGACGCCGGTGGCGGCGATCTGCAGGCCATCGAAGATCTGGAAGGCGGCAGCGATGGGCAGCACCGTGGCGCACAGGGCGATCACCGCCGGATCAGTCGAGTAGACCGCAGGCAGCAGGTGACGCAGCAGGATGAAGGCCGTGGCGGAGAGGGCCATTACGCCGGCGCCGCAGGCCAGCGTGACCCAGGCCGAGCGCTGGGCGCCGAGGCGGTCTCCGGCTCCGATCAGGTTGCCGACGCGCGTGGTGGCGGCGATGGAGATGCCCAGGGGCATCATGAATGAGAAGGACGCCAGGTTGAGGGCGATTGAGTGGGCGTTGACCGCCGTGGCTCCAAAACGCCCAGCGAGTAATGTGGAGCCGGCGAAGGCGCCCACCTCCAGCACCATCTGGATGGCGATGGGCAGGCCGAAGTGGAAGATGCGGGAGATGCCGGCGCGCCATTGGAAGGAGATGCGGTCCCAAGGTACCCAGGCCCCCGCGTGCAGCTTGCCAGCCAAGATCCAGGCCGTCAGGCCCAGCACCAGGAAGATGCGCACGGCACAGGATGCCAGACCCGCTCCCGTGGAGCCGAGTTCCGGCATCCCCAGGTTGCCCCAGATGAAGAGCCAGTTGACCGCGGCGTTGACCAGGTTTGCGGCCAGCATGACCCACATGGCCGGGCGCACGATGCCGCGGCCCTGGAGGAAGCTGCGCTGGGCGGCGAAGGCGTAGAAGAAAGGCAGGCTGGGGATCTGGATGAGCACGTAATCCTGGGCGATTTCGGCCAGGGCCAGGTCCTGGCCGAAGAGGCCGAGAAGCGTGCCGGTGGAGGCCCAGACGAGGGCCATGGGAACGCTGATCATGATTCCAGCCAGGGCTCCCCACTGCAGGGCGCGGCCGCATTTCTCCCCATCGCCGGCGCCGTGGGCCTGGCTCACGATGGGGTCCATGCCGAGCACGACGCCGAGCCCAAAGAGGAATGAGACCGACACGATGGAGTTGCCCAGGGCCACGCCGGCCAGGGCCTCCACGCCGTAGTGGCCCACCATGATCGTGTCCACGACACCCATGGCCATGGAGCCGACCTGGGTAGCAATGGCCGGCAGGGCCAGGCGCGCCAGGGCGCGCAGTTCCTTGGTAGTGGGGGACATGGGCAGCGGGCGCCTGCGATGGCGCACGGCGAACGATACACTCTCCGGTGAGCGAATCATGCGTACAAGAACACTCGGAAGAACAGAGTTGGAGATCCCTGTCATCTGCTTCGGCGCCTGGGCCATCGGTGGCTGGTGGTGGGGCGGTGCCCAGGATGAGCGTTCCCTGGGTGCCCTGGCTGCGGCCCTCGACAGCGGAACAAACGCCTTTGACACAGCTCCGGTCTACGGCTTTGGGCGATCGGAGGAGCTGCTGGGGCGCTTCATCGCCGCAGAGCCCGGGCGTCGGGAGCGGGTCGTCGTGATGACCAAGGCCGGCCTGCGTTGGGACAGTGAAGAGGGCCAACCGTTCTTTAGAACAAAGGATGAAGCTGGCCGACCCGTGCGCGTGTTCCGGAACTCCCGCCCGGCATCGTTGAGGGCCGAGGTGGAGGCCAGCCTGCGACGCCTGGGGGTCGAGCGTATCGACCTCTTGCAGATCCACTGGCCGGATCGGACCACACCCATCGCCGATTCCATGGGAGCCCTGCTTGAGCTGCGTTCCGCCGGCAAGCTGCGGGAGATCGGAGTGTCGAACTTCAGCCCCCAGCAGATGCATGAGGCCCAAGAGGCCCTCGGAGATGTGCCCCTGGCCAGTGATCAACCGCCTTACAACCTGCTCGAGCGGGCCACCGAGGATGACGTTCTACCCCATGCCCTGGCGGAGCGCATCGGAGTCGTCGTCTACTCGCCCCTGCACCAGGGCCTTCTGACTGGACGCGTGGGCGTGGAGCGCGAGCTGGCCGAGGATGATGGGCGTCGCGAGAAACCGACCTTCAGCACTGAGAACCGGCGCCGGGTAGGGGCTTTCCTCGAAGCAACCGTAGCGCCCATTGCCGCCGCCCACGGGGCCAGTCTGGGCCAGACGATCCTGGCCTGGACCGTGGACCAACCCGGCGTCACGGCAGCCCTGGCCGGGGCGCGTGATGCGGAGCAAGCCCGGGAGAATGCCGCCGCAGGAGACATGAAACTCTCCGAAGCTGAGCTCGCAACCATCAGGAATGGAGCCCTCTCCCTCGAGCTGGACCTGCCCAGGCCCGCTCCGGCGCGTGGCCTGCGCGGCCTGATCCGACGCCTGCGGCGGGGCTAGCCGGGACCGGTCTACTTCATTTCAGCCAGAAGCTCCTCGGCGACCTCCTCCGCCTCCTGGCCGCTGTGGCCCCGGTAGCGGATGATGCCCTGGGCATCGAGTACCAGCATGGTCGGGAAGGCGCGCGCCCTGTACTCCTCGCAGAGCGGCCCTCCGCCGCCACCCTGCCAGGAGTTGTACCAGGTCATGCCAGCCTCTGCTCGCTTCTTACGGTAGTCGTCCCGGTCGCTATCGGTG
>DASCNH010000015.1:0-17941 GCA_036011365.1 Planctomycetota bacterium | reverse complement strand
TGATCGTTGTCCGTGCCCGCATCGAGGACGATGGCCTCGCTATCGGAGTCCTCTCCAAAGGCGGCCATGATGCGACGATTGCGCTCCGCCTCCGCCGGTCCCCCAAGCAGCACGAACTTCACTTCGCCCTCCAACTCCCGGTGCAGGAACTCTATCAACTCGGTCGTGCGCCCCTCGCCCAGGCCCTTGGTCTTCCAGCGTCCACCCGCACCGGTGTTGATGCCGATGGTTGTCACGCTGCCATCCAAGCCATGGCGGGTGCCCCAGATCTGTGCCGCCTCGAAGGCCGCCCCGGGGATGCGCAGACTGGGCTGATCCTCGTTGATGCCAAGCATCTCGGAGAAGATCGTCGCATGGGATTGGGAGTTCCCGCGCTTGAGACGGTCAGCCTCTTCCTTGCCAAGGCGCGAGGTCAACCCCATGTCGAACCAGGCTGCCGAATCCAGGGTGTAGCCCGCCCGCTCGGAACCGTCTTCTCCGGTCTCAAGGCAGGCCCCGGTCAACCTTTCCGTCGCCAGGGAACTGGCCAGGCGGCAGAGGCTCTCCTCCTCGTCCAGGGAGATAATCCACTTCCAGCTTGTGCGGCCCAGCTCGACCATTACGCGTGTCAGGCCCTCGGGTGAATCCAAATCCACGGTGACCACGCGATCCACCAGCGGCTGCAGGCGCACCAGATCCTCCGCCCCCTCGGCCACCAGCCAGGTTATCTCCGAGGCCGGATGGGCCTCATGCAGGCCGGGCAGGATTGAGGTCGTGCGCAGCACATCGCCCAAGGCCGCAGTCTTGATGATTAGGATCGGATACACGGCACGGAAAGGTACGCCACAGCACCGCCCGCGACCACTTGGTTGTGCCGCGGATTTTTCACCCGGCCATGTTTTCTTCAGCCTCCGCTGACGGCCAGGACGAGATCCAGGGTGTCCCCCGTTTCTATGGGGCTGGACGGGCCCAGGCGCCGACCGGCACGGTAGATCGCCGGCAGGGGCTGGCCGGCCCGCAGCAAGAGGGACGCGGCGGCCGGGCGCGAGGCGGCTATTTCCCTCAGGAAACCGGTGGCAGTGACCGGAAGCAGGGCAGCGACCCGCGTATCCCGCCCCAGGGCCAGGCCCAGGATGCCCGTGGCGCGCAGGCGAACTGAGCCCTGGCGCGCTTCCCCCACCGGGGGCGCCCCCCATCGCTCCGCCACTCCCCCGGGCCCTGCCAGTGCCCCGCCGAGCACACCCTCCGTGCCCAGGTCCGCCGACAGGCCCCTCTCCGGACCTGCGCCTCCCCAGCGGCGCAGGGCTCGATACTCGTCCAGCATTCCCGGCTGATCCAAGAGGTGCGCGGCCCAGGCCGGCCGCGCCTCGGCCTCTGAATGCCCCCAGCGCCGATCCAACAGGCGCCCCAGCAGGACCACCGAGGCCCCCGCCGCCAGCAGGCGCCGCGCCGGCCCAACGCCCTGCCACGGGCCGGCGACTTCCCCGCCCAAAGCCGCGGGCAGTATCCAACCGGCCAGAGTGTCCAAGGTGGCCGCGCGATCCGCCAGGAGGCCCGCTCCGGAAAAGGCGCAGAAACCCACCATGTCCAGGGCGCTGACCAGGTTCTCGTGCCACCAAACCAGGCGCCCCTTGCCCTCGGGACGAGTGGGATCAAGTTCCCCTCCGCCGAGCACACCGCCACCGCCCTCAAGGACCAGGACTCCACCCCCGTCCGGGCCTCCCGCCGGCCCATCAGTGGCCAGGAATGGGAAGGAGCGCATGGGGTCCACACCGCCCACGGCCACGCACTGTCCGAGCACTGACGCCAGATTGCCCTCGGGACGCCCGGCCTGGCCCCGGACCAAATGGGCTTCCCCCTCCAACCCCAGGGCCTGCGCCGTGGCCGCCGGACCGGCGGCCAGCAGGCGCGCCTCCTCTTCGCCGCTGCCGGCCACCGCAGCCCGCACCAGCCTCTCCATGGCCTCCCCGTCACCGTCGGCCAGGAGCGCCAGACTGGCCCCCGTCGACTTGGCATCGAGGCCCATCTCATCGCAAACGGCCAGCAGGCGCAGGGCACCATCCAAGTGTTCCTCGCCCACATTCAAGCCAAGGGCGTAGAGGGCGCTGAAGTGCGCGGTGGTGCGCCCGCCACGGGTTTCGAAGGTCCAACCGCAGGGCGTCGGGCAGCGGTGGCAGCCCCGCTGCCCTCTTCGCTCGCCACCCGCAGCCTCCACCTCATTCACCAGGCGGTTCACCACGGCCCCCGACACCGGCTCAGCGTAGCCCGCGCCACGCAGATCTCCCCGGGCGCCGTAGGCCTGGAATAGTTCCAGAGTTCCCCCATCCGCCCGGGCTCGCAGGCGTGGCGAAGCCTTGAGAGCAAGCGCCAGATTGTTCCCAGGGCCACCGTAATCATCGCCACCCGCCGCTGCCGACTCACCCGCCGCCATCCCCATTGCCGGGCCGCCGGCCAGGACGACCAGGGCCTTCAGGCCCAAGCCTCCGAAGCGAGCCCCCAGGCCGCCACGGCCCACGAAACTCCCCGCCTCTCCACCGGTGCACAGGTTGGCACCGATCAGGCCCGCCTCTCCCGCCGGCCCCACGCGCAGGCTGGCGCAGGGGCCGAAGATCTCTTCCAGTTGGCGCCCCGTGGCCGCCGGCGAGAGCCCCGTCAGCTCCGGCACTGACAACAAGCCCGGTTTCCCATCCGGGTTGATGACCAGCACGGCCCCTGGCACCCGCGTACGCCCAGAGATGGCCACGGCATCCCACACGGACACCAGGCGCGAGGCCAGCTCTCCACCCACATGCCCCAGGGCCAGGCGGCCGGAGAGCGGCGAACGCCCCATGATCGCCGTGCGCTGGGCTGTGGGCAGCCCGCGTCGCACCGCATCCCCCACCGCCAACACCAGCGGCGGCTGCGCTTCCGGCCAGCCGTGTAGCAATACCATCCCCAGAGCGGTGCCCCCCCAGGAGGCCATGGCGGGCCAATCCACGACTTCCGCCCCCTCCACCGAGCAAGGCCCAGCGCCCGGACACAGCTCATGGGATTCCAGACCTCCCCCATCCAAAAGGCGCAGGTGCAGAGCCCGCCGCCCGGTGGGGCTGGAGGGGGATTGATGATGCTGGGTGATTCCCTGATTAGACATGAACAGCGACCTTTGCCAGACCGTAGGTGATCCCTGGCACCTCGCCCCCTGTGCCGGGGCTCCCCTTCCTATATATATACAGGTTCGCGATCGGCCTGCGGCACACTCCAAGGCCATCCACGCCCACCAGCGCGCTCCAGGCAGGCAACGCCCCATCCCCAACGACCACCGTGAGAGACTCCATCCGCATCGGCTCCGTATTCGGCATCACGATCAGAGTCCACATGCTCTTCCTGGTGATGATGGGCTTCTTCCTGCTCAGCGGGCAGCCCTCGTCGGCCCTGACCATCCTGCTGCTTTTCGGCCTGGTCTTCCTGCACGAGTTGGGCCACAGCCTGGTAGCCCAGGCCCTGGGCATCCGCGTCCTCGACATCACCTTCTGGCCCCTGGGCGGCATGGCGCGCATGAGCGAGATCCCGGAAAACGCGCGCACTGAAGCCCTGATCGCCATCGCGGGGCCCGCGGTCAACTTCCTGCTGGCGGGCCTGGCGGCGCCCCTCTTCCTGCTGACCAGCGGTGCGGCCCCGGATCTGTCCATCCCTGGCACCGCCGGCGGGGCGCCGCTCCTGCCGGCCCTGCTCGGCCTCTTCATCTGGATCAACCTGGCCCTGGGCCTCTTCAACCTGGTCCCGGCCTTCCCCATGGATGGCGGCCGCATCCTGCGCGCCTTCCTCGGCCGCCGGGGCAACTGGGTCGAGGCCACCGCCCGGGCCGTGCGCGTCGGCCGCTTCTTCGCCCTGGCCATGGTCATCGGCGGCATCGCCCTCGGCCACTGCATGCTGCCCATCGTTGGTATCTGGCTCTGGTGGGTCGGCGGCCAGGAGCTGATGGCCGTGCGCGTCCGCCACGGCCTGTTCCCCTTTGGCAACCTCTTCGGCCGGCGTCCCCCGGCCCCCGGCGCCGGGCAGGCCGGACCTGGCTTTGATCCCAACGCTCCACCGGGCCCCACCGGGCAAAAACCCGGTGGTTCGCCCTTCACCGGCAACCCCTTCTTCCGCGGCCAGGCCACGGGCAATGCGCGCGTGCGCTGGCGCCCTCGGGGCCACGCCCCGGACAGCCAGCCCCATCCGGACCAGCTCCGGCCCGACGAACTCGACGGACCGCCGCCCGCATCCTCCGCCGGCTTCAGCGACGAGGAACTGCGCCACATGGAAAACCTGCGTGGCCCCCTGCGCAGAAAGCGCTCCGACGGGGATCAGGCGCCTCCCTCATGACAGCGGGTCCCTAGCTCGTCGGCGGAAACTCGCGCAGGAAAAGGTAGAGCTCCTTGAGCGAGTCCCGCACGGAGACCGAATCCGCCAGGAAAAGGTGTTCACGGTAGTGCTGGCAAGCCGCTTCCATGAGCTCGGTGCGCTTGTCATCGGCGACACCCCGGCGCGTGAGCAACTCGCGCAAAAACTCCCGGTCAGAGCGCGTCAAGCGGCGCGTCAAGGCCGGAGTCAGGGGCAGCAGGCGTGGGGACAAGCTCTCCCAGGTTTCGTCTTCATAGGGTTCCCGCGGGGCTTCCTCCGGCGGATCCCGAAGGACCAGGGTGCCAGCTGCCAGATCACCCAGGCGTTGGTGGCGGGGCGTCAGGACAATCAGGTAGAGGCCAACGGAAACCGGCACCAGCACGAGCACATCCACCACCCAGAGCAGGGAGCGCATGAGCAGTTGGAACTTGCTGGCCGGGTGACCGTCCGCGGACTTGATGCGCAGGCGCAGGGCGCGCTTGCCAGGAGTCTGACCATTCCACAGCCCGGCGAAGACAAACTGGTAGGCCACCGCGATCAGAAGGATGCCACCGGTTGCCAGGCCAGCGGCAAAGCGCCCGACGCCGGTGGGGTCTAGCTCCGCCAGGCCCATGGCTCCCAGGAGCATCAGGAGCCAGAGCAGGCCGAGCAAGATGCCGTCCAACAGGGCGGCCACATAGCGTGAGCCGGCTCCCGCGATCTCCTGCTTTAGATGCAGGCCCTCGGGCGTGGTGATGGTCAGTGTGGGCACTGGGCTAGGATAGCCCCATCCACCGGCAGAAGGAATGTTCCTGGCCCCCGTCTCGTCTCCACGCTAGCCTCGAGGGGTGTCCAAGGACGAGACAACAGTAGGCCAGCGAACCCGCGTCACGCGCTTGGAGGAAATCCTGGGACGGCTGGGAAGGGGGGGCCGCGGCGGGCTGCGGCGTCTGGAGCCGGATGAGCTGCTGGAGTTGCCGCGCCTGTACCGCTTCGCTTCCTCGCTTTACGCGCGCCTGGAGTCTGACCAGAGCGCTGTGGCCCTGCGAGCAAGACTGCGGCCTCTGATCCTGCGAACCCACGAGCTCCTCTACCGGGACCTGGAACGCAGCAACCGACCCTTGGTTAGGCGGGCCCTGGACTTCCTCCTGATATCCTCCCCGCGGGCCATTCGCAGCGAGTGGCGCCTCTTGCTGGGCTCGGTGGTTTTCTTCTACGGCATCTCCCTGCTCGCCGGCTGGCTCGTCATGGAGGACCTGTCCCTGGCCTACAGCCTGTTCGATCCGAGCTTCGTGGACACTGAGATTTCCCAGCTCATGGCCACCCGGGAAGGAGCCCCCTTCCGCGGCAACTTCACCTTTGGCCTGGGAGAGTCTCCCTCCACCGCCGGTTGGATCATGGCCCACAACATGGCGGTCTGCGTGCTCTTCTTCGGCGCCGCCCTGTTGCCGCCGCTCTACCTCTACGTGCTGGCCACCAACGGCCTGATGCTGGGCACCTACACGGCCGTCGCCGGTCACTGGGACCAGGCCGGGGCCATCTCCTCGATCCTCTGGTGCCACGGCACCCTCGAGCTGCAGGCCATCATCCTCTCGGGCAGCGCCGGGCTGGTCCTGGTGCGTTCCTGGATTGCTCCCGGTCCCTGGTCGCGGCGGGAGGCCATGTCCCGGGAGAGCCGCCGGGCCTGGGCGCTCCTGGCACCGGCCTTCCCGCTGCTATTCTGTGCCGGCCTGATCGAGGGCTTCATCAGCCCCCACGCCCCCCACGGTGTACGCTTGGCGGTGGCCGTCACCAGTGCCCTGGCCCTCGGCCTGTGGATCACGCTCGGCGGGCGTCCAGCCAGGCGCTGAGCACCGGCGCCGCAGATTCCGCCGGCAGGGAATTCAAGACGCGCACACCGGAGCGCGCGATCTCCCGCAGACCGTCCCGGCGCTCGGCGGCCATGGCCCGCGCCGCGGCGCCCACGGAGGCCAACTGGTCGGGCGCCAGGTCCAGGGCGACACTACCCTCCGCCGCCCGCCGCAGGCTGGGATCATCCAAGGCGGCGAAGAGAATACGATGGCGCCGGGAGGCGGCGGCCAGGTCCCGCACCTGTTCCGGCACGCTGAGGGGATCCGCCACGTCGGTCAACAGGATCACCATGGCCCGGCGCGGGTGCCGCACGGCGATTTCACGCAGGACCCGGCCCAGGTCCGATTCGCTGCCGGAGGGCAGCAGGTCGAAGACGGCCTCCTTCAGGTTTGCGAGGTGGGGCGCGCCACGCCCCGTGGGCACAAAGGACCGCAGGCGATGATCGAACGCCACCATACCCACGCGATCTCCGCCCTGGAGAGCGACGGCGGCCAGCTCCAGGGCCGCGTCCAGGGCGTGGTCGAGTTTGCTCCACCCGCGTAGCCCCCCCGTTGCCTCGTCCGCTCCAGCACCGCTCTCAGCGCCCGCCGTGCTGGCCCCCATGCGGCGCCCACAATCGATGGCTATGATCAGCTCCTGACCGCGCTCCTCCTGGTACTCGCGTACCAGGGGCCGGCCGTGGCGCGCAAAGCCCTTCCAATCCACCAAGCGCACATCGTCCCCGCGCACGTACTCTCGCAGGGACTCGAACTCGGTCAGACCGCCACGGCGACGCAGCCGACGCACGCCCAAGTCATGCCAACGCTCGCTGGCCGCCAGGGCCAGGGCGCGTTTGAGACCGGCCAGTGCCGGCTCCACGGCCACCTCCTGGCGGGCGCGGATATGAGCCTGGCGCCAGATCAGCCCCCAGGGCCCGCGCAGGCGCAGGCGCAGGCTGCCCAGGGCGTGCACGCCCCGCAGACTGGGGCGATATGTGCGGCTGACGATCACGGGCTGCTCCGCGGACAGCACCACGCGATCAGGTCCGCCGGTGGGATCGCCGGCGGCGGGCGGCAAGCTACAGGTTGAAGCTGGCTCCCGGGTGGCTTCCGATGCCCCGGCGACGGGCAGGCCCGTGCGGGCAACGACGGCGAAGGAGGCCGGGAACTCCTCGCGCACCTCGAAGAGGAGGCCGACGCCCGGGGTGCGGCGGGACGCCGGGGAGTAGCCTTCCTCGGTCCCGTCCGCGGGACGCTCCCCCCTGTCCCGGACTCCACCGATACGCAGGCGGCGCACCAGTTCCCGGGAGAGGCCCACGGTGGCCGGCACGCTACGAGCCGGAGCCAACTCCTGCGGGCGCGGCGTCCGCAACCAATCGACCAAGGCGGCCAGGGCCAGCAGCCCCATCAGGCCGAGCACCCAGTCGCCGAGGGTGCGCGCCGGGGGAAAAACGTCCAGGGTGGCGCAGACCGGCGCCAGGCCGGCCAGCAGGACCAGCGCCATGGTCAGGCGCTGCAGGCGCAGGGTCGGGATCAGCGTGGAACCTCTTCTCGATCCAAGATGGCCCCCAGCACGGTATCGGTCTCGGTGCCCTCGATTTCCTCCGCCGGATCTAGCAGCACCCGGTGACGCATGGCCGGCAGGAAGACGGCCTTCAGGTCATCCGGTGTGACGAAATCGCGGCCCTCCAGAGCGGCCAAGGCCTTGGCTCCCTGGAGCACCATGACACCGGCCCGGGGACTGGCCCCCAGCACCAGAGCCGGATCCCGACGGGTGGCCGCCAGGAGGCGTACCAGGTATTCGAAGAGATCCTCGCGCACCGTGGCGGCGCGGACGCTCTCCGAATGTTCGAGCAGACTCGCCGGGTCAGTGATCGCCTCCACGCCGAGGTCCGCCGGGCGCGCCTTGGGACTGCGGCGGTGAACCTCAGACAAGAGGCGCGCCTCCACGTCCGCTTCCGGATAGCCGATGCGCAGCTTGAACAGGAAGCGGTCGAGCTGGGCTTCCGGCAGGGGATAGGTGCCCTCGTGCTCAAGGGGATTCATGGTGGCAAAGACGATGAAGGGCTCGGGCAGAGGGTGGCGTTCGCCATCCACGGTGACCGTGCCTTCCTGCATGGCTTCGAGCAGAGCCGCCTGGGTTTTGGCCGGTGCGCGATTGATCTCATCACAGAGCAGGAAGTTGGCGAAGAGCGGCCCCGGGCGGAAGGTGAAGTCCCCGTCGTTCGGGCGGAACACGCTGGTGCCGGTGACATCCGCGGGCATCAGATCCGGCGTGAACTGCACGCGCCCCCAACTGCCCCCCAGGGCCCGGGCCAGGGTGCGCACCAGGAGCGTCTTGGCCACGCCCGGCGGACCCTCCAGGAGCACATGCCCGCCGGCCAACACGGCGGCCAGACAGAGGTTGACCTCCTCGCCAAGGCCCACCACGCCGCGCGCCACTGCGCCGCGCAAATCGGCACCGAGAGTCGCCACGGGGGAATCAGAGTTCACGCCACTCATCACTACAGGAGTTTCATTCATGGATTTCAGAGGATAGGAAACGCGGTTGCCGACGGCACAGTACCAAGTCAGCGCGGGCCGCTGAGGTCATCGGTGGCCTGGGCATGGGGCGCCAACAGGTCCAGTCGGCCGGCGCGTTCCAGGAGCGCGGCCTGGGCCCGGGCGCGGGCCAGGGGTGAGATGGTGTCCAGGGGCTTCGGGTCCCGGGGAAACTCCCGGGGCCAGGCCAGGCGCCAGACAAAGATGGCGAGGGCCGCTAGCAGCGCCAGGGTCAGGGCGCGGGACGCCGGGGCGAAGGCCAGGGAGCCCTTGCTCCGCGGGCGCCAGCCGCCGAGGGCGTATTCGTCGAAGAGGATGGTGGCCGGGGCAGCGCCGACCGCCGCCTCCGCCAGGCGCACGGCCAGCAGCCCGTGCTCCTCCCGGCCGATGGAATCGTTGGCCAACCAGGCGGCGCTGCCCAGCAGGAAGACCGAACCGTTGGAGAGGGCCGCGTCAGAGGATGGCACCGGAAGGCGCAGGATCAGGGGCGTGCCGTCCTCCGCCGTCAACCAGGGTTGCCAGCCAGCACCTCCCGGCCCGGAGGGCGCCGCACTCCGGCTGGCCCAGCCTTCGCTCGCCAGGGACAGCACTTCGCCTGAGGGCAGGCTTGCGCGCAGTGTCTGCCCCCGGGAGGACGCCGTGGCCGGTGGCGTGAGGGCCGGCACAGGCGTGAGGGCCAGGCCTTCGCCCAGGAAGCGGCGCGCATCTTTCCCATCGGCAATCACGAGCGAGCCACCGGCCTGCAGGTAATCGCCATAGCGCTTGGGGCGGTGCAGGTGCCCTAGAACCGAAACCGCCCCCGGCGGAGTTCCGGGGTCCAACTCGGAAGCCACTGCCCCCTCAGGCCCCTCATCATCCGCCTGCTCCTCGTCCACCGTCTCCCCTTGGTCGAGGCTTCCGCTTCCGGCGAAGGCGGGGACCTGGGGCATCCAAAGCAAGCTGCGCTCCCCGGGCAAGGCACCCGGCGCTCCGTCGAAAACGCGGGCGCTGAAACCCAGCTCTTGGAAGAGGCGCAGGACGCCACGGCGGCCGCGCTCGTGGGAGTTGCGGGCGCTGGCATCATCATCCACCGGCGTGGCACCACCGATATAAATGGCCGTCACCACCAATACCAGAACCACCCCCGCCCCCACCAGGCGGTCTAGCTTGCCGGAGCCACCCGTCGTCGCGCCGCTCATGCCCCGCCCTGGGCCAAGAGTTCGTCCGTGAGCTCCGCAAACCGGCGCACGTCGGCCTCACCACAGGCGGCGTCGCCAAATGTCTTGGCGTCCAGGTCGCCGAGGATTGGCAGCAGCGTGGCACGCACGGCCGGGCGCGGGTGACCGCGTTCCAGGAGCTCCCGGTTGGTCCAGGCCTCGCGGTAATCGAGGGCCCCGCATTCACCCAGACCCAAGGCCAGGGCAAAGAACTCCAGGCGTAGGGCCAGCGCCCATTCGCCGCGCTCCTCCGCCCGGCGCGCCCGTTGGCGCAACTCGGCCACATGATCGCGGAACTCCTCCGGCGCTGATTCATCCCGCTGGTCCACCTCCCCGGGGGCCAGGTCCCGGCGTCGGACCCGCAGCACGACGAGCACCAGGGCCGCGAGCAACAATGCCACGGCCAGACCCAGGGCCACATTACCGATGACCTCCGCCGTGCTCGGGGGCACGGAGAACAACTCCGTCAGCCAATCCTGGAGCCAGGTGTTGGGTGCCGGTTCGGGAATGCCTTCGCGGGTCAGGATTTCATGCAGCGTGGTGGAAACGCGTTCCCGGTCCAGGGGCAAGCTGGAGGCCTGCTCCGCCCCCTGGGCCGTCACTCGGCTGAGGTTCCCGCCCCCCCCACCGGCGGCCGCTGAAACCGTCAACGGGAGCCAGCGGGTGGTCATGGAGTGGCGTGTGTCCGCCGCAGTCGTTCGAGGGCCATGTCCAGGTCAAAGCCATCCGCACGCACCCGGCAATCCAGGTAGTAGACCGCCATGACCAGGCCCGCAAAGGCCGAGGCCAGGGAGAGGAAGAAGGTGGAGAGGCACAGGGAGAGGACCTCCAGGGCCGGCGGCGAGAGGGCGACTTGGGACAGGACTTCGGAGCGCAGCATCGGGTCGTCGAGGACAGCCACGGGTCCTGAGAAGGGCAACAGCAGGCACTGCTGGACGAAGAACAAGCCAAGCCAGCGCAGGAAGGTGCCCCGGGTCAGGGCGAAGCTGCGCTTGACAGATTCCATGGGTGCCAGGCCTTCAATCACCAGGGCGGTGGTGGCCGTGGAGAGGCGCCAGGCCAGGTAGACACCGGGCAGAATGCAGGCCAGCGTGCCGATGCCCGTGAGAACGAAAACCAGGAAGATGACCAACATCAGGCGCAGGAAGAGAACCGGGCGCAGGACTGCGAAGGTCGTGGCGCGCCGGGCGCCTTGTCCCTGAATCGTGGCGTAGGTCACGTGCGCCAAGGCGGCGGCGACGATCAGTGGAATCAGAATCGGCATGAGCATGCCGACGCCGGAGAAGGCCAGGATCCCCAGCACATCATCCGGCGGTGCCAAGCCGAACTCTGTATTGTACCAGGTGCGCAAGAGGCGCGCCGGTAACCACAGGGCAAAGGAGACCCCGAAGCAGGCCAGTGGGCGGCGCCGCAGGATCTCGAAGGCCAGGTCGAGTATTTCGCCGATGCCCCGCGGGCGCAAGGGCGGTAGATCCTGGTCGGCCGACGCGCTGGGCGCGCTTGGAGTTGCCCCTGAGCCGAGTGGTACGAACTCTTCGTGTCCGCCGGGATTGGCCATCACAAGTTGCCGAGGCGGATGGCGTTGGTGGGACAGTTGCGCGAGCACGCGTGGTCGCGGGTGCACTCGTAGTTGGTCAGCTTGCGTACGGTGGCCTGCTCGCCCTGGGCCCAGAAGCCGTCGGTCTCGCAGACCATCTCACACAGACCGCAACCCACGCACAGCTCAGGATCGACATCGAGGGTCACGTAGTCCCGGGGCGTAACCGGACAGGAAAGACCCGGAATGACCACCGGCTGCACCAGGTTTCTGGTCGAGGCGTGGCTGGTGAGGACGCGCAGGGCTTCCTCCTCGCCCAGGGTGATGACCTCGCGTACCTCGTTGAAGTCAAAGCGCGACAGGTGGCCAACCTTGGGCTGAATCAGGGCCACCTTGCTGTCCGCATGCATGTGGAGCTGGTTCTCGACGATCACCTCTTCGGCGATCTCAAAGGCCCGATAGAGCGTGCCGACCACACGGCGCTTGTAGTTGGGCGTCTTGAAGGTCGCCTTGACCGTCAGGTCCACGGCGATAATCAGATCCGGCGCCAGGGTCTTGGCGAAACGCAGGGGCACCGAATCGACGATGCCCCCGTCCATGTAGTTGTAGCCATCGCGCTGGTAGGGCTCGAAGATGCCCGGCAGGGCGCAGGAGGAGTAGACCGCGTCCACCAGGGAGACATCGTCGAAACCCGGCGTTCCCCAGAAGACGCTGCCGCCGGTCTCCAGGCGCACGGAGTTGCAGAAGAAGGGCAGGCGCAGACAATCGAAGGAACCGCTGGGCAGGATCTCCGCCAGGCGTGCGCGAAAGGTCTCGCCGCTGTACATGCTCGGGGCACGCACTCCCTTGAGCAGGAACTTGACCACATTGAGTTTGAAGTAGTCCCCCTTCTGCACCGAGGTAATCGTGCGCTCCATCTCCTCGATGGACATGCCCGCGGCCGCCATGGTGCCGACCAAGGAACCGATGCTGGTGCCGATGATGGCATCGAACTGGATGCCCAGGGTGCGCAGGGCTTTCAGGACGCCGACGTGGGCCATACCGCGCATGCCGCCGCCACCCAGGACGAGTACGGTACGCGGTCGCCGAGCGCCGCGCTCGGAGGGCAGGCGTAGGCGGGAGGAGTGGTTGTGATGCTGGGGCAAGGCCAGTGGCTTTTCGAGGCGTTTGTTGTGGTCAGTCGTGAAACATACCTACCGTTGGTATGCCATCCCGCGTGTCGCCCGCCGCATACCGCGGTCCGCTCGCCGGGGAGCGGCCTACCGATGGAATCCACGAAGGGCGACCCCTATTGGATGATTCTCGCTGGTCCAAGTCCATGGCAACTCCCGGGAAGATCCCAATCCGTCGCGATCTGAACGGTGAGCGCCGACAGCGCCGGGCGAGGTCGAGGGCGAAGTCGGCGCTGGCCGCGGGGGAACTCCCGACACGGGCATCGAATTGTGGCATCCCACCGCTACCATGCTGCGCCCGGTGGCCTTCCAGCCTTCCTTCTTACTAAATGCGGCCCAGCCCCAATCATGGTCCAGACCCCCATTTCACCCACCTCGATCGTCATCGCCGCCGGCATCCGCTCCCCCCAGGCCCGGGCCGGCGTGGCCTTTGCCCAGGAGGACGCGGGACACCTCGGTGCCCGGGTGGCCCGCGAGTTGATCGCCCGCGCCAACCTCGACCCGGCGGACCTCGATGAGGTCATCGTCGGCTGCGTCGGCGCTCCCCATGACCAAGCCAACATCGGCCGCGTGATCGGCCTGCGCGCCGGCGTGCCCTGGCCGGTTCCGGCGCGCACGGTGGCGCGCAACTGCGCCAGCGGAATGGAGGCGGTGACCTCCGCCGTGGCTGAAATCCAGGCGGGTCGCGGCAGCGCCTACCTGTGCCTGGGAGTCGAGGTCATGAGCGCCTACCCCCTGATCGTGGGGCGCAAGATGACCGCCATGTTCGCCAAGCTGATGGGAGCGCGCAGCCTGCCCGCGCGCCTGGGTGTCATGTCATCCTTTCGCCCGTCGTTCCTGGCACCGCGCGTCTCCCTCATCGAAGGCCTGACCGACCCCATGACGGGGCTCATCATGGGCAGCACAGCCGAGCTCGTCGCCCGGGACTTCGGATTGACACGAGACGCCTGCGACGCCTTCGCCCTGCAGAGTCACCACCGAGCCCGGGATGCCCGGGACGCGGGCCGTTTCGCTCGGGAAATCGTACCGCACCTGCCCCAGGGCGCGCGCCGCGGCAGCGGCTCCATGGAACACGACGACGGGATCCGCGACGACCAGACGCTGCAGGCCCTGGGCAAGCTCAAACCGTATTTCGAAAAGCCCGACGGCATCGTCACCGTGGGCAATGCCTGTGGTATTACCGACGGCGCCTGCGGCCTCTTGATCACCACCGAGGAGCGCGCCCGCGAACTGGGCCTCACGCCCCTGGCGCGCATTCGCTCCACGGCCTGGGCGGGCCTCGACCCCGCGCGCATGGGCCTCGGCCCCGTGTTCGCCTCGGACATCGCCCTCGAACGCGCCGACTGCCGCCTGGACGACATGGGCGTGGTCGAAATCAATGAGGCCTTCGCCGCCCAGGTACTAGCCTGCCAGGCGGCCTTTGAAAGCGACGCCTTCGCAACCAAGTACCTGGGACGCTCAGGCGCAGTGGGGACCGTCGACCCTGGAAAACTGAACATCAACGGCGGCGCCATCGCCCTCGGCCACCCGGTTGGCTGCACCGGCGCGCGTCTACTTCTAACCACGGCACACGAAATGATCGAACAGGACTGCGAACTCGGCCTGGCATCCCTCTGCATCGGCGGAGGACAGGGCGGCGCGGTGATCCTGGAAAGGGTAGCAGCGTGATTAATCTCGAAGGCATTCCGATACCCGAAGACGCCCCGCGTCCCGCTTCCTGCATCGGTATCGCGCGCCCTGCGCCGGATCTGATGGTGCTGACCTTGGACCCGCCCCATCGCTCTATGGCGGTGCTCGACCTGCCGCTGATGCGCGACCTGGATCTGGCCCTCGACCATGTGGATGCGGAAAAGGGCCTGACGGGCCTGGTCATCACTGGCCGCGAGCCCCTCTCCTTCGCCGCCGGCGCCGACATCGACGCCATCGAGACCGCTGATGACGCGGCCTTGGTGGAGCGCGTTGTTGCCCTGGGACAGCAGGTCTTCCAACGCATCGCCAACCTCTCGAGGGTCACCACCGTGGCCGCCGTCGGTGGTCCGGTTCCCGGCGGCGCCTATGAACTGGGCCTGGCCTGTGACTACATCGTTGCGGCTGAGGACCCTAAGACGCGCCTCGGCCTGCCCGAAACCCAGCTCGGCATCCTGCCGGCCTGGGGCGGCACCACACGCCTGCCCCGACGCATCGGCGTGCCCGCCGCCGCCGAAGCCATCCTGACCGGTCGCCTGTTTCCAGCCAAGGCGGCCTACAAGCGCGGCATGGTCGACCGCTTGACCAAGCCCGAGTACCTGGTGCGCATCGCCAGCGAGATCGCCACGGGCAAGCGTTCCTGCAAGCGCAGGGGTCGCGGCCTGGCAGGGCTGTTGGTCGATCGCAACCCGTTGATGACCTCAATCATCGCCAACAAAGGGCGCGAAGGCATCATGAAGCGCACCAAGGGCAAGTATCCCGCGCCCCTGGAAGCCCTGGACATCCTGGTGCGTTCCCCGCGCACTGCCATCAAGAAGAGCCTGCGCGCCGAGATCGAGGCCACCGCGCGCCTGGCCACCGGCAGCGTCTGCAAGAGCCTGATCTCGATCTTCAAGGGCACCGAGGCCGCCAAGCGCCTGGGCCGCGGCCCGGACGGCGAGGCCGCCCCCCACATCGACCGCGCGGCGGTCATCGGTGCCGGAGTCATGGGTGGCGCGGTGGCTTCCCTGCTGGCCGAGAAGGGCGTCACTACGCGCCTCAGCGACCTCTCCCCGGAAGCCCTCGACGCGGCCCTCTTCGAACATCGCAAGGTGATCGGCACCAAGCTCAAGCGCCGCCGCCTGGCGCGCCACAAGGCCAACGAAGCCCTGGATCACTTGGATGTGACCCGCGACGGCTCCGGTCTGACCCGTTCGCAGATAGTTATCGAGGCTGTGGCCGAACGTCTAGAAGTCAAACAAGCAGTTTTCGGCAAGCTGGCTGAGAGCCTGGCCGACGACGCCATCCTGGCCACCAACACCTCGAGCCTCTCGGTGGACGCCATCGCCGAGGGGCTGCCCCACCCGGAGCGTGTCTGCGGTATGCACTTCTTCAACCCCGTGCGCAAAATGCCACTGGTGGAGATCATCCGTGGCAGCCGCACTGACGAGAGTGTGGTGCGAGCCGTGGCCAACCTGGCAGTACGCATGGGCAAGTTCCCGGTGATCGTCGCTGATGTGGCCGGCTTCCTGGTCAACCGCATCCTGGGTCCTTACCTGGATGAAGCCCTGCGTCTCTTCGAGGAGGGCGCCGACCCGGCCGGGGTTGACCGCCTACTGGAAGATTTCGGTATGCCCATGGGGCCCTTCCTGCTGCTCGACGAGGTCGGCTTTGACATCGCCGCCCACGCGGCGGAATCCCTGCACGAGGCCTACGGTGCACGCATGACGCCCACCAAAGCCCTCGACGGCCTGCTCAAACAGGACCGTCTGGGAAAGAAGACCGGCCTCGGCTTTTATGTCCACGGCACGGTTCAAAAGGGCAAGCGCAAGGGCAAGCCCGCCCGTCCCACCCTGGCCACGGATCTGCCGGTATTCAAGCGCAGCGGTGAGGCCCCAACCCTCACGGATGAGACCATTGTCGATCGCCTGGTGCTCGCCATGGTCGCCGAGGGCGCTCGTTGCCTGGAGGAAGATGTCGTCGCCGGCCCGGCGGAACTGGACCTGGCCACTGTCATGGGCACGGGCTTCGCCCCCTTCACCGGCGGATTGATGCGCTACGCCGACAGCCGCGGCACCGCCGAGGTCGCCGCACGCCTGCGCGAGTTGTGCACCTCCCAGGCCATTGTCGGCCGCCCAGGCGGTCCCGAGCGCTTCGCCCCATGCTCCCTGCTCCTGGAGCACGCCGAAGCTGGGCGGGGCTTCCACGGCTGAGTGTCCACATCCAGCCATCCGGGTTCTCGCCCGTTAGTTAACCTCCGCATGTCACAGACCATTTTGGAGAACAATCCGGCACGCACCGGTCCGGGAACCAATTCCTTGGCGGTTGGCGGATCTGAATGGCCTGGCACGTCCAAAATCTAGTAGCCCGCGGCCATGAAATAGGTACTAAGGCCATGAAACAGGTACTACTCGGACTTTTCATCGGTTTGATCCTCGGCACCGGACTGTGTTCGATGTTGTTTTTTTACGCTTCTTCCGGCGGCGCTCCCATGCTCAGCAGCGAGGATCCGATACCGTCTCGGTTGATCACAAGGGAATCTGAACTGTCGGTGCCTGCGACAGAGTCCACCCAGACCCAGCAGGCCGGTATATCCTCCGCCACACCAGTGGCGATCTCCGACGGGCGCATTGCCGCGGTCCTGGCCCAGACAGTTCCAAGAGAGAGTACGCGGCCCAGGGGCGATGGAGTTATCAAGGGCCTGGTGCGCGACCAAGCCGGTGTCGGCGTCGCCAATGTGCGGGTACGTGCACTGGCCCAGGACGGGGCTCGCCTGTTGCGCAAGGCCAGCGATGTGGGCGCCGCGCCGCGGGCACATACTGTGGAAGCCAGCCTGCGTTCTGCAGCGAAGGATTTCACCCGGCAAGAGTTGCGCACCTTTGAAACGCACACGGACGCGACGGGCAGCTTCTATCTGGAGAACCTGGCGCACGTGGCACACACCCTCCGATTGGAACGCAGCGGCTACATGATCATTTCCACATCCCAGGGGACCTGGATGGTCGTAGCCAGGCCGGGCGAGGAACTGGAGTTCCTCGCCAAGCCTATTATTGAGGTTCCCGTCAGCGTACGCCACGGAGACGGCACACCGGCAATCGGCGCCATCATTCGCTGCTCAGACCAGCCGATTATCTCCGACGCGGAGTGGAGCCAGGAACTCTTCGGCCAGGGCCGTAGCGAGTTCTCCTGGTCGCCCACTGAGACGACCATGCGCCTGCCCGCGGGAACAGTCCACCTGAAAGCCTATGGCTCCCCAGCCGGGGAAGCGGCACCACGGCAGGCCGTATTGGCCGAAGCGCGCTCAGAATCCAGGCATCTCGTCGTCAACCCTGGGAGCCCCTCGGAACCACTAGTACTCGAACTGCTCTCCAAGCCCGGAATCCGGGGCGTACTCACCGAACTGGGATCACGCAGTGGCAACAGCGCGCCGCGTGTGATGCTGATGGCCCTGGAGGAGGGTGAGCAGGTGGACCTCAATCGCCTGCGTCATTCCGAGCAGACCGTCTACCTGTACAGGAATAGTGAGTTTCTCTTCATGGACCTCACTGCGGGACACTACGCCGTGGGTGTCAGCAGGGAATGGGGTTCACCGATCAGCGTCCACCGGGTCGTCGAGGTCTCCCATGGCATCACCCGTTGCGACCTCGAACTTCCACCATTGGGTGAGGAGCGTGTCCTGCG
>DASCNH010000014.1:0-12144 GCA_036011365.1 Planctomycetota bacterium | reverse complement strand
GCGATCAGCGCGGAGACGGCGATCAATGCGGGCACGGCGAGCAACGTGGAGACGGCGAGCAGCGCGGGCACGGCGAGCAGCGTGGGCACGGCGAGCAGCGCGGAGACGGCGAGCAGGGTGGACACGGCGATCAGCGTAGAGACGGCGATCAGCGTGGGCACGGCGATCAGCGTGGGCACGGCGATCAGCGTGGGCACGGCGATCAGCGTGGGCACGGTGATCAACGCGGGCACGGCGAGCAGCGCGGGCACGGCGAGCAGCGCGGAGACGGCGATCAACGCGGGCACGGCGAGCAGCGCGGGCACGGCGGCGGTGAGGGCGAAGACCATGGCGACCTGTGGCGCGACGGCAGCGGCGAGCTGGAGCAGCACGTCCGGGGGCTCATGGAGCGCGTGCACGGGCGCCTGGACAGCTTCCATGAGGAGTTCGAAGAGCGCCTGGCGGATATCCACGGGAACATGGAGCACCATGCCGGCGAGCTGGAGAAGCGCATTGAGAGACTCCACCACCGACTGCGAGAACTTCACGAGCAGCTCGAGAGGGACTAGCCCCCACAATTGACACCGGGGAAGCCGGCGAGGGCGCAAGCGCCGCTCGCGTGCCCTGGGTCACCGCTGGTGATGCAGGCGGACGCCTAGGCCGCCGGGGGCTCGCCCAGATCGCGGTAGAGCTCCTCCAACCCGTCGCCGGGGTCCCAGCCGTGGAGCATGGCGGCCACCGCGTAGAGCAGCTCCCGATCCAGGTCCTGGGCCAGGGCTTCCTCGTCCGCCTCTCCGGCGGAACGCTCGGCCAGGTTGCCCTCCACGATGGTCAGGATGCGGTCCCGCACCCAGGCCGGGGCATCCAGGGCCTTCTGGATGACCGGAATCAGGGAGCGCACATCGCCCGGCGGGACACCGTGGCGCAGGCACATGTTCCTTAGCAGGCGACTGGGATTCATGGGGGGATTGGTACTCGTTTGAATACTAGCCCGAAACCGAGCTCCTGGCCCGTATTTGCGGCCTCCAGGGGGCATCTTCTGCTGGTGGTGAAGGCCTCGCGCCAGGCGTATCGCCGGTTGCTGGGCCCCCACGGCCTCCAGTGCCCCTTCAGCCCGCCCCAGGCTGCCAAAAGACGCCATATCAGATATGCGACTTCCAGATTGAGGGCCTCAAGAATGGGCCTTGCAGCCGTCGATGAGGCGGTGGTCGTTAATGCGCATTACTAACCCCTGGGGATGCGCACCCGGCCAGCGGCCCCTTCCCACCGCGCCACAGCACCACCGTGAGCTTCCTCCGCACCTTCACCATCGCCCTGGCCTCCGCCGCGGCCACGCTGCTCCTCATGGGAGTGCTGGCGCCGGGTGAGAACTCCCGGGCCGGGACCGCCCTGCGCCTGGATCTGGAGCAGTTGGTGGAGCGCTCGGACCTGATCATCGAGGGCCGCGTGCTCTCCGCCCTGCCGGTGCTGGGGGAAAGTGGCCGCCCGGAAACCGACTACCTGCTGACCGTGGAGCGCACGCTCTGGGGCGAGCACGAGGGCACGCGCATTCTGCGCCTGCCCGGGGGCCTGCGCCCGGACGGCAGCGGCCTGGTGCTGCCCGGCATGCCGCGCCTGTCATCGGGCGAGGACCTCGTCCTGCTGCTCTCGGAAGCGGGGCGCGGCGGCCTGCGCGTGCCCGTTGGACTCGCCCAGGGCCGCTTCACCCGCCACACGTCCCTGGATGGAACTCGCACCCTTGAGCGGGACCAGGGCCAGTTGAGCCTGCTGGATCCGAGGACGGGCCGCACGCGCCCGGCTGACGCTCGATCCGTCCTGGACTACGCCGAGACCATGGCGCGCATCGAGGCCGCGGCGAACCAGCGCCGGGCCGCGCCGCGCGGACCCGGCGCTGTTCCCGAAGCTGGAGAGGGGCGGTGACGCCGCCCGGACCCGCACCTGAGCGGGCAGGCAGCCGCCAGGCGGGGAGTCGCCCGCGGCACCTGCTGGCGGCAGCCAGCATTCTGCTGGCCTGCGCCAGCGCGGTCTTGGCCCATGTGCGCCTGATCCATCCCAGCAGCGGCAGCGCCCTGCGCTGGTCCAGCCCGGGCAACATCGGCGTTGTCATTCAATCGAACGGTTCCGACAACCTGGTCGCCGGAGAGCATCTCCCGGCCCTGCGCTCGGCCATTCGTTCCTGGAATGACGTCAGCGGTACGACCGCTGCGCTCGTCGAGAACACCAATCCATCCCAGATGGCGCGCACGGATTGGGCCAGCGACGACATTCACATGATCCTCTTCGACGAGGTCAACGATTCCGACTTCTTCCCAGCCGGCTCCGGGACCGTGGCCATCACCCCGGTCTGGTTCTACTCGAACGGCGTCATCACCGACGCGGACATCCTCTTCAACGGCCAGGGATTCAACTTCACCACCTCTGGCCAGGGCGGAGCTTTCGATGTGGAGGATGTGGGCGCCCACGAACTCGGACACCTGCTGGGCCTCGACCACTCCGGTTGGGCCGGGGCCACCATGTATCCCTATGTGGATCCCACGGTGATTCTCCATCGCAGCCTGGCCCGCGACGATGCCCACGGCCTGCGGGACGCCTACCCTGCGGGTTCCTTCGCCAGCCTGGGGGGCAGCCTTGAACGCGGGGCGGGCTCTGCCGTGGCCGGAGCCCATGTGGTCGCCGTGGACAGCGCCGGGCGCACGGTCGGGGCGGCCCTGGCCAACGCCGCCGGCGACTTCCTGATTCGCGGCCTGGACGGTGGTAGCTACGCCCTCTATGCCACGCCCCTGGACAACCCGGTGACGGACGCCAACCTGGGCGCCGGCCACACTGTGGAAACGGACTTCGCCACCACCGAGTTCGGCATCCATGGGCTCTCCTCCGGCCAATCCTTGAATGTGGGGACGCTGACGGTGGATCCCGATGTGCCCCTCTCCCTGGGGCGCACTTCTGATCGATATCCCCTGCGCGCCCCCTCCGGCAGCACCACGCCGCTGCAGGTGCGCGGCAGCGGACTGAGCAATGGAGCAAGTCTGACGGCCAGCGACCCAAGCCTGACCATCACCGTCACCAACTGGATGACCAGCCGCGTGACCTTCGATGTGACCGTTCCCGCCGGCGCCCTTTCCGGCCATGTGGACCTCACGGTGACCAAGCCCGGCGGCGGGCGCTCGACCCTGGTGGCGGGCCTGGAGATCACGCCTCCGGACCCCACCGTTACCCAGGCAAGCCCCTCCAGCGGCGATAGCGGCGGAGGGACCGTGCTGACCATCGCCGGCAGCGGTTTCCGCGCGGGAGCCCGGGTTGTCCTGGGTGACCAGCTCTATGTGGACGGAGACCCCGTGGGGGCCGGCGGCTGCATGGTCCTCGATGACAGCACCATCATGCTGACCACGGCGGCCACCGCCGCCGGTACCTGGGATGTGGTCGTCATCGATGCCAGCGGCGTGGAGGGTCGCGCCACAAACGCCTTCACCTCGGCGGCGGTTCCGGTGGTCACCAGTGTCTTTCCCGCCGGCGGCGACTCCGACGGCGGTACCGACGTGACCCTGCGCGGCGCGAACTTCGCCAGCGGAGCCCTGGTGCGCGTAGATGGTCAATACCAAGGAAACGTCTCCGTCCTGGACGAGTCCACGCTGACCTTCACCACCGAGGGAGGTGCTCCCGGTGGGCCCTATCTGCTGGAGGTGGTCAATCCCGGAGGCGCGCTGGCCACTTCCGCCTTCGTCTACGCCGCCCAGGCGGATCCGCAACTGGTCCAGGTCACGCCCGGAGCCGGGTCGAGCCAGGGCGGCGATGTCATTCAGCTCCTGGGTTTTAGTCTGCCGGCCAATGCCCAGGTCACCTTCGGCGCCGATCCCACCACCGGCGCGGGTGGGGTTTCGGCGGCTTCGCTCACGGTGCTCGATGCACGCACCCTGGAGGTGACCACTCCCAGCCACGCCGCCGGCCTGGCCGCCGTGGCTGTCCTGGACCCGCTCACGGGTCAGGCCAGCCTGCTGCCCGGCGGTTTCCTGTTCCAGGGATCCGCCGGTGGGGGCGGGGGTGGCGGTGGCGGCTGTGGAGCCGTACTCCCGGAGCGGCGCGACGGTGGCAATGGGCGGGATGTTCTGGCCGGACTGGCCTGGATCCTGGCGGCCATGGGCGTGGCGCTCCTGCACGGGCGCAAGGCCAACCCGGGCCCCAGCGCCTGAGGGCCATTCCGAGGCGGCCATCCCCTGAACAAGCCACCCTCGCGTGGGAGTCGGGCGGACGGGCGGTTAGACTGCGCGCCATGCAGATACCGAACTCCAGCCGCCGCCACCCGTGAGCACGATCACCTTCGACATAGAGGTGGCTGGCTTCCCCTGGGAGGAAGTCGATGAGATCACCCGCGGCTACCTCTTGAACCGCGAGCGCGACGATAGCGCGCGGGAAGCCCTGCCGGAGCGCATGGCCCTCTACCCGGGCCTGGGCAAGATCATCGCCATCGGGCTTTGGCTGGTGGAGGAGGACCGCGGGCTGATGCTGCTAGAGGGCGAGGGCGATGGTCAAACCCATGACTGGGGAGCCGTGCCCGGTTCGAAGATCTACCGTGGCAGTGAGCGCGAGATCCTGGAGAAGTTCTGGGAGATCGCCGGTGGCGGAAGGCGCTCGCGCCTGGTGACCTACAACGGTCGCGGGTATGACGGGCCGATCATGACCATCCGCTCGGCGCAGCTCGGCGTCGTGCCCTCGCGCAACCTGCTGCCGTATCGCTTTGACATCTCAGAACACTGCGACCTGATGGAGATCTTCTCCTTCCACGGAGCGAGTCGCAGCAACTACTCCCTCGACTACTGGTGTCGCCGCTTCGACGTGGAGAGTCCCAAGGGTTCCATCGACGGCAGCCAGGTGGGCCGCGCCTACCGTGAGGGGCGCATCGATGACATCGGAGAGTATTGCCTGCGCGATGTGCGCGCCACGGCGGAGCTCTACCGCAAGCTTGAGCACACCATGATTCCGTTGTTCAAGGGCGGCCGCTAGCGGGCCCGCCCGCCGAGCCATGGGCCTCGACAAGCTGCGCATCGAACGCTCGGCGCCGGCTCTCGCGGCTTCCTCGCGTTCCCGGCCCTGGGGCTAATCGGTGGCGCCTGGCCCGCCTGGCGCGCCGCGCGCCTCAGCCCCACGGCGCGGCTGATGGCGCACCGGCGCAGCCTGGCGCGCTCCCCCAGGCATCGTCGACCGGGGCGAACTGCTCCCCTTGAGTCATCCGCCGGTGGTGCTCGCCCTTGCTGCGCTGGGCTGCAGGAGTTGTGTCACTCGGAGCAAGGCTGCCAGAGGATGACGCGCAAGCCGGGGCCGGGGCCCCGAGATTGAGCCGGATTTCCGGCAGCAGCTTCCCCGTCATGTGCGCGCCATCAGGGCCGGTAGGCGTACGGGGTCGGAGGTCTCCGCGTAGCTGCTGCGGCCGCGGTGCACATAGGCGCGGGCCGTGGCCTGGGTGGGCAGGCTGAGGCCGCGGCGCTGGCACAGGGCGGCGTCCTCCTGGGGGTCGAGCACCTGGACGATGCGGCTGGCCACATAGGGCGAGAGGGCGGCCCGGGCCAGGGCGCCGGTGGCCGGGTCGGAGCGGCGGCCGAGGACGGTCACATGTAGGGGCTCGTGGAAGAAGAGGTTCACGGCCCGCGCATAGCTGGCCACATAGTGGCCATAGCGTTTGTACTCCGGCAGGAAGGCCTCCACGGTCTCGCGGGCCTTCTCGGCGTAGTCGGGATTCCAGGCCATGTGGGAGAGGCGTAGCAGGGCCTCTGCCATGGTGCTGTTTTCGAGGATCGAGCGATCGCGGCGGGCCAGGCCGCCCCGGGCCCCGGGCGTGCGCGGGATATCGAAGAAGCCCCCGCCTGTGGACTGCAGGCGCTCGATGGTCAGGTCCGCCAGGCGCTGGGCCGGTTCCAGGTAGCGCGTCTCGCCGGTGAACTGCATGGCATCCACCAGGGCGCGCAGGGTGTAGGCCTGGTCCGTCAGCAGGCCTGGCAGCTGATAGGTGCCATCCCAGTAATGGTGCATGCCGACCCGTTCGTCGTGGAGCTCGTCGAGCAAGAAGTCGAGCACTGAGAGGGCGCGTGTCCGCAGGTGATCGCGCTCCAGCACCACGGCGGCCTTGAGGAAGGCGGAGATGCCCATGGCGTTGCCGTTGGTGAAGACGGTCGGATCACAGGGCGGCGGCCCGTGTGCCCGGCGCTCGGCCGCGCTGGCGAGATGGGCGTAGGTGGCGTCCGCGTCCTGGCTGCCGCGCCAGGCTCCGGTGTCCGGGTCGCGCAGGGTGCTCTCCATCCAAGCCACGATGCCTTCCGCGCTGTCACGGAACGACTGCTCTCCCGTGGCCTGGTAGGCGTCGAGGTAGACGAACAGGCACTGGGCGTTGGCGTCGAGGGTCTTCTCGTGGTGCGGCACGCTCCAATCCGGGCGGCCCGCGTAGCGGTAGAAGCCGCCGTCGGTGCGGTCGTGGATTTCACCCGCCTGCATGTGGCGCAGGGTGGAGAGGGCCAGGTTCAACATCTTGGCGTCGCCGGTCTCCGACCAGCGAATGAGCGCGAAGTCGATGGCCTCCGGGTGCGGGAACTTCTGCTGCTTGCCCCAACCGCCGTGGGTCTGGTCGGCGGTGGCCAAGACCGTATCCGCCACATGTCGCGCCACATCCTCCGAGAGGGCCAGCCCGGCGGCAGCGCGCGTTTCCCGAGCCGTGCGCGCCTCGTCCGCGGCGACCTGCGCCCGGGCGGCTAACTCGTCACGGATGGTGTCCCGATTGGCGGCGTAGAAGTCCGCGATGGTGGTCAGCTTCTCCACCAGCTCAGACGCTTCGAGGTAGGTCTCGGCTGCCACCAATTCCCCGGTGTCATCCAGCCAGGCCAGGGTCGGCCAACCCCCGCGGGAATAGCGCGCGTCGAGGTCCGGGCGGCGGTCCTTGTCCACCTTGACCGCTACAAAGCGCTCGGCCAGGATAGTCTGGACGCGTTCGTCGGCGAGCACATTCTGCTCCAGGTCCCGGCACCAGCGGCACCAGGCGGCGCCGATCACGAGGAACAGGGGGCGGTTTTGTTCCCGCGCCTCCGCAAAGGCCTCATCGCTCCAGGTCAACCAGTTCATGGGATTGGAGGCCACAGGGCGGGTCTCCCCTTCAGTTATCGGCAGGATTGACCGTGAGCGTCAGGAAAAGCCAACTCCGCGCGGACCTCGGGCGGGCGCCGCCCTACTTCGGGGCAGACGGGGGAGGGCTCCAGCCGGCGGGGGCCGCGAGCTTCGGCTGCAAGAGCGCCAGCACGGCCGTGGCCGTGCCGAAGTTGGCGCTGCGCTCGAAGACGCGGTCATTCCAGGTGCCGTCGGTTTCCATGACGCTGAAGAGGCGTTCGCGGAAGCGCTCCCGGTAGGCGTCGCGCACCTCCTGTGGCAGGAGTTCAATGGCCTGGGCCGCGTAGAGATGGGCGTAGCAGAAGTAGTAGGGAGCCACCATGTAGGGTGGCTCGTGGGTGCCGTCTTCGGCGCGGCGATCCTCCAGGGCCTGCCACTCTTCCAGGAAGGCGTCGACGGCCAGGGTCAGGTGCTTTTGGTCGCCCTCCCCGGCCAGGAGCAGCGTTGTCTCACAGATCGGCATGCGCCCGATGGCCCCGGGAATGGCCTCGAAGCCCCGGCCCGTGGCGTGCTCCGGGTCCGAGCCGTACTGGAAGGCACCGGATTTCAGGCGCGCGGTCCGCAGGGTGGCGAGGGCTCGCTCGATGACCGCCGCATCCAGGTTCTCGCCCAGGTCGGCGGCGGCGAAGAGGGCCTGCAGCACTGAACTGGTCATGAAGGTGGAGGCCGCCGAGGGCCGCTGCTTGCGTCCCGGGCGCGAGTAGTTCCAGCCGCCACTGGTCACGATCTCGGTCGCCTGCAGGGTTCTTGCCAGGGACGTGATGGCGTCATCCACGGCGCGCCGGCGCTTCTGCGGCACGCGGTCCTGGGATTTGAGCTGGCACAGGAAACTCAGGGCATAGGCCTGGCCCCAACCGCGCACATCGTAGGAGCCGACGAAGTCGGCGGCCATGCCGGGTTCGTCGAGTTGCGCCAGGATGAAGTCCAGGCCACGCTCCACGGTTTTCCTGCGCTTGCTGTCGCCCTTCCAGCCCGGGGCCGCGCACATGGCCCAGGCCGTGATGGCAGTGCCGCCCACCCGGTAGCCCAGGGGGATGACGCGCCCGCGTCCACCCTCCCCGCGCACGCGGTAGACACCCTCATAGGGCCATTCGTTAGGTTGCTTGGCCTCCGCCAGGCTCTCCTGCATGTTGATGAGTGCCGCCACGCCGCGTTCCACGGCGGCGGCCCTGTCCGGTTCCGCCGGGGCCTCGGGGGGCCTGTCCTGCCCCGCAGATGTTGAACCAACCAGGGACCAGGCCAGTCCCAGGAGGACCGTGGCAGTTCGCCCGGCGCGCATCATTCGGTCAGCGCTTCGCTCTCCAGACCCAGCTCCGGATCGGGCTGGGTGTCTCCGCACTCTTCCAGGGCGGCCGCGTATTCCAGGTCACGCGCCCGGAGTGGAATCTCCGGGATCTCGCCCACCTCGATCGCCCGCCAGTCCAGCTGGGGGCACTCCCCGTAGAGGTGATCCAGGTCGTAGTACTCCCGGGCCTCTTCCTGGAGGATGTGTACGACCACATCACCGAAGTCGATCAGAACCCACCAACCCAGGGCGGCGCCTTCGGTCACGGGCTGCTCGCCCAGGGCCTTGAGGCGCACGTGCAGTTCGTTCTGCAGGGCCTTCACATGGGGACGGCTGGTTCCGGTGATGACCAGGAAGTAGTCCGCCACGCGGATGTGCTCGCTCACATCATAGGCGCGGATGTCGCAGCCCTTCTTGGCTTCCGCCAGTCGGGCTGCTGCTGCGGCGAGGGTCTTGGTTTCGATGGCTAGGGGTGCGGGTCAGGGTGTGGGTGAGGGGCAGCAGCGGCCGTTTGCCGCTTGCGGGTAGCCGATGGCCACCCCTCCAGCATAGCAATCAGCCGAGGAACCAGGGCAGGAAGACCAGGCCCACGACGGTCATCAGCTTGACCAGGATGTTGAGGGAGGGGCCGGACGTGTCCTTGAAGGGATCGCCGACCGTGTCGCCGACCACGGCGGCCTTGTGGGGTTCGGAGCCCTTGCCACCGTGGGCGCCGCCCTCGATGTACTTCTTTGCGTTGTCCCAGGCCCCGCCGGCGTTGGCCATGAAGATGGCCATCATGACGCCGGCGACGAGCGCGCCTGCGAGCAGGCCGCCGAGGGCTTCCACGCTCCAGAAACCCACCAGGATCGGCGCGGCCACAGCGATCACGCCGGGCATGACCATCTGCCTGAGCGCCCCGTCCGTGGAGATCGCCACGCAGCGCGCGGCGTCGGGCTTGCCGGTGCCATCCATGATGCCGGGGATCTCGCGGAACTGACGGCGCACTTCTTCAACCATGGCGAAGGCGGCGTTGCCCACGGCGCGCATGGTGAGGGCGCTGAACATGAAGGGCAGGATACCGCCGAGCAAGAGGCCGATGATGACCTCCGTGGAGTTGATGTCGAGGGTCAGGTTGCCGTCCAAGCCTTGGAGCGTGCCGGCGCGGCTGCAGAAGGCGCTGAACAGAGCCAGGGCTGTCAAGGCCGCGGAGCCGATGGCGAAACCCTTGCCGATGGCGGCGGTGGTGTTGCCCACGGCATCCAGCGCGTCCGTGCGCTCGCGCACGTGGGGCGGCATCCCCGCCATCTCGGCCAGGCCGCCGGCGTTATCCGCCACTGGACCGTAGGCGTCGACACCCAGGGAGATGCCGAGAGTCGAGAGCATGCCGACCGCGGCCAGGGCCACGCCGTAGACGCCGGCCATGTGGTTGGAAAGGAAGATCGCCATGCAGATGAGGAGCACCGGCAGGGCCACCGATTCCATGCCCGTGGCCAGGCCGTGGATGATGTTGGTCGCGGCCCCGGTTTCCGATTGCTTGGCGATGTTCTTCACCGGATGCGAGTCCGTGGAGGTGTAGTACTCGGTGACCTTGCCGATCAGGACTCCGATCACGAGACCGGAGACGACCGCGATCAGCAGGGCCATACCGGGCTCCAGGCCGTGGTCTCCACCGCCGACGAGGGCCGCGGGAAGTTGCAGGCCGCCGCCAACGGTCAGCCAGGCCGTGGCGGCCACGACGACGGCAGAGGCGATGATCAGTCCGCGGAAGAGGGCCGAGTGCAGGGCGTGCTCGTCCTTGGCCTTGACGAAGAAGGTGCCGATGATCGAAGCGATGATGCCGAGGCCGGCCACGGCGATGGGCAGCATGACCATGCCGTTGCCACCTTCGACACCGGAGTAGGCAAAGGCACCGAGGGTCATAGCGGCGATGATCGAGCCCACATAGGACTCAAAGAGGTCGGCGCCCATGCCGGCCACATCACCCACGTTGTCGCCCACATTGTCGGCGATGGTGCCCGGGTTGCGCGGGTCGTCTTCCGGGATGCCGGCTTCGACCTTGCCGACCAGGTCGGCACCCACATCGGCGGCCTTGGTGAAGATGCCTCCACCCACGCGGGAGAACAGAGCAATGGAGCTGGCTCCGAAGGAGAAGCCGAGCACTTTTTCCAGGCCGCCGGCGCTGAAGTCGGAGGCGTAGGCGAGGGTGAAGCCGATGACGCCCATGAGGGCCAAGCCGACGACGCTCATGCCCATGACGACACCGGAGTTGAATGAGATTCCCAGGGCCGACTGCAGGCTGTCAGTGGCGGCCTGCGTCGTACGCACGGCGGCGCGCGTGGCCGTGTGCATGCCGAAGTACCCCGCCAGGGCCGAGGCGGCGGCGCCGCAAACAAAGGCGATGGCCGTATCCGGGCCCAGGCCGTCCTCGGCGCAGGAGAGGCCGATGGCGGTGGCCACGATGACGACGAAGACGGCCAGCCACTTGTACTCGGCCTTCAGGAAGGCGGCGGCACCGTCCTGCACCTGCTTGGAGATGTCCTGCATCGCCTGGGTACCGGTGGGTGCTTTCATGATCTTGAAGTACAGGACCACGGCGAAGAGGAGCGCCAGGGCGGCGGCGCCGGCAAACAGGGGGAGAGAGAGGGTCATCGTCGGGGGGGGGCGTGGCCACGCCGGGGGGCGGGGCCACGGCCATGTGTATTAAAGGGAGGGGGTGGGCCGGCATCGTGGGCGGCGGCCCTAAACGTGATTTTGATCGAAAGAGGATACGGAAGCCGGCCGGCAGGTCAATCCACGGAGGGGCCGGAGGCCCGTTAAACTGGCTCGGAATGGCGAAAAACGGCACTCCGTGCTCGCTTGTCCCCATCGGCAGGGGGCCTTCCGGCCTGTCCCGGGGAAGGCCGGAAGGCCTTTCGAAGCTGCTGCGTCAGTGTCGTAACGTACTGTGTAGCAACCGGTTAGGTCGTGTTCGTGGTGTCTTTCCGGCCCTCTGTGGCTTCCCGGACCTGGCGTTCCCGGGCCCGGACGCGGGAGCGCATGAAGAGCAAAAGGACGATCACCACCAGGCTAAAGCCCAGGATCTGGTGCAGGCTCTCCACGCGGCCCTGGAGCTCGTCGATGGTGCGCCCGAAGACCTTGCCCAGCCAGATGGAGGTGGGCACGGAGATGATCACCCCGGCCAGGTCTAGCAGCACGAAGCGCAGATAGCTCATGCCCAGGGTGCCCGCCAGGAAGTAACCCGGCACGCGGATCCCAGGCAGGAAGCGGCAGGTGAAGACGCCCCAATTGCCATGCTCCTGAAAGCGGCGGTCGAGGATGGCGATGCGCTCCGCGTGCAGGATGCGGGCCACCCAGCGGACGCGCAGGATGCGCATACCGTAATGATGCCCGAGCCAGTAGATCAGCGAATCCCCCATGATTATGGCCGTTGAGCAGACCAGGATGATGGGGATGAACTTGACCTCTCCACGGTAAAGGAGCATGCCGGAGCCCACCAGGGGAATCTCCTCCGGCAGGGGCAGGCCGATGCCGCAGACGAGCAGCACCAGGAATGGAGCCAGGTAATGGGCGCGGCCAAAGAGGCCGAGAACCCACGCCAGGGAATCGCCGGATAGAAGACCCACGGGAGGATGCTAAGCGGGGCCGGAGAGTGGGGAAAGAGGGCCAGGGAGGGAAAAGAGAAGAGGCGTCGTCCTGGGGATGAACGCGGGCTGTTCCCGGCTACCGGCTGCTACCCGGCTGTTTCTTGGCTGCCA
>DASCNH010000013.1:0-2887 GCA_036011365.1 Planctomycetota bacterium | reverse complement strand
CAGGCTGCCGGCGCGGAAGAGGATCCAGCCGACCATGACCACCAGCAGCGTGTAGGCGGAGCTCAGGGGGGCGGGCAGGTTGGCCAGGCGGGAGGCCAGGGACAGGCTGCCAGGGCTCTTGCCACCCAGGCGCTCCAGGATCAGGAAGGCGCCGTGGAAGAGGCCCCAGAGGACGAAGTTCCAGGCGGCGCCGTGCCACAGGCCGCAGAGCAGGAAGACCAGGGCCAGGTTGGCGAAGGTGCGCGTTCGGCCGCGGCGGTTGCCACCCAGGGAAATGTAGAGGTAGTCGCGGAACCAGCTGGAGAGGCTGATGTGCCAGCGGCGCCAGAAGTCGGTGATGCTGCGGGCCAGGTAGGGGTGGGCGAAGTTGTCCGGCAGCGTGTAGCCGAGCAGGGCGGCTGTGGCGATGGCCATGTCCGAGTAGCCGGAGAAATCGCAGTAGATCTGGATCGTGTAGAGGCTGACGGCCAGCCAGTGGTCCAGGGCGCCGGCGGCGCCCACGTTTGAGAAGACCGCGTCCACCACCACGGCCACCTGGTCGCCGATGCAGGCCTTCTTGATGAAGCCGAAGAGGAACAGGGTCAGGGCGGCGCGCACGGGGACGGAGCTCCACAGGCGCTTGCCGTCCAGCTGCGGCAGGAAGGTGACGGCGCGCACGATGGGGCCGGCCACGAGCTGGGGGAAGAAGCCGACGAAGAGTGCGAAGTCCAGGAAACCGCCGAGGCCGCGCCGGGGGGCGAGCTGGCCCCGGTAGACATCGATGGTGTAGCTCATCGTCTGGAAGGTGAAGAAGCTGATGCCCACCGGCAGGATGATGGAGAGCGTGGGGATGGAGCAGGGCAGGCCGATGGCGCTCAGGAGCTCTGCTCCCTCGCTCACGAAGAAGCCGGCGTACTTGAAGAAGCCCAGGATGGAGAGGTTGGCCACCAGGCTGGCGGCGAGCCACAGTCGTCGGCCGCTGGGTCGACTTGGGCGCGTGAGCCCGAGGCCCACGGCGAAGTCGATCACCGTGGAGGCCAAGATCAGGAACAGGAAGCGCCAGTCCCAGGCGCCGTAGAAGACATAGGAGCAGGCCAGCAGCCAGAGCTTGCGCGGGCGATTGCGGGGCAGGCCCCAGTGGACCAGGAAGGTCACCAGGAAGAAGAAGAGGAAGCGGCCTTCTACAAAGAGCATGGCTCAGTCCCGGGGCCTGCGGTGGAGTCGGTGTGCGCGGGGGGCGGCAGGGCGCTGAACTCCCGGGCCAGGTGCCCTGCCAGGAGGGCTGCTCCGTGACCGTTCAGGTGGTCGGCGTCGTTGCGGTTCTCGATGGCGTAGAGCTCCGGGTAGCGCAGGGGCTCGTTGAAGGACAAATAGGCGGGCAGCAGGCCGGCGGTGGCCAGGCAGCGGCCCAGGGGCTGGGCCAGCTTGCCCGGCGGAGTGAAGTAGACCGGGCGCAGGCCGGCGGCCCGCAGGCGAGCGATCTGAGCGGCCAGGGCCGGGAGGTTGAAGTGGTTGGCGAGGGGGACGGTGGCCTGGTTTCCCGCTGGGATGCGCTCCACGCGTCGCGTGAACTTGCCCGGGCGCGCCAGGAAAGCCTCGTGGCCGCGGCGGCGGAACTCGTCGTCGCTGGCGGAGAGATCCTGGAAGCCGGCGCGCTCTTCGAGGTCAGCGGCGGAGAGCCAGGGATCGCTGCGCCAGGGGGAGTCCGCACGGGAGAGGGAGCTGAGGGTGCGCGGGCCGGCTCCGACGGAGAACAGGTTGAGCGCCAGGGCGCGCAGGTGGGTTATGGACTCGTTTCTGCGCCAGCGCCGGGGCTCGTCGCGACGGGTGGGGAGCGGTGTGTTGCCCAGGGCCTGAAGCGCCTGGCGCGTGTCCGTGGGCGTGTGCCAACCGATGCTGCGGTTGGAGAGGGAGTTCTTCTGATCGTAGATGCGCGCGTCCCAGGCCTCGAACTCGATGATCACCGTGCGCAGGGCCGGCAGGCGCAGGTCGAGCAGGCGCGTCAGCACCTGGTTGGCTTCCAGCGTGGTCATGCCGCCCACGCCCAGGTTGAAGGAATGCGTGGGCTTGCCGAGCTCCGCCATGTGCCGGTCGAAGGCCGGCGCGTCGATGCCATAGGCCACGCGGCTGGAGCCGAGGAAGAGCGTGTCGACCTCGCCGCCGCGCTCCTCCAGGTAGGCGAGCTTGGCCGCCAGGCCGTATTCCGCGGGCGGCGGCACCAGGGAGCGCAGGCCCGCCGCCGTGGCTCCCAGGGCCAGGCTGAATCCCAGGAGTCCGGCGACGGAACTGCCGGCGGCGGAACTGGTAGTAAAGGAAGGGATGCCCATGACGGTCATTCCATCGGCGCCATGGGGCGGGGACTGGACTGGGCGCAGGGGAAAGCGGTGCCTGAGCCGGGGACGGGGGGAGCCGTGAGGCAGGTTCAGGCCGGTGGGGGGGGCAGGCCGCAGCGCGGGAGTCCGGGCGCCCGGCGCTGCCCGGACTCCCGCGCCCCGGTGCCGGTGGGACTGCCCCGCCGGGGATCCCACCGCCCCCACCTCCTCCCCTCCGACCGCAAGTCCATCCGGAAGGTCGCCCACTTTCCCGAGTAAACCCACGCCTGCCGGCGGCCCTGGTCCCGGGGCGCTCGCCACGCCGACCAGCAACCCGGCCCCGGTTCAATCCCCGCTCAGCCCCCGCTCAATCCCCGGCGTGCGGGGCGGCGTTCCCGGCGGTGAGGTGCGCGTGCCCGGGCCGCGCGTGCCCCGGGGCGCTCAGCCGAGGAGGTCCGCGACCATCTCGCGCTCGCCGCTGAGCTCGGCGGCGGTGGCCGTCAGGCGCTCGGTCAGGAAATCGGTCAGTTCCAGGCCCTGGACGATCTCCCAGTTGCCGCCCGTGCCGACGTGTACGGGGAAGGAGGAGATCAGGC
>DASCNH010000012.1:0-2181 GCA_036011365.1 Planctomycetota bacterium | reverse complement strand
CTGTGCCTCAAGGAGCTTCAGAAGCGGCAATGTTGTTCCGGCGAAGACCATGGAAAACGAGTATATAATCATTGGAAGTCGTCCGACTACCCCAATGCCACAGTAAACTCATAGGGGTGGCGGCTCACAAGCCAACCGGTTGCCGCACGATGGCATTTTTTCCCCAGGCACCCGAAGGAACCAGCGCACCTAGTATATTCACGGATCGCGGTGCTCTTCCGTCTCGCTGCGACGGTGATGAGCAGGTAGCAGGTAGCAGGTAGCGCCGGTCAGCCGTCTCCTTCCGCTGCTCAACGCCAGAGATAGACGCGCCTGCGACGCATTGAGTAGGGTAATCGGATGGGAATCCTCCGTCCTAATAACCCCACTACCGACGCCATGACCGTGTCCTCCCCCACGCCCTCGTTCTTGCGCTCAGCTCTGGCTTCGCTCTGCGGATTCTTGGGGGCCTGCGTGCTCCTCGGGTGCTGCCTGTTGGCCCTGGGGGCCGTCAGCACTTTGGTGGGCGCTGGAGGCGAGGTACCCGAGGGCGCCATCCTGACCGTGGATCTGTCCCAGCCGATCAGTGACCGGGGGCAGGCGGACACTTCGTTGAGCGGGATTCTGGAAGGGGTGCTGGCCCCCCTGGTCCTGGCCCGCGTGGCGCAGGGCATCGCCGCGGCCGGGGAGGACGAACGCATCTCGGGCCTGCTGCTGCACGGCGTGGCCCGCGGGCGGTCCTGGGCCCAGCTGGCGACCCTGCGCGCGGCGGTGGAGGAGTTCTCAGCCAGCGGCAAGCCCGTCACGGCCTGGTTCGCCAATTGGAGTGAGCCAGAGCTGCTCCTGGGCAGCGCCGCCGACGAGCGCTGGATTCAGCCCCTGGGCACCGTGGCCCTCAACGGCCTGGCTGCGGAGATGATGTTCTTTGGGGAAGGACTGACGGAGCTCGGCGTGGAGATGCAGGTGATCAAGGTGGGGCGCTACAAGTCGGCGGTTGATCCCTACCTGCGGGACTCCATGAGCGAGGCGGATCGGGAGCAGTGGCAGCGCCTGCTCGATGGGCTCTTCGAACGCTTTGCCCAGGGAACCGCGAGCGGTCTCGACCTCGATGCCGGGACTCTGGCGGAGATCGCCCAGGAGGGAAACTACCTCTCCTCTGAGCGCGCCACGACCTTGGGATTGGTGAGCGGCGAACTGCACTTCACGGCCCTCCTGGATGAGCTGCATGAGCGCACCGGGGCGCAGGCGGGCGACCCCTTCACGCAGGTGTCCCTGGCCACCTGGCTGGAGGCCGAGGATCCGTTGGACACGGAAGACGGAGCCGACGAGAATACCGTGGCGGTGCTCTATGCCGAGGGCGCCATTGTGGACGGGGAATCCGCCAAGGCCGTGGGCGGCGACAGCCTGGCGCGGCAGATCCGGGCCCTGGCCGCGGACGATGAGGTGAAAGCCGTGGTCATGCGCGTGAACAGCCCGGGGGGCAGTGCCTCGGCCTCGGAGGTCATCCTCGAGGAACTGCGCCGCCTCCAGGAGACGAAGCCCCTGGTGGTTTCCATGGGTGGCCTGGCCGCTTCCGGCGGCTACTGGATCAGTTGCCTGGCTGACCACATCGTCGCGCAGCCTGAAACGCTCACCGGTTCCATCGGGGTCTTCGGCCTGCTGCCCAGCGTGGGCGGGCTCCTGGACAAACTTGGAGTGCACGTGACAACGGTCAGCACGGCTCCCCACGCTGATGCAGAGTCCATGTTCCGCACGCGCACCGCGGACGAGCTGGAGCACTTCCAGGCGTTCGTGGACCAGATCTACGAGGACTTCATCAGCCGCGTTTCCCGCGGCCGCTCCCTGAGCCGGGAGCGCGTCCACGAAATCGGCCAGGGCCGCGTCTGGTTGGGCATGGATGCCCTGGAGTTGGGGCTGGTGGACTCCCTCGGCGGACTCGACCAGGCCGTGGCCCAGGCCGCGCTCCTGGCGGAGCTCGACGGATTCACCGTGCGCCATGAACTGGACCGGCGGGATGCCGTGGAGCAGTTCCTGGAAGGGCTGCTGGAAGATGAAGGCGACGAGTTGGTTCGGAACACACCGCTCAGCCCGGCCATGGACCTCTGGAAGCGGGTCAAGGGGCTCGACCGCCTGACCCGGTCCGGGGGCATCCAGGCGCGCCTGCCGCTCGAGTTCAGCATTCGCTGACGAACCCCGCCCCCG
>DASCNH010000011.1:0-17685 GCA_036011365.1 Planctomycetota bacterium | reverse complement strand
CCGCTTGAAGACCATCCAGCGCCTCTTGCTGTCAATGACGGTGGCCATCGCCCTCTTGGCCCTGCTCCTCCATTGGGGTGAGCTCTCCCTGGCGGAGGCCCTGGGGGCTTGGCGCGAGCTCCCTTTGACCACCTGGCTCACGGTCCTCGCCATTCACCTCGGGATCTACCTCTGCCGCACCCTGCGCTTCGCCGCCCTGTTGCCCGGAGAGCGCACGCCGGCCTTCCCCCAACTCCTGGCCATCAGCTCCGCCCACAACCTGGCCGCCTATGTGATGCCCGCCAAGACCGGCGAGGCGTCACTCTTGCTCTATCTCAAGGGGCTCTGCGGCATCTCCGGTTCGGTCAGCTTGGCGGCTCTCCTGCTCTCGCGCCTTTTGGACCTCTTTACCGTGGCTGCCAGCATGTCCCTGGTCTGCGCCCTGCTGGCCACCTCGCCGCGCTTCGACCACCTCACCTGGCTGGGTCCCCTGGCCCTGGTTCTCGCTGTCACCGCGCTGGCCCTTTTCCTCCTGCTGCGTTTCAGCGATCGCATGGTGCTGATCGCCGCTCGACCCACCGCCCTGCTGGCCCGGCGCGCTCCGCGCCTGGCCGAGCGTCTCAGCCAAACCGCAGTCCGCCTGGCGGACGCCGTCACGCACGCCGGTGGCGAGGGCCGCCTACTGCGCGGCCTCCTGCTCTCCCTGCCCCTGTGGCTGGGTGTCTACCTCTACTTCGCCGTGCTGGCCCGCGGCGTGGGCATGCCCACCAGCGTCACCTTCCCCGAATCGGTCTTCGGCGCATCCCTGGCGGTTCTCTCCAACCTCTTGCCCATCAACGGCTTCGCCGGCTTCGGCACCCAGGATGCGGGCTGGGTGCTGGGCTTCGGCGCCCTGGGTCTGCCCCGCGCCACCGCCCTGACAACCGCCCTCGGATTTCACCTGGTCCACCTGGCCAATGTCCTGCTCCTCGGCTGCCTGGGCCACCTGGGCATGGGCCTCTCGCGGGGAAACGGCGCCGCCTAGAGAGTGGTCGTCAGGGAGTCTGCCCCAAGACCGCTGCTGCCACATGCCGCCCGACTTCTTCCGCTCCCTGGGGAGCCAGGTGGAAGTAGTCGTACCAGGTGGTGAGGTTCGAGGGCAGCTTGTCTTGCAGGTTGACGCACTGGACACCGTGTTCGGCGGAGATGCGGGCCTGGGTGTCGTCGACACGGTGCAGCAGGCCGCTTACCAGTGCATGATCGTAGTACTCGGTGATCGTTTCCAGATAGGGGTTGCCGCAGCCGAGGTTCCAGAAGATGGCGCGCTGTTCTGGTGTATGTCCCTCGGGAGGACCCTCGAACCAAGGTTGCCGTACGACCAGGACGCGCTCGGCGGTCTCCATGGCGAGTTCCAGCAAGGCGCTGAAGTGCTGGGCGAAGTCGGCGATCAACGGCTCAGGGTCCGGGACCTCGGTGATTATGCGCTCGGCTTGGGCGCGCATGGCGCGCAGCCTGGTCAGGGTCTTGCCGGCGCCCCGCTTGACCAGCACCGGCCGCCGCCAGCGCTCATTGGCGGTGGACAGGGCCCTGCGCAGGGCCAGTTGGCGCGGCTGCCAGCCGAAGGGGCCTTCGGCGTGCAGGGAGAAGGTCTCTTCCTGGGGGGCTGCTGCAAAGTCCATCACTTGGGGCACCCCCATTTGGAGCCAGCGGACAACATCGCTGGCACCGACCATGAGTACGATCAAGTCCAGGCGGTCATAGCGAAAACGAACGGCGCGCAGGATGGAGTAGAGGGCCTCGCAGGGCACCAGGCTGCGGGCGACGCTGCCCACATGGAAGTGGCCCACACCCAAGTGCTCCAGGGCCTTCGGGCTATTCAACTCTCGCTGGAGAACTGCCGGCCAGGTGCGCTCTTGGTCGAGCATGTAGCACTCGGCGGCGCTGCCCCCCACGATAAGGGCGCGGCCGTTGTGCTCCCAGGAGAGGGGCGGATCGTCGCCCCGTTCGCCGTCGCGGTTGAACTCGATGCGCGCCACCGGGTCCAGGTTCGGCAGGTTCTCCCGGTCGATCTCCAGGCGAATGCGGCCGCGGGGCGGCCATACGAAGGTGGCGTTGGTCAGCTTGTACCAGCGGCGCAGGAAGAGCTCCGCCAGGACTAGTACGAAGGCCAGGGCGGCCAGGGACCTTAGGATTAACTCCATCGGCCGGTACCCTAGGCGCGGTCGCGAAGGCGCGCCAGAAGATTCACATGGGGGTCGTTGCGGTAGACGAAGAGGATCCAGATGGCGGCGTAGAGCGCGGTCATGGCCACGCCGCTGGCGAGGGTTGCCTTGTACTCCTCCACGCCGAAGAGGTACTTGCAGGCCAGCAGCAGGGCCAGCGGCGGCAAGAGGCCGAGGAGCGAGCGTCCGGTCACGTGGCTGAGGTAGGTGGCGAGGGGTGTGTCGAGGGCGCGGCAGGCGAACACGAGGACTGCGCTGGCGAAGAGGACGTTGGGGATGGCGGTGCCGAGGGCCACACCGAGCAACCCAAGGGGTCCCACCAGAATCACGCTCAGACCCAGGTTCAGGATACCCATGATCAAGAGGGCCAGGGCCGGGCGCGCGGGCTGGTCGAGGCCCATCAGGATCGGCAGGGCCACGCCGCGCACGGGCAGGAAGAGCAGGAAGGAACCCATCATGACCTGCAGAACCTGGCCCGAAACCGGATCGTAGGACTTGCCAAACCAGCCGCGCAGGAACTCAGGGCCCAGGACGAGCAGGAACAGCCCCACGGGCAGAATCAAGGACCAGGCGACCTTCGACCACTTGAGGAAGATCTCGCGCAGCTCGCCCTCCCGTTGATTGGCGCGCAGGGTCGTGGCCAGGGGCATGACGACCATGCTGATGCCGAGCACCACGGTGGTCAGGGGATCGAAGATCTTGTTGCCGATGTCGAAGAAGGTCGCATCGGCCGGCGTCAGGAACCTGCCGATCACCAGGGCGTCCGACTGGAAGGCGAGCTTGGCGCCCACGTTCAGCACCATGGCAAAGATGCTGAAGGAGAGGATAGGGCGCAGCAGACGGCGGTCGAAGCCCGTGATGGCGAAGCGCACGGCGGGGTGACGGCGACGCAGGACGATTGCGGCGCCCAGGAACTCGGCGATCATCACGGTGAAGATGGCGCTGGCCAGGTAAACCAGGGAGGCCTTGACGGAGAGCCACCAGAGGATCAGCACCAGGCGCAGCACCAGACCGCCGGCGACAACCAGGTTCTTGGCGATGAAATCCTGGTGCGCCTCGAAGATGCCGTAGGGCAGGCGGCAGACGAAGCCACAGGAAATCTGCAGGACGATGATGGCAAAGGCCAGCGGCGCCTCGGCCCGCGTGGCCGCGTCCAGGTGGGACCAGGATTCGCTCAGTAGATACGAATGCTCGAAGAGCCACAGGAGCCCGCAACCCACGACCAGGGAGCCCAGGCCCATGGCCAGGTACATGCCGAGGCAGGTGGAGATGACCCGGTTCATGCGCCCCGTGTCGCCGCTGGCCACGTGCTCGGCGACATGCCGCACGGAGGCCATGGGTACGCCGAGGATCAGAAGTCCCAGGTAGTTCGTCATGGAGACGAGCACCACCCAGATGCCATTGGTGTCCTCGCCGAGGGTGTTCACCACAAAGGGCGAGAGCACCATGAAGATCAGGATCTGGAGCGCACTCAGGGTCCAGTTTGATCCGACGTTCTTCAGCATGCGTGGGGAGGCGGGAAAGGTCGCTGCTCGCGAGTCCTACGGGCTCTTGGAGTGGGCGTTAAGTCCAAGCCGGCAATACCGTACCAAGCACGAGGTGCGTCGGGTTAGGCCAAGGGCCCCAGGCCGGCGGCTATCAGGCCTGCGGCCACTGTTCCGGCGGTCATTGGGCCGGCGGTTACTGGGGGGTGAGGAGGCTGCCGGCCTGGCCGCCGTCGCGCAGGATCCAGCGTGTGAGATGGGCGTAGCCGTCGGCGTTCAGATGCCAGCGGTCCACGGAGCACTCCGGCGCCAGCGAGCCGTCCGGAGCCGTGATGGGGGGGCGTTCGGTGGAGACAAAGGCGACCCGCAGCTTCGTGGCCAGGGCATTCAGGCGCCGGTTGGTCAGGATCAGCCGGGCTACAAGGGCAGCCTCCATGTCGCGTTCGGGCAGGATGCCGAGCAGGGCGATGGGGAGGTCCGGCACGCGGGCCCTGAGGGCCAGGAGCACTTCCTCCACGCGCCGGGCAACCTCGGCCGGGGCCGCCCCCTCGCGGCGGAAGTCGATGCTGCCGCCGTAGACGATGGCGGCGGCGGGCTCCTCCCGGGGCAGGCTGGTGTGCAGGCGGGCGAGGAGTTCCCCGGCGCTTTCTCCGGCGATGCCGCGGTTCAACGCCGGGCGGCCAGGAAAGGCCGTCTCCAGAGGGAAGTACTGCACGGTGGAGGAGCCCAGGAAAACAACGGAATCGGCGGGGGCGGCGGAGTTTTCCGCCGCGAACAGGGCCAGGCGCTCGCCGCTCAGGTGGGCCTGTTCCCGGGCCTGGCGCACCGCGTGGGGCACCACCCAACCGCGCAGGCGCCAGCCGCCGGGTAGCACATCGTGCCAGACCAGGAGCGTCACGAGGGCCAGCAGGCCGGCGGTCAGAGCTGTCTTTCGGGAGCGGGTCTTCAAGGCGATCCTCAGGGGCAAGGTGAAGATGGCCGATGAGCCTGTCAAGGCGCTCCACGCCCCCACGCCCGCAGACCGCGGTCAGGCCAGCCTCCGCGCCTCCCTCTTGGCGTCTCCGGCGACCGCGCTGGGGGAGGGCTTTGATGCGGCCCCGTGATTTAGACAGACTCAAGCGTCATGCCCCCCCCCGCCACGGATTCCGCCAACTCCCGGGCCCAGATCGAGCTGCACCGGGAGCTCGCGCCCCGCTATGCCTACCGCTACGGCTTCCCCTTCAGCCGCCTCTTCCAGGAGGACTGGCACGCGGAGATGATCGGCCAGGCCCCCGGCGACTCGCGGGCCGTCCTGGACCTGGGCTGTGGCACGGGCTTCTTCCTGGCGGAGCTGGCCCGCGTCCACCCGGGAGCCGTGGGCCTCGACATCAGCCATGAGATGCTCAAGGTCTCCGAGCAGTACATCCCCGGGGCCAAGCTCGTGACCGGCGACGCCGAGCGCCTGCCCTTTCACCCCGGGGCCTTCGACGCGGTTTTCTGCAAGGGCAGCCTGCATCACACCCGTGACCATGTGGGCTTCCTGGAGAACTGCCGCGAGGTGCTGGGTCCGGAGGGCCTCCTGGTGATGAGCGAGCCCTGCAACGACAATCCGCTGATCCGCCTGGCCCGGGCGCTCCTGTATCGCAAGAGCCCCCACTTCGACGAGGGGGACGAGGGCTTCACGCGCCGCGGCATCATCGCCCTGGCCAAGGCCGCGGGCTTCGAGGTCACGCGCGTCAAGCGCTATGGCTGCCTGGCCTATGTCTTCGCCGGCTTCCCGGATCACCTGGGCATCCTCCGCTTCATCCCCGGAAACACGCTGCTGACGCGCCTCTTTATCCGCCTCGACCGCCTGATCTGCGCCATCCCCGGCCTCGCCAGCATGGGCTTCCACGTGGTGATCGTCGCCCGCCCCCGGGGCGCGGCCCCATCGGGCTAGACCGCGAATACTCGGGATCGGCCCACAACCGGTGGTCTAGCCGGATTGGGCGGGACCACTCGGCTTGCGCAGGTGGGGCGGGATCTCGGGCGTGAACAGGGGCTGGCTCGGGGGACCGGAACAGGCTGCCGGCCCGGACATGCCGGGCGGCGGCGGCTCGGGGGCGCTTTCGGGCCCGGCGACGGCGCTGGCCGTGCGGCCCCCGTCCACGCCGACGACGGTCACGCCGGAGTCCGCCAGGAGTTGGGCCGTGACGCCCGGTCCGGGAACGGTCCGGCCACTCACATGGGTCTGGGCCACGCCGCAGGAGGGCGAGCGCTCCTTTAAATAGGCCCGGCGGGCGCCCACCTCCCGGCAGGCCAGGAGGGCCTCCCGGGCCCCGGCCAGGAAGGCGGCGCTCACATCCTCCCCGGAGCCCGTGACGACCCGGGCTTCGCCGCTGAGCACCCGGGCTGCGCTGGCGGGACCCCCGGCCCCGCTTTCCTCGATCCAAGCCGCCGGGCGGGGCGTGGGCAGCTCGCCGGCCTCCTCCGGGCAAAAGGGCACCGGCACGCGCCCGGTGGCCTCCAGCTCCCCCAGGAGCACCTCGTCCGCGCAATCGGTGCCGTCGTAGCGGCAAGCGCGTCCATAGAGGCAGGCGCTGACGAGGACCGGTTCCATGCCCCTATTATGATGGCTTCCCGGCGCATTGACAGGCTTCCGGAGGCGGCACTATGCTCTCAGGCCCAAATGCGCGCCCGGATACTGCCAGAAATGGCACACCGGCGTTCCCTGGGACCTCATCGGCGACGGCCAGACCCCTCTGGGAAACTCCCCGGGCGGTCCGGATGCACGCCCAGGCCCCGGGAAACCCGCCCTCCACCACCGGGTAGGATCGCGCCCTACACCAGCCCCCTGACCACACACAGCCCCATGCGCTTCCCCCTTTCCGCCCCCTTCACTCTTCTCGGCGCCCTCGCGGCCACGATCCTGTCCCCCGGGGCCCTGGCGGACACGATCATCAAGGTGGACGGCTCCCAGGAGCTGAACTGCACGGTGGTCTCCGAGAGCCTGACCGAGGTCGTCTACAAGCAAGAGGGCAGGAACGCCAAGAGGAAGCTCGCCGCGGGGGATGTCCTGCGAATCGAGTTCTCGCGCTTCCCCGATCAGGTGGACCGGGCCGAGATGGCCGTTATCGACGATCAGATCCCGGACGCCGTGGCAGACCTGGAGGAGTTCGTCGCCGGAGTCGTGGAATCCGGCAAACCCCACCGCAAGCACCCCTGGTCCGGTCCCTATGCCATGGCGCGGCTGGTGGAGCTCAACACCACCATGGGGCGCTGGGAAGAGGTCGTGCAGGCGGCGGACACGCTGCTCAGCACGGCCTCGGACAGCCGCTATGTATCGGCGGCCTTCCTGGCCAAGGCCGAGGCCCTGGGCCAACTCGATAAGGGCAAGGACGCCGCCAAGACCCTGGAGGATTTCCTGGAATTGATCAGAGCAAGGGGCCTTTCCGATGGCCTGCGCCTGGAGTGCCAGTTGGCGCAAATCGTGCTCGACCCGGAACTCAAGGGCCGCAAGAAGCGCGATCGATTGGCGGCCCTCTCCGGCGAGGCGGGCTCGAGCTACCCGGTGGTGCGCAACCGCGCCGACGTGGCGGAGGCTGAGTCACACCTGGAGTCCAAGGCCTATGGCGATGCCGAGGAGCTCTTCGAGCGTGTCATTTCCGACCCCAAGGCCGATGCCCGTACCCTGGCCGGAGCCTACGCTGGCCTGGGCGACTGCCTCTTCCAGCGTTCCGGGAAGGAAAGCGCCGGGAACAAGGACAAGATCATGCACCGGGCTCTGCTGGCCTACCTGCGCGTGGTTGTCGTTTATCGCGACCAGACGCGCTATGTGCCCCGGGCCATGTTCTTCGCCGGTCGAGTCTTCGACCAGTTCGAGGACGACGCCTCCAAGGAGCACGCCCAGAAGATGTACCGCGCCGTGCGCCGCACCTATCCCGGTTCCAAATGGGCCGAGGAAGCCCGGGGGTTTAAGCGCTAGGCGCGAGCGCCCAGCCATTGACCAATGACGGCCGTCCCCATCCGGGGGCGGCCGTTTTTCGTGGCCCGCTCTCTTCCGGGGGGAGGAGTCGCTCCGCAGAGGGCGGGATCAGGCGGGGCTCGGGGACGGGCCGCAGGCAACTCCCCGCAATCGAAGGCGGCAAGAGCTCCGCCGGATCCCGGCATCCCTGTGGACAGGGTTCAGCTGGTCCATGGGGAGGGTCTCCTGAGACATGCAACGGCCGCCCCTGGGCCGCCCCTGACACCCGGAGATACACATGGACCGCCGAACAAGCACTGCCGCCTGGGATGGACTGGATGACCTGCGCGAGGACCTGAGCAGCAGCCTGGCCTACATCTGTCGCGATGAGAATACCGTGGACGACGCCGTCCAGGAGTCGTTGCTGAAGGCCGCCCGCTACCGGGGAGGACTCAAGGATGGCCGCAAGCTCAGGCCTTGGTTGATGACCATTGCGCACAACTGCTGTCGCGACAACCTACGGGTCAGGTCCTGGGAAGACACCTGTGACAAGTACGACGAGCTCCTGCTCCTGAAGGAGGGCGGCGAGCCCATCCCAGGAGAAATCGAAGATCAGGTGCAACTCCCGTCACTCGGCGCAGTCCTAGGCAGGCAGGAGGCAATGGACCACCTGCACGGCGCCCTGGCGGAAATGGCGACGGAGGATCAGGAGATCCTGCGGGCTTTTTACTGGGGCGGCGCTTCTCGGGTGGGGCAGACAGCCACGGGCTTGTCGGCTCCGCCCCCGACGAAATCACGCCTCTTCCGGGCCCGGGCTCGCCTGCGCAAGCGCATGGAGCTGCGCCTGGCCGCGGAGGGCATCCCCAACAGACCTCAAGACTCAGTAACCAACGATTCAACATGCAGCACACGCTGAAACGCCTCGCTTTCTCCCTGTCAATCATCACTTCCTGCCTCGCCCTGGGCTTGGTTCCGGCTCGGGCGGCCGATTCTCCCGGGGCCGGCACGCCGGTCACCGGTGAGGGCTCCGTGCCTCAACTGGAAACCGCCGCCGAGCAGCTCAAGCACGCGGGCTCGATCAAGCAGTCCATGCGCGGCCTGGTGGACGAAGAGCGCAGCGCTGTCCGGTCACGGGCTGTGGCGGCCTATCAGGCTGTCCTCGACTTCTTCCCCGGCGAGAGCGCCACCTGCGCCGAGGCCGCCTTCCGCGCCGGCGAGCTCATGCGCGCCGGGGGGGCCATCGATGGAGCCCTGGCCTCCTTTACCAACGCCAGGCAGCGTGGCGGGGGAACTGTGTTCAAGGCCCGTTCCGGCCTGGAAATAGGTCATATCCACCGTCGTGGTGATGACTCCAAGGCCGCCCTCGACGCCTATGGCGGCGTCATGGAAGATGTCAACGCACTTCCTGGCTACCGCGACGAGGGGCGCCTTTGGGCCGGGCGTGTGTGGCATGACAACAAGGGGCGTGCCCAGGCCCTGCGTCTTTGGGAACAGGTTGCCCAGCATGGTGAAGACCCCATGGACAGGATTCGCGCCTTCGATTACCTGGCCCTGGACCTGATAGAGGGGCAAGACCTCGAAGGGGCTGCGGGGATGTTGGAACGCTGTCGCGAAGCCTTGGCAAGTGTCAGCGAAGAGGAGACCCGGCTCGGTGAGCGATTGCGCAAGTCACTTACGCGCATGCGTGCCGTGCGCGCCCTGCAGAAGGCAGTGGAACAGCGCGAACAGGCTGCCAGGGAAGCGCTGAATGAGGAGCAATCCAGCGAAGATCAGTAACGAACCAAGTCGTCCGTTGAATCTCCGCAAAAAATAAACGCGGAAAAGTACTAGGAACAGCAGTCGCGGAGTTGTTCCATTCCCACTCGGAGTTGTGACGCGAACTTCAAGGCGGTGCCTTGTGCATCGCCGCGAGTGCGCGAAGCGCTTCGATGTTCAACCACGACAAGTCGGGCGGCTCTCTCTGAACTAACCTTCGGAGAGGGTCGTCCGATTTTTTGTTGGGCGCTTGCTAGCGCCCGATGCAGTGATAGGTGAACCCGAGCTTCTCCAGGGTGCGCCGGGGATAGATGTTCCGCCCATCGAAAATCACCGGTTGCTTCAGGGCACTATGCATGGCCTCGAAATCAGGCCTGCGGAACTCGTTCCACTCTGTCAGGATAATCAGGGCATCGGCGCCCTGCAGGGCCTCCATGGGGCGTTCGGTGTAGTCAATGCGATCGCCGAGGTAATGGCGCCGGGACTCGTTCATGGCCTCCGGATCGTAGGCGACCACCTTGGCTCCGGCGGCCAGCAGGGCGTCAATCACGACCAGGGCGGGGGCCTCGCGCATGTCGTCGGTGTTGGGCTTGAAGGCCAGGCCCCAGACGGCGAAGCGCCGGCCGCTGAGATCGGCGCCGAAGTGCTCGGTCACGCGGTCGGCGATGATCCGTTTTTGGCTCTCGTTGACAGCCTCCACGGCCCGCAGGATGCGGAAGTCATAGCCGTTATCCTCGGCGGTCTTGAAGACGGCCTGCACATCCTTGGGGAAGCAGGAGCCGCCGTAGCCAATCCCGGAGAAGAGAAACTTGGCTCCGATGCGTTCGTCCGAGCCGATGCCCCGGCGCACTGCGTCCACATCGGCGCCGAGCAAGGTGCACAGGTTGGCGACCTCGTTCATGAAGGAGATGCGTGTGGCCAGCATGGAGTTGGCGGCGTACTTGGTCAGCTCCGCGGAGCGCACATCCATGTGCAGGATTGGGTTGCCGGTGCGCACGAAGGGCTCGTAGAGTTCGTCCATGACCTCCGAGGCCCGCAGCCGGTCGCTGCCGATCACCACGCGGTCCGGGCGCAAGAAATCGTCGATGGCGGCACCTTCCTTCAGGAACTCCGGGTTGCTGACCACATCGAATTCCTCGTCGGTCAGCTCGCGCATGGCCTCGCGCACCTTGTCCGCCGTGCCCACGGGGACCGTCGACTTGTCGACGATGACCGTATAGCCGTTGAGCAATACGGCCGCTGAGCGGGCGGCGGCCAGGACGTACTTGAGGTCTGCGCTGCCATCCTCGCCCGGGGGCGTGCCGACGGCGATGAAAACCACCTGGGCCTGGGGAATGGCCTCTTCATAGTCCGTCGTGAACTTGAGCCGACCGTCGTGCACGTTGCGTTTCAGGATCTCCTCCAGGCCGGGCTCGTAGATAGGGACCTCGCTCCGCTTGAGGCCTTCGATTTTCTTCTGGTCAATGTCGAGGCAGACGACGGAGTTGCCGCTTTCGGCGAAGCAGGTGCCCGCGACGAGGCCTACGTAGCCGGTTCCGATGACAGCGATGCGCATGGGAGTTCTGAGGAGTCTGGTGGGGGATTGCTGGAGCGGGAGGGCCCGGCAGGATAACCTCTGGCCCGCCGGGGGCGGCAAGGACCTTGCGGTCGCCGCTTGTCCCTGGCTTATCGGGCGATTAACTCAGTGGCTAGAGTGCCTCCCTTACAAGGAGGAAGTCGGGGGTTCAAATCCCTCATCGCCCACCACAGGAGGCCCGCGCCCCCGGGCAAGTACGCTTTATTCCTGTTGTTTTTGTGTCCTATTCGGGCAGCACTTTGATGCTGGCGGGTTCGCAGACATCCGCGAAGCGATGGGTTCCCCGGGCTCCGGGGTTGGTGAGGTGGGCCCGGACCAGGCGTATGGCAGGCTTCCCCTCTGGCGGATGCCCGGCTGCGCTATCGCCCCCATCCGTCCCGGGAGGCCATTCCGTGGGCAGGGTCCCCTCCACCAGCAGCATGGAGCGGGAGCCCGTGGGGGCCAGCAGCAGGCTCATGCGCGCGTGTACGCCCTGGTCCGCCGTCCAGGTCCCCGCCGGGCTCAGATTCCAGCGCTGTCCGATCTCGTCGAAGGCCTCCACGGTCAGGTCCGCCAGCTGTTGGTGGCCCGGATGCTGGACTTCCACCCGCAGTTGCCCGCCAGAAATGCCAACTGCCAGGGCCGGAGCCCGCCCCAGGGCTCGCCGGCGCAGGAAAAAGAGGGCCGTGCCCCGGTGCTGATCCGGGCGCCGCCGCCGCTCGCCCAGGGGCACTCCGACCAGTTCATACTGACCGAGGGCGGCCGCGATCTCTTGCAGGCGTCCGGGGCTGAAAGCCTCGCTATCCAGGCTCCGCAGCCAGTCCCTTGCTATGTCCTCTTCCGTGGGCGTGCGCGCCAGGGGAGTCGTGGTGAAGATCACGTAGTCGGCCCCCTGGTCCAGGGCCCGGACCGCATCCACCCGGTGGGGGCCAGCCCAGGGCAGCAGCGCCTCCCGGCCCGGGGCCAGCGTGGCGCGCCCCAGGAAGTCCAGGGTGGGCATGCGCGAGAGGTAGGCGATGGCTCCGGGCCAGGGTGTCAGGATGGTCTCCTCCGGGTCCGCGTGTTCTCGCAGGAAGTTCCCCAGGCGTCGCAGGCGTGAGGTGCGTTCAAGTTCGTCGGCCAGGGCCAGGCGCCCGAGGACCTTGCGCCGGCCCGGGGCCGCCGGGGCGCTGGTCGTCTGCCAGGTCCGGGCCGGGCCCTCCAGGGGCAGGGGACCCAGGTCGCCCGGGAAGCGGCTGGCGAAGATAGATCCCAAAATGCCCACGAGAACCACGGTCCAAGCCGCCTTTTCCGTGCCCCAGCGCTCGCTGTCCAGGATCGTGAAGAGTGCCTCCTGCACGGCCAGGAAGAGCAGCGGCATGGCCGGCAGGGCAGATTGCAGGAAAGGCTGATCGCCGCCGCCCTGGAGCACGATGGCCGCCAGGTAGGCCAGGGCCAGTGCCAGGGCCTGGCCGCCCAGGCGCGACAGGCGTCCCAGGGTCCAGAGAATCAGGGGCCCCAGGCCGAGCAGCGGTGAGACCGAGCTGCGCCCCAGTTCCCAGAGCCAGAGCAGGCCCAGTTGCACCCGTCCGGAAGATGCCTCGGGAGCGCCCGGCAGGGCCTCCCGCAGGGTGCCCAGGATGGTCCCGACAGCTGGCGGCAGGGCCCCCTGGCCGAGGCGCGTGCGCAGGAAACCCTCGGCACAGATCAAGACCAGGACTGGCAGGATGGCCAGGAAGGAGGGACGTGTCTCGCCGTCGATCGGCCGTCGCCGGATGGCCCAGACCAGGGCCAGGCAGACGGGGAAGGTGAGGGCCGCTTCCGGTCGCGTGAACCACAGGGCCACCAGGGCCAGGGCCAGTGCGCGGTTCCAGCCGCGCCTCAGGCAGTAGAGGACGCCCACCAGGAGCGCCGCCACCAGGGTCGTCTCCGTGCCCGCCGCCGCCGCCGAAGCCATGGCCCCCAGGGTCACCAGCAGCGTGGGGGCGACCAGCCCCGCCAGGCGCGAGCCGCTGAAGCGCATCACCAGGCCCAGGGTGGCCACGGCGGCTCCCATGCTGGCCACCTGGGCGAAGGTGGTCACTGGAACAGGCAGCGCCTCGCCCAGGGCGCTCACCAGGACCCACAGGGGCGAGGGCGTGCTGTCCAGGCCGAAGAGCCCCACGCCCCAGGATAAGTCGCCCTCAAGGGCCAGGCTGCGCCCCAACCTGAAGGTCGCGTGTGCTGCCTCAAAGGGCGCCGCCAGGGCCCCGTCGCCGGCCGTGTGCAGGGCCAGGGCATGGGCCAGCAACGTGGCAATGGCCACCAGGGTCGCGACGGCGCGGTTCATGGCCCGAGCCTACTCCGCCAGGGTCCGAATCTGTACCTCGCAGGGGAAGCCCTGTTCGCGGGGTTGTTCCCGACGCCGCTCGTGCAGACTGCTGCACAGGACGCGCTCGACGGCCGTCAGGCCAGCACAAGGGGCGGGCGCGCCGTCCTTGCGCGGCTGCGCTAGCCGCCCCCCGGCCCCGCCTACCTCGACTGGCTCCCGAAGGCGCGTTGAAACCGACCGTGCCTTGGCCCGGTCAAAGCGCTGCGGCTTCAACAGACTGCTGTTCCGTTTCGGCGAGGGCGGCGGCTTCGAGTTCCTCGACACCGAGTTCCTGCTCCGCGCGCAGACACAGTTCGAGGCGGCCGCGGATGACCGGGCGCGGGGGCATGAAGACGGTGCAGCAGTCCGGTTCGGGGATGATGGATGTGTCGAAGGTGCCGATGCGGCGGGCGAGGTCGATGGCTTCGCCCTTGTCGTAGGTCAAAAGGGGCCGCAGCACCGGCAGGCCGGCGGCCTCCTCGATGCAGGTCATGTTCTCCAGGGTCTGGCTGGCGACCTGGCCCAGGGATTCGCCGGTGATGAGGGCGCCGGCGCGTTCCCGGCGGGCGATGGCGGTGGCGATGCGCTGCATGAAGCGGCGGTAGAGCACGGTGCGATAGGCGGCCGGAGCGCGCTCGCGGATGGTCTCCTGTATGCGCGTGAAGGGCACCACATGGAGCTGGCTGGTCGGCTGGTAGCGGGCGAGGATGCGCACCAGGTCGACGATCTTCTTGCGCGATGAGTCGCCGATGTAGGGTGGCGAGTGGAAGGACACATAGGAGACGGACAGGCCGCGCTTCATGGCGAGCCATGAGGCCGCCGGTGAGTCGATACCGCCGGAGAGCAGGCTGACGGCGTGGCCCAGGGTGCCCACGGGCAGGCCGCCGGGACCGGGGACGCGCGTCACGAAGATGTAGCTGGCCTCGGAGCGGATATCGATGCCGACTTCGAGCTGCGCGCCGCGCAGCTTGACCTGGACCTCTTCCGGGCCGGGCAGGATGTGCTCGGCCACATGCTTGTCCATCTCCACGGAGTTCATGGGGAAGGTCTTGTCTGCGCGGGAGGTCTTGATGCGGACCGTGGTGGGCAGCCCGGAGGCCCGCGCCGCCAGGGCGTCCGCCAGGACCTCGCGCGCCAGGGCCACGATGTCCTGGGGGCGACTGGGGCAGCTCCAGGCCGGCGAGAGCGAAACCAGCCCGAAGACATCTTTGACCCGTTCCGCCACCTCTTCCACGCGGCCCTCGGGGATGATGGCCACGCGCCCGCCGAGGGTCGTCACCCGCGTGGGGGCGATTTCCGTGGCAGCCTGCCGCAGGTTGTGGCGCAGGGCCTTCTCGAAGAAGCCGCGGTTGCCCTTCTTGAGGGCGATCTCACCGAAGCGCGCCAGGATCAGATCCGGGGGGGCGAGGGTCACCGGGGGCCGCCTTCGCCTTCTCGTTCAGAGCCGGGTGAGGTCGCCCGCTCCAGCTTTGGCCGCAACTCCACCAGGGCGTCGAGCAGTCGCTGGATGTCCTGGGCCGTGGTCCGGTGGCTGAAGGAGATGCGCAGGAGACGCCGGGCTTCTTCCGTGCCGAGGCCCAGGGCGGCCAGGGCGGGGGAGATGTGCTGGTCTGATGCTTGACAGGCGCTGCCGGCGGAAACGACCACGCCGCGCTCCTCGAGATGGTGCATGAGCACCTCCGCGGGCGGGCCGTCGAAGACCGCCGCCAGGATCGAGGGCAAGGGCGGTCGGGCCCCGGCGCCGGGGGTCAGAATGCGCACCCCGGTGAGGTCCGTCAGGCCCGTCAAGAGGGCCGCGCGCAGCTCCTCGAAGCGCGCCTGGGTCGTTCCCCGGCGCTCCTCGGCCCGGGCCGCTGCTTCACCGAAGCCGACGATGCCAGCCACATTTTCGGTGCCGGAGCGCAGGCCGCTCTCCTGGCCGCCGCCCCTGAAAAGGGGCTTGAGGCCGGCCTTCCCGGCTGTTCCCGAGGCCGGCGCGGCGCAGGCCAGGGCGCCGACGCCCTGGGGACCGTGGAGCTTGTGGGCGCTGGTGGCCAGGGAATCGGCCCCCAGGGCCGCCAGGGACAGCTCCAGTTTTCCGAGGCCCTGGACCGCGTCCACATGGAGCCAGGCTCCGGGGGCGACGGCGCGCACCCGGCGAGCCAGTTCGCGCACCGGGTAGACCGTGCCGAGCTCGTTGCTCACCAGCATCTGGGCCACCAGGACGGTATTCGGGCGCAGGCGGGCGCTGCAATCGTCGAGGTCCAGGCCGCCGTCAGCGGCGAGGCCGGCGAACTCCACCTCAAAGCCCTCGTCCCCCAGCGCCAGGGCGGCCTCGCGCACGCTGGGATGTTCCGTGGGCCCGATCAGGATGTGTCCGGCACCCTTCCCAATGACTCCGTCTCCGGCCCCGGCCACCCGCCGCGCCCGGGCTGCGCCGAAGACGGCCAGGTTGTTGGCCTCCGTTCCACCACCGGTGAAGACGACACCGGCAGCCGGGGCGCCCAGGACCCGGGCCAGCCGGCGCCGGGCACGGTCCACGGCCTCCGCCGCGGCCACACCGCGCCGACAGCGGGCGGAGGGGTTGCCGAAGGAGGCCCCGGGACCGGCCAGCCAGGGGGCCATGGCGGCGAAAACCTCCTCGTCCAGGGGGGTCGTGGCGGCGTTGTCCAGATAGGTCTCGTGCATGGGCGCTACACCCTACCCTCGGGGGCGGTCCGGGGCAGTTTTTTCCTGCTGCTCACGGGGTTGGTTCTGGCCCGGGCAGAGCCGGCGGGAGGAGTCCTCAGCGGATGGAGACAGGATCGAAATCCACCGTCAGCACCGCCCGTTCGCGCACGGCGACCACCTGTTCCTCGGAGCCCGCCCCGGCGCGCAGCTCGATGCGGTAGGTGCCCGCAGGCAGGTCGCGAATGCGGAAGCTACCGTCGGCCTCCGTGGCAACCGGCGGCCAATGCCGGGTGGGAACCACGCGTGCGGGCTCGGTTTGCTGCTCGGGGTTGTCCCGGCGCACGGTGACCATGGCACCGGCCAACTGGCCCTGTTCGCTGCCCAGGATGCGGCCGCGGATTTCTCCGGCTGCGATGGGCAGGATCAGATCCTCTTCGGCCGCATGCGGGTGCTCGATGGTACGCGGGGCGGAATCCAGGGGCTGGGTCAGGTCCGGCCAGCTGCCTCCGCGGGCCCAGGGGGGCAGGACCAGAATCCGGTAGGCGCCGGCCTGCAACTCGGGCAACTCGAAGGCGCCATCGCTCTCCAGCGGCCAGCGCAGGGCGAAGGGTGCACCGAAGGTGTCGGCGGCGGCGGTGGGGAGCAGGGCCAGCTCATAGCCGTCGAGGTCATCCCCGGGGGCGGCGGGCAGGACCCGGCCGCGCAGGGGTGCGAGGCTTGCGGCGGGGAGCTCTGCGGGCTCCGGCAGGGGGGCGCCCGGGTGCAGAACGGCGCCTGCGGCGGCGTCCTCCACGGTCAGGCGCCGGTTTTCATGGCCCGGGGCGATGATGGTGAGCTCCCAAGGGGGCGCTAGTAGCTCGGTCAGGCGGTAGTCGCCGTTCGCAGCGCTGCGGCACCAGGCCGGGCGCCGGCCGGCCTCGGCGAAGATCAGGGCGGAGTCCAGGGGCGCGCCGTCCGCGGTCAGGAGGCGTCCCTGGAGGATGTCGGTCCGGCGCTCGAAGGCCAGGAGCGGCAGGGGCGCGGCGGCCTGGGCCGCGTCCTCGCCCAGGGGCAGGGGGAAATCGGCGCCCACCTCGCGCTCGGGCCGCAGGCAGAGGGCGAAAACGGCCGCCGCCAGGGCCAGGAAGGGCAGGCTGCGCAGGGGGCGGGGCAGCCTGCTCATGGGCTGTCCTCCACGTCTCCCGGCGCGGGGCCTGGGGCCCCCGCCGGGGCGCCGTCCAGCTCGTCCAGGGCTGCCATGATCTCCCGGCGCAGGTCCTCCGCCGGCGGGAACTCACCGGTGTCCAGGGCGGCCAGGCCCTCACGGAACTCGCCCAGGCCGCCGATGCCGGCCCGGCGATAGGCCACCAGGCGCAGGCCGAGCTGGAGCTTGTCGCAGAGCTTCACGAGGCGCGCCTCACGGCTCTGGCCGGCCAGGTACTCCCCGTGGCGATCGAGAGCCAGGGGGGAAATGGGGGCCAGGAGGGCCGCTCCCGCGCTCCGGTCCAGCTCCCGGCGGGCCTCCCCGGGGAGGCGTTTTCTGGCGCCCCGGGGCAGGTCGCCGGTCAGGGCCTCCGGGGCGTCATGGACCACCGCCAGGGCCAGGGCCCGTTCCGTGTCCAGGGGGGGATTGATGCGCGGGCCCAGGGCCAGCACCAGGTGGCAGGTGGAGAGGATGTGGTCGGAAATCGACTCGGCCTCGGGAACGCCGTGGATGACCCAACCCGTGCGGGGCAGGCGGTCCAGGGGCAGGAGGGCGAGGAGGGGCTGGAGGAGGGACACGGGGGAGAGCCTACTCCGGGGCTTGCCGGGGGCAAAGAGGGGGCCGACCG
>DASCNH010000010.1:0-9856 GCA_036011365.1 Planctomycetota bacterium | reverse complement strand
CGCAGGCGGCACTGAGACCCAGCCAGACCGTGGCAGTGGTACTTGCCCGATCAGAAGCGTACTTGGCCAGATACTCGGCGGCGATCAGGCCGCCTTCGGCCGTGGTCGGGTTGCACCGTTTGAAGCCTGAGGCGATTCGTTGCTCCTGGGTTGCCTCCGGCATGAGATCACCGGCCAGTTGCTCGGAGGTGAAGCGGTCAAAGGAGAGGTTGGCGTTCAGGGCTGAGATGACCCAGTCGCGATAGGGCCAGATCGAACGGGCATTATCCAAGTGCAGGCCGTGGGTGTCCGCATAGCGCGCTGCGTCAAGCCAGTCGACGGCCATGTGTTCGCCATAGCTCGGCGAGGCCAGCAACCTCTCGACTAGTTTTGCATAGGCCCGCGGGCTCTTGTCGGCCAGGAAGGCGTCTACTTCCGCAAGGCTGGGTGGCAGGCCTGTGAGGTCGAGGGTCACGCGCCTGATGAGTGTCTCGCGACTGGCCTCCGGCGAGGGTTTCAGGCCGGCCTCACCTAGACGCGCCAGGATGAAGTTGTCGATGGGGTTGCGTGCCCAATGTGTCCAGTCGCCGTCGGTAATCTCGGGTACGGCTGGTCTGCGGGGAGTAACGAACGACCAGTGTGGAGACCACTTTGCACCTTCGTCTATCCAGCGTTTGATCTTCTCGATCTCAGCGTTTGTCAGGCGCGTTCCATGCCCATCCTCATCCAGGGGTGGCATGGGTTCGTCCGCGTCGGTGAGACGCAGGTACAGTTCGCTCTCCGCTGAGTTGCCGGGCACCACGGCCTGGTATCCCCCCAGATCCTTGAGGAACTCCTCGGGCAGGTCCAACCGCAGGTCGGACTCACGGGCCCGCCCGTCGTTGCCGTGGCAGTCCAGGCAATGTTCGGCGAAGAGCGGCCGGACTTCGCGATTGAAGTCCACGGTATCCGTGGCGATACGAACTTCTCCGCCGGTCGTGCCAGCTAGAGTGACTGTCAAGGCAGCCGAGAGACAATAGAGGGCCTGCATGGTCGGCCCCGGTGCTGCCCATGCTCGAAGGCGGGGCTGGGGGGGGCTGAGCATTCTAGGGCATGAGGCCGGATTGGCCCAGTATGGCCTTTCGGGTCCGCCGTTCTCCTTGCAGCCCCGCGCGTTTCAGCGTTTGAGGCTGGCGGGGTCCGGATGGCCGGAGAAGAACAGGAAGCGGTACTGGAAGCGGACGCTCTCGCCTGGTTTAAGAGTCAGAGCACCGGAACCGTTGGGTTTCCTCTCAAAGGCGGCGAGGCCAAATGGGTTGGCCGCCACCAGACCGTAGGTACGGGCATGCCAGGTGGTGGGGTAGCGTGGGTTGTCGGGGTGGTCGAGAATGGCCACGGCGGCTGGGCGCGTGTTGACAGTTCCCTGGGCCAGCAACCAGGGTGAGCGTTGGCCCCAGACAGCGCCCCCCTCTTGGCCTGAGCTGTTTTGGAGCGTCCCACCCTTGTCGGCTACCAGGCCCGGAGCCAGGCGGATCGCGCAGGTGCCTTCCTTGGTGTCGCCGATAATGAGGCCCGCACCACTGGCAGTGAGCGTAATGTCGAAGTCCAGGCCAAAGGCGTGCTCCCGGGTGAAGGCGGTGATGCGCCGCTCGTCCGTGCAGATCAAGCGACCCTTCCCGTCCACCCAGGTGTTGGCGCTGGTGAACCAGGCCTGCTCGCCGTCGCCGCCGCTTTCAAGCATGCGGGGCTGGTTGACTACAGTGCTCTCGTCGTGCCAGAAATCGACGCCGTTCATGTCCCCGTGGGCGAACCACAGGGACCTGTGGTGGGGGTGGTCCTGTCTCTCGCCAGAACGCTTTTCGAAAGGGAAGGCGCGGGTCATGTCGTCGCCGGTGGGATTGCGCACGGGGAAGAAGGCCGGGAAGCGGCCGTCCAGGCGATACTCGGTGAACAGTTGGCCATCGACGGTGAAGCGGATGCGATCCGGCAGGCGTTCGAGTACCACATGCCGGGTAGCGGATTGGGTCTCGCTGTCCGGCGCCGTCCGGGGCTTGTCATCGGTGGCGGGGGCAGGAGGCGTGTCGCTTGCATGGACGGGCAGGGCCAGAGATCCCTTCAGGCCCAGGCGAGCGTTGATGGCGCGCAAGTTCTCGTCCACGCCGATCTCTGAGTTGGGCACGAACCCTGGTATCGAGATTACCTGGGCCAGGATGCCTCCCAGGCCGCGGTGAACCACGCCCCGCGGCAGGTAGATCAGGTCGCCGGCTTCGACGGGAATCTCGCGCAGCAGGGAGGGTACTTGCTCCGCACTCACGGTCTCTGGGGAAAGGATGGCGGGAAGATCCTCACCGACGATCAGGCGCGCCCCCGCCTGGGCGGCCTGCACCAGGTAGAATTCGTCGAAGCCGCCCACGAGGGGGTGGTAATGCGTGAAGGAGTCCATGACGCGCACCCGGTGGGCGTTGAGGCCGTGGTACAGGTAGGGACCGTTCTTGCCCAGCCAGGTCAGAAGGATGCGACGATAGGCGCCGGTTTCCGTGGCGCAGCCGCCAGGCGTGTCGGTGATGGCCGGGTCCCAGTCCGGTCTAATGATTGTTGGCAGACCTTTGGGCAGGGCCTCCGGGAGAGAGAAGCTGAGCAGGTCGGCCGGGGGCGTGAAACTCACCTCCTGCCCTGGGGGCAGGGGAAGCAAATCTCCCACGGCGTAGTTGCAGGTCGTGGTACCGGAGGTCTCGTTGTCGGTGATCAGCGCCGCGCCCTCGCCGGATTGGACGAAGAGGACTTGTGGCGCCGCGCTGGCAGTAGACGCACTGGATCCTGGCAGCCACCTCAAGGCATAACCCTCGTTGGACTCGGAGAAGGCACTGCTCAGGAGGTCGAACTCGGGGTTCTCGGGCGCGGTGGAAAGCTGAGCGCGCAGGGCACCGCCCTGGGGGGTATCTGGTGCGACAGCCGTGGTACAGGCGGCTCCCAAAAAGATGGCCAGAGCCCATGTGCAAAAGACATGGGGGAGAAACATGGGTCCGTGGCGGATGTTCGCGTGTGAAGGGTGCATGGCCCTATGATAGGGCGTTGGCCCAGCGCGAAGCACGAACGCAAACACGACTATGATCACACGCCGCGGTTTCTTGGGTGCCGGCCTCGCGAGTGGCCTGCCATTTGTCTTTCCCCGTGATTCGTGGGCACAGCCATTGGCCCGCCGGCCACGCCCCTGGGAGGAGTTGCGCGTGGCTGTTGTCGGGATCAGGAGCCGCGGGCGCAACCACATCGACGGCTATCGTGCATTGCCTGGAGTGCGCGTGGCTGCGCTCTGTGATGTGGACCAGTCATTGTTGGCGCGGGAGGCGGACCGCTTTGCTGAGCGCGGCGAACAGGTTGACACGGTTGGCGATGTGCGCCGCTTGCTCGAACGCGATGACATCCACGCCATCTCCATTGCAACGCCCAACCACTGGCACGCCTTGCTCACCGTATGGGCCTGCCAGGCCGGCAAGGATGTCTATGTGGAAAAGCCCGTCTCCCACAATGTCTGGGAGGGGCGACAGATGGTGCGTGCGGCGCGGAAGTACGGACGCATCGTGCAGACGGGAACCCAGTCCCGTTCCAGCTACGCCATCGCCGAAGCGATCAGCTGGCTGCACGAGGGTCACCTGGGCGCGATCGAGTTGGCCACTGGCCTGTGCTACAAGCCGCGCCAGAGCATCGGCAAGGTGAGCGCGCCGACGACGATCCCCGAAGGTGTCGACTATGAGTTGTGGTGTGGGCCCGCGCCCAAGGGGCCGCTGATGCGCGAGCAGTTGCATTACGACTGGCATTGGGTGACGGAAACCGGAAACGGGGATCTCGGTAACCAGGGCGTACACCAGATGGACCTCTGTCGCTGGGCCTTGGGTGAGACCACGGCGGCGCCCTTTGTGCAGTCCGTCGGCGGGCGTCTAGGCTACGACGACGACGGCAACACGCCGAACACGCAGGTCATCTACCATGGCTACGAGAAGGCGCCGCTGGTCTTCGAGGTGCGCGGCTTGCCCCGAGACAAGAAAGCCCAGGAGGAGGACTGGCGCGGTCGCATGGATAGTCACCTGGGTGCGCGTATCGGTGTCATTATCAAGTGTGAGAAGGGCCTCCTGCGCATTCCCAACTACACCTCTGCTGTGGCTCTGGATGGCGAGGGCAAGGAAGTGAAGTCCTGGCAGGGCGCCCATGATCACTACGCGAACTTCATCTCCGCCGTGACCTCCCGCAAGGCCAGCGAGCTGTCCGCGGACATCGAGGTCGGGCATGTGTCCGCCTCGCTCTGTCATTACGGGGCCATCTCTCACGCCCTGGGCAGGGCAGCGGCGCCGGAGACAATCCAGGAGGCCCTGGGGGGCAGGGCTCCTGCCGCCGAGGCCAGTCAGCGTATGTTGGCGCACCTGGAGGCCAATGGCGTGGACTTGGCGGCGACGCCCCTGACTCTGGGCGTACCCCTGCAAATCGACGCGGCGGCCGAGTCAATCAAGGGGTCGCCGCGGGCCAGCGAACTGCTGCGTCGCGATTACCGTGAACCCTTTGTCGTGCCCGCAATCTGATGCTCTGCGCCCTGCTGACCTCGTTGCCCCTGGCTGGCCTGGGTGCCTGGCAAGGACCGCCGCCGGAGAGCCTTGATCCGCGCCTCGCAGGGCTGGTAACCCTCGACGGCGAACATCCCTGGGAACTGGACGGAGGCGTGGCGACCTGGAAGCGACGAGCGGCTGTCCTGCGGCGTCGTGTGCTGGTCGCCGGTGGTCTGTGGCCCCTGGAGGATGAGCGCCCACCTCCCCAGGCCTCGGTCCACGGGAGCATCGAACGGGATGGCTACACGATCCAGCGCGTGTTCTTTGAGACCTGGCCCGGCTTCTATCTGACAGGGAACCTCTACCTGCCGACGAACACGAGCGAATCCTTGCCGGCCGTACTCTCGCCCCACGGCCACCGGGCCGGGGGGCGGCTCTCGCGGCGTTCCGACCAGGATGTCGCCGAGGAACTAGCCTGTGGCGCAGAGCAGGATGAGGCCGGGGCGCGTTACTACATCCAGGCCCGTTGCCACCAGTTGGCACGCCTCGGCTGCGTGGTCTTCCACTACGACATGGTGGGCTACGGCGACTCTCGCCAGCTCGACCATCGCAACACCTTCGTGGACTTCGACGCGGTCCAGTACGGCCTGAACGCCTTCGGCTTCCAGACCTATAATTCCCTGCGGGCCCTGGACTACCTGCTCTCGGTGCCCGGCGTTGATCCCAAGCGCGTTGGCGTAACCGGGGCCAGTGGCGGCGGCACACAGACCTTCATCCTGGGGGCCATTGACCCGCGTCCCGCCGTGGCCTTCCCAGCGGTGATGGTCTCCACAGAAATGCAGGGAGGCTGCATCTGCGAGAATGCGCCCTATCTGCGCATCGACACGAACAATGTGGAGTTGGCCGCCTGTTTTGCGCCGCGGCCCCTGGGCTTGTCTGCGGCGAATGATTGGACGCTACGCGTGGAGGAGTTGGGGCTGCCTCAACTGCGGGAGGTCTACACCTGGTTCGGTGCTTCCGAGCAGGTCACCGCGCGCACCTGGCCGGAGTTCGGTCACAACTACAACCTCCCGGCCCGGGAGCTCATGTACGGCTGGTTCAACAAGCACCTGTCCCTGGACGCAGCGACACCCGTGCGTGAAAGGGCCTGGAAACCGGCCACCCCTGAGGAGCTCTCCGTATTCGATGCGGAGCACACCCTCCCCGCCGCCGCCCGTGACAGCGCCGGCATCCGGAAAGGGATGTTGGGCCTGGTACAGCGACGCATGGAGGCCCTTGTGCCCCGTAGCCCCGCCGGTCTGCAGCGCTTCCGGCGCGTGGTGGGCGACGCTCTGGAGATCATGTTGAGCTTGCGCCCGGCAGTGCTGCTCCACGCCGAAGACCAGGAACCGGTGAAGAACCCCCTGTTTCCCGGTAAGGCCGTGACAGGAGTTGCTCCGGTCAACGGCAATACTAATCCCTGGGCCCGGGCCGACCTGCGCAACTTCTCCCGCATCGATCCCGGCGACGGTGGGCCGCCGGTGCTGGTGGCGGTTCTGAGGCGGGACACGGAACAGATGGCCGGCGCGGCGGCAACCCGCGACACGGTCATCGCCGTCTCCGGTGCCGGTGCAGAGGCGCTCCTCGATCCGACCACTCCCCAGGGCGCCGCCCTGGAACTTCTCCTGGAGCGCGGCAATACCTGTGTGATTCCCTTGGGCCTGCTCGGCGATCCCAGCGCACGGCTTCCCACCGACGGAGGGCGCCACGGCACTTACGTGGGCTACACCTTTGGCTACAACCGCACACTGCTGGCGGAGCGGGTGCGCGACCTGACCGTTGTCATCGAGAACTTCGGAGTGATCGGCGTGGCGCCTGGTCGTGGCGCTGTCTCGAAGCCGCGCACGCTCCTCTGGGGCGCAGGCCAGGCCGGGCCCTGGGCCCTGCTCGCCGCCAGCCAGCAACTGGGCCTCCTGGATCGCGTCATCGCGGACTGGTCCGGCACCTTTGCGGAAATCGATGACCTGGATCACCCGAACCTCCTGCCCGGAGCCCTGGGCTACGGGGGCCTGGACGCCTTCGTTGGCCTGCTCGCTCCACTCCCGGTGACCCTCTGTGGTCTGGGCGAAGCGCCCACAGTGGCTGCTGCCTGCTATGAAGCCAGCAACGCCGTTCTCACAATATCACCGGAGAAGAGCGAGGACATCTGGTAGGGCGGCGCCCTAGCACAGCCAGGACTTGATGCGTCCGGCGGCGCCGGTGGCGTCTTCGATTACACCACAGTTGGCGGCGGCCCGCAGCACACGCAGGTAGTGCTCACGGTCACGGCAAAGGTCCTCGCGGTTGGCGAGCAGGGCATTTGCCTGGTGGCCATTGACCCAGGCCAGGAAGGCTAGGCCCGCCTTGTAGTGTTGGGTCGGCGTCTCAAAGATGATGCGCGCCAGTTCCTCGCAGGGTTCCATGAGGGCGCGTAATCTTCGCCGGTCACCGTGGTCGAGGAAGCGCAGGGCCAGGCCGGCGGGGCGTGCGATGGCATCCAGGATGCCGAGCAGGGCGTGGCTGAACTGACCGCTGGCGGGATCGGGTACTGTGGTGCCCTGCCGTGGGTCGTCGTTGGGCGCGTTCCCGTCACCGGCGATCAGCGCGGAGAAGTTGAGGTCATCTCCGGTCAGCACGATCTGTCCCTCCAGGGCAAGTTCGCGGCGGATGGCTCTTTCTCGCTCGGCGTCCAGCAGGGAGAACTTCACCCCCAGAATCTTCTCGCGATCGAGCGCCATGACACGCGAGAAGCTGTCGCCGGGGAAGTAGCCCGCGAGGGATGGCAGGAACATCTCTCCCAGCCAGTGGATGTAGAGGGGGCCGGTATAGCCCTCGACAATGCCGCGGTACAGGGCCACCGTCTCGTCAGGCCCGCATCCCGTGCGCGTCAACCAGGGGAGGGGCAAGATCACCGGTATGCCGCCGGCGGCACGGATGAAGGTTGCCTCCTCGACAACGGCCTGGGCCAGTGATGCTGCGTCATCGGCCTCCGGTGCGCAGTCGCTGCCGGCTCCGGCGACAAACCCTCGCGGTAGTTCGAGTTCACCACAGAGCTCGATCAAGCGTCGTGCGCCCTCCCAGCCGATAGAGAAACGCTGAGCCGTGTCCATGGCTTCCGCGATTCCGAAGCCGTTGGCGGAAAGCCGCAGTCGCTGGCGTCGTGTGGCTTCCCAGTCGATGGCGGAGACGATCTCGTGGGGAGCGCCGGGGGTGTCGAAGCGGTGTGGGCTTGCGCCATAGGCGTCTTCCATGACGAGATGCGCCGCCGCATAGGCCAAACGGGAGGGCGCGGCCGATGGCCGTACGCCGAGTTGTTCCAACTCGAAGATGGCCCTGTCCAGGAGACTGTCATCCAGGACTAGAGGTTCACCCTCCGGAAGTTGGACCTCGGCCCTCATGTGGCGACCGCCGCCCACCAACCGGGTAGCGCAGTCGCGGCCTTCCAGAGCAGGAAGCCGCTCAGGACAGCCGTTGCCAGGCCCATGGCACCCAGCCACAGGGAACCGACAAGGCCCGTTGGACGGTCCGCGCCCAGGTAGGCGCGGGAGCGTTGCATGCGTATGAAGCCCACATAGACCACGGGCAGCAGGAAACCGGTCAGGATCGTTGTCGGCAGGGCGATCCAGATTTTCATGTCCTGCCACAGGAAGGCGCCCAGCACACCGGGGGTCGGCAAGAGGCAGGCGGCGCGAAAGCGCCAGGAGCCGACGCTCCAACCGAAGACCTCCGTGGCCGCGAAGCCGCAGCACACCAAGTGCAGGGTAATCGAACTGATCACCATGCCGAGCAGCCCCAGGTCGAAGAGGATGCGCCCAGCCACGGGACCGACCGTGCCTTCCAGGATGCGCGCTGCATCGACGGGGCCGAAGCCCTTGCCCGGGAAGGGCAAGCTACCGTTGGGCGCGAAGGTGCCAGCTGCAGCAATCACCATCAACGTAGTCACCAACAGGTAGGGCAGGAACATACCGGCGAAGAGATCGAAGCGCGCCAGGCGGCGGTGCTCCCGTCCCCAACCGCGGGCCAGCAGCGTGTAGGGGTAGAGGAAGATCATGTTGGCGCCCACGGCGGCGGCCAAGCTGGCGACGACGACGCCCAGGGCGCCGATAGTGGCGTCGTGGTTGTCCGCCGGGACGAAGTCAGGTGGTAGGCGGCCGGGGATGAAGCCGCGCAGCACCGCGCCTATGTCGCCCAGGCCCATGCGTATGACGACGACGGTAAAGCACAGCACAATCAGCCACACCATCCAGCGCATGGAGCGTTCAAACCAGCGCAGCAGGCGTGGAGAGCGCCCGTAGGTGAAGGCCCAGGTCACAGCCCAGGCCAGGACGCAGAGGCCAGTTGTTCCGTGCTTCCAGGTGTGCCCGTGGACTGCGCCGATGTCCACCAGGGCTGCCGAGGCCAGGGCGTATTGGGCGAAGTGCCAAATCACGCTGGCGAGCACGGCTCCCAGCACGAAGGCCCAGGCGTAAAACGGACCGGCGTGAGTACGCACGGCTTGCAGCGGGCGCTGGCCTGTGGATAGCGTTTGGTGGGCTACGGCCGAGAGAATGGCGACGCCCAGGAGCATGGAGAGCGGCGCAACCCACAGCAGGTTGTAGCCAAAGGCACCGCCAGCGATCAGCGTGGCCGCCGCCGTGCCACCGCCGAGTGTCAGGGCGCTCTGCATGTACCCCGGCCCGCCTCGGCGTAGAAAAGCCGCCCAGCGTTTGAGCGTCGGAGCGTCTTCCATTTCGGCTAGCCAGGCACGCTCCCGCGCCAGTTGCTGGGCGTCGGGCGGGTGCACCATGGGCACGACCAGTTGTTCTCTATCGCTGTTTGTCATGTGTTGTCCCGTTAGGGCGTGAAACGCTGAGTGCGGGCAGTGCGCAGGGGCTTGGCGGCGGGCATGCTGCGGTAGTGTGGGTCGAGGGGATAGCAGCCGCTGACCTTTCCGCTGCGCGGTCCGCTAGTGCAATCTGAGAATGTGCGGCACAGGCGCTTGGCTTGCAGCGGTCGCCCGGCCAGGGTGTCGAGGGGCAGTTCTGGGTATGAGAGCAACATGCGGCCGAGGCCTACAAAGTCAACTTGTCCGGCGCGCACTTCGTGCTGCGCGACCTGCGGCAGGTACTCCTGCAGATAGGTGTATCCCGTGCCGACCAGCAGGAGGTCGGGGAAGGCGCGTTTGGCTGCGCGGGTGGCCTGGATGTGTGCGGCGACAGAAGCCAGGGGGTCCTCTGGTGGCAGGTAGCCGTCGCTCGGCGGCCAACTGGCCGGACGTTGCAGGTGCGGGCAGTAGTAGGGTGAGCCGAGCGTCAGGTTGACCAGGCGGATGTCGAGAGAACGCAGGAGCTCGAGGAAAAGGAAGG
>DASCNH010000009.1:0-6695 GCA_036011365.1 Planctomycetota bacterium | reverse complement strand
TCGAATGACAGGGCGCCGGTGCTGTCGAGGTCCACCGGCAGCAGACCGGCAAAGCCACTGCCGGAAATCGCCCGCGGCATGTCGTACTCCCCGGCGATGACCAAGAGGCCGCCGCCGCCTTCGACGAACTCGGTCAGGGAGGCGACGAAGGCCTCGCCGCGTGCCGGGTCCGGCGAGATGGCGTAGGGGTTCAGATCCCCCAGGATGATGACGTCGTAGTTGTCGAGCAGTTCGCGCCGTTCCGTGGGCACCCTGGTCAGGGGCGGCAGGTCACCGCTGCTCTCCTGAATGAAATCCACCGTGGCCGAGAGCAGGAAGCACTGGCAGTCGAGACGCGCATCCGAACGCAGCAGGAGGTTCTTCAGGTAGCGGTATTCCCAACGGGGGTAGCCGTCCACATAGAGCACGCGCACCTTCTCCGGCGTAATGCGCACGGAGAACTCGACGCTGTTGTCATCGAGCATGGTCTCGCCGTCGGCGGGCACCAGGCGCGCGCGGAAGTGGCGCAGGTAACCGCCGACCTCCGAGGCGCCGGAGGCCCGGTCTCCAGGCAATTCCGGGGGCGCCACCAAGAGGAGCCGTTCTCCGGCCTCGGAGAGGGTCACGCGCTTCTCGGCCACGGGCAGCGCCGGATCCCCGGCAGACCCCTCGCCCAGCTCTTCCAGGATCACCCGTCCGCGTTCGGGGTTGTTCGCCGCTGTTTTCTCAAGGCCGCTGCCGCGCACGCGCAGGGTGACGGCGATCTCATCACCCTCAAGGGTCTGGGGCGGCGCCTCAACCAGCTCGATGGCTGTGTTCAACTCCCGGCGCATGTCGCCGACGACCACCGTGGAGAGGGAGATGCCCGCGGCGCCCAGGGCGGCGGCGGCGCGCAGTACATCGCGGCCACCGGTATTGCGTCCGTCGCTGACCAGGATCACATCGGTCACATGGCCGCCGCGTTGCACCTGGGCCAAGCCGACCAGGGCATCGCCGATGTGCGTGGCGTTGCCCAGGGCGGGAAGGCCAGGCAGCGTGCCGCCGGCGCCGCCGGTATCCCCCAGGCCGCCCGGTGAATCCGGGCCGCCTACCTGCGTGGCGGGGGAGAAGCCAGCCAGGGGCGTCAGACCCGAGGAGAAGGCGAAGGTGCGCGGCGCGTAGCCGCGCTCCTCCAGGGCCGGCAGGAAGTCCCCGGACAGGGCCGCCCGGGCCAGCTCCCGGCGGGTCAGCTCCGCCGCCGGGCGCGGACTCAGGCGCTCGAGCTGGCGGCGGCTTTCCTCCGGGTAGGAGTCGCGGCGGCCCATGCTGGCGGAGTTGTCGAGGGCCAGGAGGACCTGGGGCTGCTCGACCTCCTCCCGCTGTTCGATGATGACCGGGCGGGCCAGGACGGCCAGCAGCAGCAGCACGGCGGCGGCGCGCAGGGATCCCAGGATCAGGCGCCAGCGGGGCGGGATGCCCTGGTGGCGATAGCCGAGCCAGGAGAGCCCCAGTACACAGGGCAGTACCAGAAGCACGATCACCCAGGCCTGGGGCAGGTCCACCAGGCTCCAGCTCTGGCGCAGGGCAGTGCCCCCGCTTGTCGGGGCTGCCGACTGGCTGCCCAGGAGTCCGAGCAGGGCGCCCATCACACGAGCCTCCGCCGTGTACCGAGCCAGGCGGCCCAGAGGGTTTCCAGGGCCACCGCGCACAGGGCCGCGGCTGCCAGGTAGCGCCACAGCTCTCCCTGGGCCCCGTCCGCCGCCTGACCGGATTGCTCGCTGCTCTCGGCATCCACCGGAGAAAGGGCCCCGTGCAGGGCGGCCAGTTCCTCGGGGGCCAGGCGGGCCAGGTCTCCCTCGTCAGCTTCAACCTGGATGGCAAAGGACTCGCTGGCGCCACCGTCGAGGATGATGCGGTAGGCGCCGGCCCGGGCGGTCTGGGCTCCGGTCAACGTGGGCAGTAGCCAGGTGCCGGCGGGCGTCTGGCGCGTCTCGCCCTCCAGGGGGCGACGGGCGGAGTCCGGGCCGATCCACAGGGGAGCGCGGGGCCAGCTCTGGACCTCCAGGGCCATGGAGGCTCCCGGGAAGCCGTTGCGCGCAGGTTCCCGCCGCCGGGCCAGGTGACGCAATAGTTCGTGGGCCAGGGGCACCAGGGAGGCCGGCGATTCCGGCAGGCGCGTCCAGGACGGGTCGAGGGTGCTGGTCCACAGGACCACGCGGCCGCGGTCGTAGTTGCGCTCGATGAGCAGCGAGCTGGCGTCCGCATCGTCGAGGCTGGCCAGGACGCGCGCGGCGGCCAGGGGGCGGGCGCTCTGGAACTCGAAGATGGGTATCTCGGTCAGGAGCGGCCGCCAGATCTCGTCGGCGAAGAAGGCCAGGGCCGGGTGCAGTTCGTCGAAGTCCGCCACGCGGAACCAGTCGCTGCGCCGGTCGGCGACGGCGCGTGAGGGGCCGAGTTCGGCGGGTAGCAGGCCGCTGCCGTCGGGCCGGTAGAAAGCGCGGTTGTAGGCGGGCACATCCAGGCGCGCACCGCAGGAGATCCACAGGGCGCCGCCGGCGGCCACGCGTTCCTCCAGGGCCGGGATCCAACCGTCCATGGGGCGCGGCACATTGGCGAGCACGATCACATCCCAACCCGAGAGATCCAGGGCGGTCAACTCGTCCGGGCGTACCACGCGCACCCGGAAGGGACCCGGCTGGTCAGAGGCCGGGGCGGCCAGGGTCTGCGGGCCGTTGGTCAGGCCCACGGGGGTCGGTTCCAGGACCGCGCGCAGGAGACCCACCGCGTCCCGGTCGATGTCCGCCGCCGCGGCGCCGTTGACGAGCAGTACGCGGGCGGGCGGGGCCACGGGAATGATCCGCGTGCGCTGGTCGTCGAGGGCCAGTCCGTCGCCCTCCAGGCGGGCGGCGAAGAGCATCTGGCCGGCCTGGGGAAAGCCCACTTCGAAGATGGCCTCGGCCGTTTCGCCGCCGTCCAGGTTGAGGGTCTGGGTCGGCAGGCGTCCGGCGTCCGCCTCCAGGGTCAGGCGCAGAGAGGATTGCGTTTCCAGCCCGTGATTGATGACGCGCACGGCCAGCGTGCCACGGGTGCCCGCCCGGGGCGCCGGGCCCAGGGCCGCTATCTCCGCGATGCCCACGTTGGGGGGCACGGCGCGGGCCGGGCCGAGGTCCTCGACCAGCACGCGGGCTCCGATTGCACGCAACTCGTCGAGCAGCTCGCCGCTGGTGGTGCCGGGTCGCTCCACGCCGGCGGCGCCCTGCCCGCCCCCGGGGGCCGGGGTGGCGGCCCCCGGTGACGGCGTCGGGGTTGCGAGCGCTCTGGTGAAGTCGTTGCGCTGTAGATCGGTGAGCAGGCGGATGCGTGCCGGGGCTCCGGCCAGGGCCAGGCGGCCGGTGTCCTCGCGCAGAATGGAGAGCACCTCCGCCAGGGCCGCCGCCAGATCCAGGCGCTCGTCCGTCGGCTGGTCGAGGGTGGCCAAGAGGGAGATGGCCTCGTCCGGGCCGCCCCGGGAGAGGCGCCGCGTGTGGGCTCCGGCCAGCAGCAGGTGGACGCGATCGCCCCGGGCTGTGTCGAGCTCGGTCAGGAGTTCCCGGGCGCGCAGCAGGATGCGGTCAAAGGATGAGTGCAGGCCTGCGCGGTAGCCGGTGGAGCCGGAGGCATCCAGGACCAGGATCAACTCGCGGCGCGTCTCGCCCAGGGCAGCCAGGGGCGAGGCCGCGCCGCTGAAGGGGCGCGCCACGGCCAGGGCCAGGCAGGCGATGCCGGCCATGCGCAGCAGCAAGAGCAGCAGGTTTTCGAGCTGTACGCGGCGGCGTGTCTTGCGATAGGCGGCCTGGACGAAGCGCATGGCGCCCCAGGGCATGGGCCGGTAGCGACGCCGGTTCAGGAGGTGGATCAGAAGCGGTACGGCGGTCAGGCCGAGGCCCGCCAAGAGGGCCGGGTTCAGGAAGCCAGGGAACATCAGGCGCGGCCCTCCCCCGGGCGTTCAAGGGGATGTTCGCCGGGGCGCTCGGCGGGGCGTTCGCTTGAACGCCTGCCAGGGAATGTGATCGGGCAGTGGGCCGCGCAAGGGGCCGGGAACTCCGACCCGCGTCCCATGGAAAAACACCGGCGGCGGTGGACCCTTCCGGGGCTTGAAGGGAGCGCGTTCACGATGAGCTGAAACCCCCGTGGGTGCGTCCGGCGCGGCGGGCCAGGTAGGCCGAGAGCACCTGGTCGAGGCCCTCGGAGCTGTCGATCTCGATCAGGTCGATGGAGAGGGCGCGGGCCTGGCGGGCGAGGCTGGTGCGGTGCTCCTCCAGCTCGGCCAGGTAGGCGGCGCGCAGGGCCGCGGGATCGATCTTGCGCGAGCCGGTGTTTTCCAGGCCTTCGAGGCGCACCAGGCGTTCGAGCTCGAAGGACAGCTCCAGGGGATCGAGGATCCGGAAGAGGATGGGCTCGTGGCCGCCGTGCACGAGCAGGCGCAGGCCCTCGGTGATCGAATCCACATCGTCCAGGAAGTCGGAGAAGACGGCCACTACGCCGCGCCGGGCCAGGCGGCCGGCGGTGCCCCGGAGCACGGCGCCGATGGCCGTCGGACCGCTGGGACGGGCCTCGGTCAGGGCGTCCAGGATGCCCTTGCGTTGGGCGGCGCCGCCGGCCGGGGGCAAAACGCGCCGGGCCTCGCCGTCGAAGATCACCAGCCCCGCCATGTCGCGGCTGGCCAGGAGCAGGTGGGCCAGGGCCGCGGCGCACCAGCGGGCGTAGTCGAACTTGGTCCAGGACAGGGAACCGAAGGCCATGGACTCCGAGGCATCGAGCAACAGGTGGCAGGCCAGGTTGGTCTCCTCTACGAACTCCTTGACGACCAGGCGGTCGGACTTGGCGAAGACCTTCCAGTCCACATGGCGCAGCTCGTCACCCTGGACATAGGGCCGGTGTTGGGCGAACTCCACGGAGCTGCCCCGGTGGGGGGAGCGGTGGTGGCCGGCCATGAAGCCTTCCACGACCTGGCGCGCCACGAGGGAGAGGCCCGCCAGGCGATCGAGGACCTGGGGATCCAGGACGCCGGAGTCCTGCTCTGACCTTTCGGGCGTGGGAGACACTTGCCGGGGGGCGGCCTGGGCCTAGGCCCCGGGGGCCTCTGGTACGCCGGGAACTCCGGCGGCCACTCCGGCGCCGGGCTGCACCTCGGCCAACAGGCGGTCGACGATGGCGTCGGAGGTGATGCCCTCGGCGGAGGCTGTGAAGTTGGTGACGATGCGGTGGCGCAGGACCGGGTGGGCCACGGCGTGTACATCGGCGATGGCCACATGGTCGCGGCCGCTGATGGCTGCCTGGGCCTTGGCGCCCAGCACCAGATACTGGCTGGCCCGGGGGCCGGCGCCCCAGGTGATCCACTCATCGGCGAAGGCCAGGGCGGCGCCGGAGCGAACGCGCGTGCCGCGGGTCAGGCTGAGGATGTGATCGAAGACATGGTCGGCCACGGGCATGGCGCGCACCAGCTCCTGGAGCTCGCCCAGCTCGGCGGCGGCGATGACGCTCTCCACGGAGTCTTCCGTGTTGCCGGTGGTGCGACGCAGGATCTCGCGCTCTTCGGCGGCGCTCGGGTAGTCCACGTTGACCTGGAACATGAAGCGGTCGAGTTGGGCTTCGGGCAGGGGATAGGTGCCCTCCTGTTCGATGGGATTCTGGGTGGCCAGGACGAAGAAGGGCTCCGGCAGGACATGGCGACGGCCGGCGGAGGTCACCTGGCGTTCGACCATGGCCTCCAGCAGGGCCGACTGGGTCTTGGGTGGCGTGCGGTTGATCTCGTCCGCCAGGATCACATTGGCGAACAGCGGTCCCGGGGCGAACTGGAAGTTGCGCGCGCCGCTCTCGGGGTCGATCTGCAGCAGCTCCGTGCCGGTGATGTCCGAGGGCATCAGGTCCGGTGTGAACTGAATCCTATTAAAGGAGAGGTCCAGGGTCTCCGAGAGGCTGGAGATGAGCAGGGTCTTGGCCAGGCCGGGCACACCCACCAGCAGGCAGTGGCCCCGGGAGAGGATGGCGATCAGGAGTTGATCGATGACCAGATCCTGGCCGACGATGACCCGCTGCAGGGCGGTTTTCATGCGCCCGTGGGCCTCCTGGACGCGGCCCTGGGCACCGCCTGAGGAGGGGGGCGGCGTGGCTGGGGTCGGGAACGGATTGTCGGACATGGGGGCCTCGGCGAGGGGGACTTGGGTCGGGCAAGGGCGTTGGGTGGCAAGACTCTACCCGCTCCGGTGTCCCTCTCCTACGGGATGGAGGCCGGGAAAGCCCAGGGACGGGCCCGGAGCGGCAGGGTACGTGGCCCCGCCCGGCCGCCGTCCTCCGCCGCGAAGCACGCGCGGGGACGGGCGGGGCCTCCGTGAACCCTCCGCGACGACGGCCTCCACCGTGAGGCACGCGCGGCGACTGGCGGGGCCTCCGCCGCGAGGCATGCGCGGGGACGGGCGGGGCTCGTCGGGAACCCTCCGCGACGACGGCCGGCCTCCACGGGGGAGGCGGTCTGCGGGAAGTGGGGCCAGCCACTTGGCTCCTGACCGTCGACGGCGAAGGCGTGGATGGCGGAGCCGGAGGTCCCGTGGCCGGCGGCGATGAGCAGGCGTTCGCCATCGCCGTTCAGGTCATCCATGACCAGGGAGGCACGCCACTCCAGGGCGTGGGTGAGGTGCTGATCCGCGTAGGGCGGACCGATGAGCTTGAGGCCAGCTTCCTGGACCAGCTCCAGGGCC
>DASCNH010000008.1:0-21188 GCA_036011365.1 Planctomycetota bacterium | reverse complement strand
CCATCGGCGCCCTGGGCTTTGGCCTGGCCAGTGAGAACCTGGCGGTTCTGGCCCTGCTGCTCCTGGCCTTCGCCCTCTACTACCCCCTGGTGGTGCGCGGCGAGGAAGAGGTCCTGGCGGGCCTCTTCCCGGATTCATTCCCGACCTATGCTGCCCGCGTGCGGCGCCTTCTGCCCCGGCCGTCCCTTTTCCGGGAGAACGCAATCGTTCCGGTGGACGCCCGGCGCTTTCGACGCTCCCTGATGGATGCCACGGTCTTCCTGTGGCTGTACCTGCTCCTCCAAGGCCTGGAGTGGCTGCATGGGGCGGGAGTGCTGCCGACGCTGTTTCTGGTGCCCTAGGGCGTGTCAAGCGGGTAAATATGCCCGATGGCAGAATAATACCGATTATTTAGTCGTCCCAGCGCCGTTATTATGCAACAAGGTGTCCTGCCATGGCACCCACGACCGCCAGCCGCCGCGCATCAGTGCGCGCCCTGATCCTCGAAGAAGAGGTATCCAGCCAGCAGGAGCTCCAATCCCTGCTCGCCGGGCGCGGGGTGCAGGCCACCCAGTCCGCCCTCAGCCGGGACCTCAAGGCCCTGGGGGCGGTCAAGCGCGTGGGCCGTTACTCGCTGCTCGGCGAGGAGCTGGTCACGCCCCTGGGGGAGATGGCCATTTTTTTGCGCGGTGTGGCCCTGGCCGGTGACCACATGGTCGTCGTGGACTGCGAACCGGGCGCCGCCAGCGCCGTGGCCCGGGCCCTTGAGGCCGAGGAGCCCCCTGGTCTGGTGGGCACCGTGGCTGGAGACGACACCTTCCTTGCTGCCACGGACGGGCGCGGCACGAGCCGCGCCCTGGAGAGGCGCTTGGCGGGGCTGCTCTAGGGGCTTCGGCGGCAGCTAGTCGCCCCGGCCTCGCGAGCGGCTTCGCCCACACCGACGCCGGGCAGTAGGCCGCCGCCCCGCGCATTCCCTCCGGCCGCAGCCCCAAACACTACGCAACAGAAACACCGCGGAGCGGGCACCGACCAACCGCGTCGCCTCGCCCGCACCCACACACTCTCCCGATGAAGATCCTCCTCGCCTACTCCGGCGGCCTCGACACCTCGTATCTGACCGCCAAGCTCGCCGCCGAAGGCCATGTGGTGACTGCCGCCACCGTGGACTGCGGCGGCATATCGGCCGCTGAAAAGCAGGCCATTGCCACCCGTGCCATCGCACTCGGCGCCAGCTCCCACCGTTTCCTCGCCGCCCGGGAGGAGCTCTTCGAGCGTGTTCTGAAGAATCTCATCGCTGGCAACGTGCGCCGGGGTGGAACCTATCCCCTGTGCGTGGCCGCCGAACGGAGCATCCAGGCGGAGCTCCTGGCGAAGCTGGCCCTGGCGGAGGGCTTCGACGCCCTGGCCCACGGCTGCACCGCCGCCGGCAACGACCAAGTGCGCTTCGAGGCGGCTCTCTGGACCTGCGCGCCGGAACTAACCGTGCTGGCGCCGGTACGCGACGAGGCCCCGAGCCGCGACGAGCAACGTGCCTGGCTGCGGGCCGCGGGCCATGCCCTGCCGCCGGCCGGTGGCGAGTACTCGATCAATGCCGGCCTCTGGGGCCTGACCATTGGCGGCGGCGTGTTGCTGGAGAGCGCCGAGCCTCTGCCGGAGGAGGCCTGGCAGTGGACTGCAGGGCAAGGGCCAGACGCGGGCGGAGCCACTTCAATCAACATCTCTTTTAAAGGAGGCATTCCCACGGCCGTGGACGGCGTGAGCATGGATCCCGTGGGGTTGATCGAATTCCTGAATGCCCACGTCGGTGCCGCGGGCGTCGGACGCGGCTACCACATCGGGGACACGGTGCTGGGCATCAAGGGCCGCATCGCCTTCGAGGCTCCGGCGGCGGAGGTCCTGCTCAGCGCCCATGCGGAACTGGAGAAGCTGGTGCTGACCGAGGACCAACGCTTCTGGAAGGACCACCTGGCGGAGCTCTACGGGCGGAGACTGCACGGCGGCCTGTTCCACGATCCGTTGATGCGCAACTTCGAGGCGCTTTTCGCCTCCACCCAGGAGCGTGTCAGCGGAAGCGTGACCCTCCAGCTCCACGGAGCCGGGTTCCTGGTGACTGGCATCGAAACGTGCCACTCCATGCTGGCCGCCAGCGATGCGCGCTACGGCGAGCGCCCCGCGGCTGCAGCCGATCCGCGGGCGGCCGTGGGTCTTGCACACATCCTGGCCGAACCGGCCCGCCTCTTTGCGGCGGCGGGAACGGGAACGGCGCAGGCCGGCGTATCGGCGGCAACTTTGTCTGGGACACCTGACCCAACAGCAGCAGCGGTCGAAGTGTCGCCTGCCGCTGAGCTCCCGCTCGTGCTGCCCTTCCCGGTTCCCGGGCACGGAGCAGCCTCCGTCGCTGGCGCTACTCCCATCACTCAGCTCGTAGTTGAAGAGCAGGCCCCCCGGGCGGCCCTCACCGGGAACTGCGGATGAAGCGCTGCCACCTGGACAAGATCGCCTCGGTCACCTGGCGCCTGGGCCTTCACCCGAATGCCGTGCTAGGTGATGGGATCCCGGCCCGCTCTGGCACGGTTGTCGCCGCCCGCGTGCTGCGCGCGGAGACCGTCTACGACACCCTGGAAGATGTGCACGGCCGGCGCGTGCGCCTCTACCCGGGGGATGTCATCGCCGGAGCCCTGGGGCAGCGGGATGCCCTGCACGGTTTCTCCGGTCGCGTGCCGTCATCCGTGGCCGTGGGCGATCACCTGCAGCTGCTGAACGCCGGCGGCGTGATCGGCACCGGCGCGACGCGCCACCCGGCCCTGGGCGAGCCATTCACCGTGGAGGTCTTGGGCAGCGTGCTTTCCTTCCCGGGCCTCGAACGCAGCGGGGGGCAACCGGCGCGCGTGTGCGATGGAGCCCTCGATCGCCTGCCCCTGCCCGCGAGCTGCCCGCCGGTCCTGGCGCTGGTCGGCACCAGCATGGACTCCGGCAAGACCACCGCCGCCAGCGTGATCATCTCGGAGCTCACGCGCCGGGGACTCTCCGTGGCCGCGGGCAAGTTGACCGGCGTTTCCCTGCGCCGGGACATCCTGGCCATGGCCGATTGCGGAGCCGCTCCAGTGGCACTCTTCACGGACTTCGGAGTCGTTACCACCACGCCGACGAATGCCGTGCAGGCCGGCCATGCCCTGCTCTCCCATCTTGCCGACGCGGATCCGGATGTGATCGTGCTGGAGATGGGTGATGGCCTGCTGGGTACCTACGGCGTACACGCCCTCTTGGATGACGCGGCTTTCCGCAAGCACCTCACGGCCATCGCGCTGTGCGCCGTCGACCCGGTGGGGGCCTGGGGCGCGACGCAACTCATGGAGCAACGCTATGGCCTGCGCCCGACGGCCCTCACGGGCCCGGTGACGGATACACCCGTCGGGCGCGGCTTTTCCACCCAGCAACTGAAGATCCCCGCCGCCAATGCCCTGGGGGAAGCCGGCGAGTTGCTCGGCGCACTGCTGCCGCCCCTCGGCCTTGATGCGTCGCAGGAATGCCACGCAAAGGTCGCGGACCTGGCCGGAGCCGGCGTCCCCGCCGCGGACATGATCTTGACCGGCGCGGGGGCGGGCCGATGAAGGCCATGCCGGGTGTCGCGGAGAAGTTGCCGGCCTACGTTTACGGCGCCGGAGGCCTGCTGGCCGGGGAACTGATGCGTTTGCTCACGGCGCATCCGGGCTTGGAGACCGCCTGCGCCATCACCCGCACCGGAAGCGAGGGCGATGCGCAAACCCTGGGCGAGTTGCATCCGCACCTGGCCCTGGAGCTCGCGCTCTCCAATCCGGAAGAGGGCATTGAGGCTCTGGCCGCCGACCTCAAGCTGGGTCCGGCCGCTCTTTTCCTGGCCCTGCCCCACGGGGAGAGCGCCGGTACCTGGCGCGCCATCCGCGAACGGCTGGGCGCACTCGCCGCGCAGCTTTGGCTGGTGGACCTTTCCGCCGACTACCGCATCGCGGACGGAGATATTTGGGAGGGCGTGTACCAGCTCCCGCATCCGGATCGTGGGGAGCTGGCCGCCTTCACCTACGGGCTGGTGGAGTTCGAGCGCACCGCCCTTGTGGGCAGCCGCCGTATTTCCGCCCCGGGCTGCTTTGCCACGGCCATGCAGCTGGCCTGCCTGCCGCTGCAGCGCGCCGGGCTGTTGGCACCTGACGGCACCTGGGTGTTGAACGCCATCACCGGTTCCTCCGGCAGCGGCGCCAAGGCCAAGGCCAGCACCCATCACCCGCACCGCCACGGCAACCTGTGCGCCTATGCCCTGGCCGGCCACCGTCACGAGGCGGAGTTGCTCCAGGCCGCTGCCACACGCCCCGCCGGCCCCGCCGGATGCGCGGGAGCTGGAACCACGCCGCGTGTCATCTTCCAACCGCACTCGGGTCCCTTCGTGCGGGGCATACACCTGACCGCGGTGTTGCCCCTGGCCAGCGACAGCTCAGCGGGCGTCGAACAACTGCGCGACGAGTTCCGCGCGGTCTTCGAGGATTCACCCTTCGTAACCGTGCGCGCGGACGGCGCGCCGGAGTTGCGCCATGTGGTCGGCTCCAACCGGGCCGAGCTGGCGGTCAGCCTGCGCGCGGGCTGTGCCGTGGTCCTTGTCGCCATGGACAACACGCTCAAGGGCGGCTCGGGACAGGCGCTCCAGGCCCTGAATGTCGCCGTCGGCTGGCCAGAGACCGCCGGCCTGCCAATCAACGGAATGGGAGCCGCATGATGAACAACCTCTCCGAGTACCCCGCCTACAAACGCCTGGATCTTCCCGTTGTCGGTGCAACTGGCGAGTACCTCGTCCTGGCTTCCGGCCGGCGCGTGTTGGATCTTTACGGAGGCCATTGCGTCAACACCCTCGGCGCCGGGGCAAGCCAACTGGGTACCGCCATCGCCGAGCAATGGCAGACCCTGTCCTTTACCACCAACCTGCTCGAAACGCCGACCCGGGCGCGCTTCATGGAGACCGTGGCGCCCACGCTGCCTGCGGGAGACTGGCGTCTGTTCTGCTCCAACAGCGGGGCCGAGGCCAACGAAAACGCGTTGAAGCTGGCCCTGGCCGCAGCCGGCGCGGGCCGGGAGAGAGTCGTGTGTTTCAAGGGGGCCTTTCACGGGCGCACGGCGGCGGCGGCCGCCGTCTCCGATGGACCGGCCAGCGGCTTCCCCCGTGCGCCCTTCCCGGTGCAGCGCTTGGAATGGGGCAGCCTGGCGATTCCCAAAGATGCGGCCGTGGTCATGGTCGAACCAATCCAATCCCTGGCGGGAGTCATCGAACCCCCTGACTGCTGGCTGACCAGCCTGCGCGCGGCCTGCGCCCGCGTGGGTGCCCTGTTGGTTTTCGATGAAGTGCAGACCGCCAGCGGCCGCCTGGGCAGCCCCTGGGCCAGCACGCACTTCGGAGTGACGCCGGATGTCTTCACCACCGCCAAGGGAGCCGCCGGTGGCCTGCCCATCGGCCTGACCTTCGTCTCGGCGGAGCTGGCCGAGAAGGTGCCTGCCGGTCTCGTGGGTTCGACCTTCGGTGGCGGGCCCCTGGCCCTGGCGGCGGCCAGCGTTGTCTGGCAGCGCGTGGCATCCGGGGAGCTGCCGGAAAACGCGCGCGCCTGCGAGGCCGCCCTGCGCGCAGCAGTCGCCGCCCACCCGCAGGGTCCGGTGCGCGCCGTGCGCGGCGCCGGGCTGCTGCTTGGACTGGAGCTTGAGGCGAGCCTGACGGCGGCGGCGGCCCGCGCGGCGCTGCTCGCCGAGGACATCCTGGTGGGCACCTGCAATGACCCGCAGATCCTGCGCCTCTCGCCGGCCTTGACCGTGGCTCCGGAGTCGGTGGCGCGGGTCATCGAAATCCTGGCCCGACTGTTCCAACCATCCACGAGCCTCAGCGGGAGCTCCGCATGACCCTCGACCTGATTCGTTCCTCCATCTTCGTTCGGCAGCACGCCGGGCGCACCTTTGTCCTGAAAGTCGGTGGCGCCTGCCTGGCTCACCCGCGCCGACTGCGGGCCCTGGCGCGTCAGGTGGCCGTGGTCCAGGCCCTCGGTTCCCGCGTGGTCCTGGTCCACGGCGGCGGGCCCCAGGTCAGCGCGCGCCAGACAGCCGCCGGTGAGACACCGCGCAAGGTGGGCGGGCGGCGCGTGACTACACCCCTGGCCCTGGCGGCCCTGAAGGACTGTGCCCACGGATTGGGCGAGCAGTTGGTGGCCGCCCTGGTCGAGGCCGGTGCCTCCGCCCGGCGCTTGGATGCCGTGGCCACGGGAAGCGTGAAGGCTGTGCGGCGCGAACCGGTCGTGACCGAGGAAGGCCCAGTGGACTTCGGCCTGGTGGGGGACGTGCACAGCGTGGACGCCGCCGGGTTGAGTGCGGCCCTGGAGGAGCACGGGATCATCGTCCTGGCTCCGCCGGTTCAAGAGGTCGCCGCCGTTTCAGCCTCCGCTCTAGCCGACCGTGACGCCGGTGGAGATGGCCTGAATGTCAATGCGGACACGGTGGCGGCGGAGGTGGCCGTGGCCCTCAAGACTCCCAAGCTGATCCTGGCCACGGACGCGGCGGGCATCCTCTCCAACCCGGCCGACAGCAACTCGGCGATCGGCGCCCTGACCTTGGCAGAGATGCGGGCGTACGCCGGGGCCGGCGTGCTCTCCGGCGGCATGGCGGTCAAGTCCCGGGCCGTGGAGCGCGCCCTGTGCGCGGGCGTCGAGCGTGTGCACTTGATTGATGGACGACGCGAGGATGCCTTGCTGGTGGAGCTCTACACGGCCCACGGATCGGGCACGCTCGTGACCCTGGAGCAACAGGCGGCGGCGCCGGCCGAAGCCGGCGCGTCCATGGCGGAAGCGGAGGCGAGCGCGTGAAACGCCCCCTCCATCCCGCGCGGCTCCTCGCCGACCTCGTGCGGCGGCCGAGCCTGTCGGGCCAGGAGGAGGCCCTGGCGGATTGGCTGGGGGAGGAGTTGGCGGGGCGCCCGTTCGCCGTGGAGCGTGTGGGGAATTCGCTGGTGTGTACCTTGAGCCGTGGCGCGGGGCCGACGCTGCTCTGCCACAGTCATCTGGATACGGTGGCCGCCGGGGAGGGCTGGACCGGCGATCCACACGCGGGCCAGTGGAGTGCGGGGCGGCTGGTGGGGTTGGGCGCCAACGATGCCGGCGCCTCGGCCGTGGCCATGCTCTGCGCCCTGGAAAGACTGGCCCAGGCCGACTGGTTTTCCGGCACGCTGCAGGTTGCCCTGTGCGCGGAGGAGGAGACCACCAACGCGGGCATGGGGGATGTTCTGGCCCACCTGGCGGCGCGCGGCTGCACGCCCGATGGTGCAATCTGCGGCGAGCCCACGGGGCTTGAGGTCGTGCGCGCCCAGTCTGGCCTGGCGGTGCTCGTGGCCGAGTGGAGCGGGACCAGCTGCCATGCGGCCCGGGCCCTGGCTGTGGCCCATGAGAACGCCCTGCTAATGGCGGCCCGGGAAGTGGCCGGACTACCGCCGGTCCTGGTTCTGCCCGGAGAGCACGAACTGCTCGGCCCGAGCACGCTTGTCCCGGCGGTCTTCGAAAGCGGAGTGGCGCACAACCGCGTTCCTGACCGGGCCCGGCTTATCCTGGACGCGCGCCTGGCGCCGCCCCACGGCGCCGCCGAATGTGTGCAGATCCTGCGCACCTGGTTGCCATCGGCGCAGATCACGATTCGCAGCCAGCGTCTGGCGGCCGTGGAAACGACGGAGGAACACCCCCTCGTGCTGGCCGCCCTGGAGGCAGCTGCGGTTGCTCGGGCCGGCTCAACTGAATCAGCTGGCTCGACTGATTCAATGGGCACATTGTGTGCAGTCGGTTCCGCCACCATGAGCGACATGGCCCTGGTGCCGGAGATCCCCGCCGTCAAGTGCGGCCCGGGGCTCAGCGAACGCTCTCACACACCGAACGAGTTTGTCACCGCCACCGAGCTGGAGGCGGGCCTGGCCTTTTATATGCGGGCCATGCCCGCCGCCCTGACGGCGTTGACCCCAGAGGTCGCAATCCCATGACACAGAACATGAAAACCCACCCGGTAACCGACAAGAACCCCGGCGGGACCGAGTACCACGCGCCCATCTGGGATCGCGGAGGCACCGTAGATGCCCAGCTGATGGCCTTCACCATCGGCGATGACTGGCGCATGGACCGGCAGCTTGTGGAGCATGACATCCGTGGTTCCCAGGCCCATGCGGCGGGGCTCCTGGCCGCCGGACTGATCAGCGGGGAGGATCAGCGGGCCATTAGCGTTGGCTTGGCGGGCCTGCTCGATGACTGGCACGCCGGCCAATGGGATCTCGGACCCGGAGATGAAGATGTGCACTCGGCGGTGGAGCGCCACCTGGTGGAGCGCATCGGTGAAGCGGGCAAGCGGCTGCACACGGGGCGCTCGCGCAACGAGCAGGTGGCCTTGGACATGTTGCTTTGGCTGCGTTCGGCGGCCCGGGAGATGGCCGATCAGGTGGATGGGCTGTCGAGCGCCTGCTGCGCCTACGGGGCGGCGGCCGGCGGCACGCCGCTACCTGGCTACACACACCTGCGACGGGCCATGCCGTCCACGGTGGCCGAATGGGCCGCGGCCCACGGAGCGGCCTTCGCTGCGAATGCCTCGGAGCTAACCGCCAGCGCCCGCCAGCGGGGTACCTGCCCCATGGGGTCCGGGTCCGGCTACGGAGTGCCCCTCAACCTGGCCCGGGAGACCGTGGCCGAAGCCCTGGGCTTTGAAGGACCCACGGAACCCGTCACCCTCGTCCAGCACCAGCGCGGGCGGGCGGAGCTGGCCTACCTGACGCTGCTTGAAGCCCTGGCCCTGGACCTGGGCAAGCTGGCCGCGGATCTGTGGCTCTTCACCAGCGAGGAGTTCGGTTTCTTCACCCTGCCGGAGGAGCTGACCACCGGCAGCTCACTGATGCCGCAGAAGCGCAACCCGGATCTGGTGGAGCTCCTGCGCGGAGTCGCGCGCACGGTGATCGCCGATCGGGCTGCCCTGCTCGATGTGCTGCGCGACTTGCCCAGCGGCTACCACCGCGACTTCCAACTCATCAAGCCGCCGTTGTTTGGAGCCCAGGAGAAGCTCCTGCAGGCCCTGCCCCTGTGTGCACGTCTCGTGACCGGCCTCGAACTGAATCGCGAAGCCCTGACGGCCACCGCCGCCGATCCCGCCCTGCTGGCCACGGCCCGGGCCCTGGAACGCGCCGCCGCCGGCGAAGCCTTCCGCGACGCCTATCGCGCAGAGTCCACCAGTAGCATTTGAGCCTGATCCCACCAGCGTTGGGCGAGTTCCGCCACCCGAGGCGCCGGGAGATTGGCCGCCGACTGCGATGCCAGGACACGTTGGCGCACCTCGGCGGGACCGAGGATGGGTTGGTCGCTCACATGACCGGATTCCAGGAGGGCCAGTTCGAGGTCGTCGACGGTCTGGCCACGCATGCCCTTGCTGCGGTCATCGCTCTTGGTGCGCAGACAGACGAGGAGTGCGCGTCCATCTCCGCCGAGTTCTTCCACCATCAGCGCCAGGTCAGCGTGCCAGCGATCGGATAGACCTTCCACGCCCAGCAGAGTCTCCCGTGTTACGGGCTTCCCGCGTCCGCTGCCATAGGCGCCACAGAACTCGCCGAAGAGTTCGCAGCGTTGGGCCAGTGTCGGTTCTTCGGAGAGATGGCCTTCGATCAGCGCGGCGTAGGCGGGGTCGTTGCCAAAGGCCGCCCGACATTCACCGATAGTCTCGATGTTGGCGCTCAGCAGTTTGTGCAGGACGGTCAACTCGTCCGCAAGCACATGGAACAGATGCTGGGCCCGGGGACCGCGAGTCGGATCCAGAGGTGTGACGTCGATGGTTTCACCGTACTTTGCGGCGGACATCTTCCCCGGCGCGGGCGGCGGGTTTCTTTTCAAGGGAACCAACTCGCCGGCATCCAAGGTAGTTTTCGCCAGGTTGCGCAGGTCGCCGAGGTCGATGTAGCGTGGAACGGCGTGGCCGGCATCCTTCAGGGCGTTGCGGATGCGTAGCGCGTCCTGGGGATCGCAGGTCAGGTAGATCATTTGGCGGCCAGTCGTTCCTTCCGCCTTGGGCCTGGCGAGTTCGCCCAGGCTGGCGACGATGGAGGCGAAGCGTCCCGGGTCCGAGTGATCCAGGGCTTCATCAAGAACGATGGGTAGTTGCTGGCCGTCGTCTACGACATCGGTGAAGGCCAGTCGAGCGGCGATCAGCAGTTGTGCTCGGGTTCCAGTGGATAACTCGGCGGGTGTGCGTTCCTGTCCAGTGTTCACATCGAAGGCGATGAAGCTGCCGGTGTCCGTCGCCGGGACACGCAGCTCATAGGCATGGTCGGTGAAGCGCGCGAAGAGTTGACGGGCGCGCTGCAGGACCGGAGGAGCTTGATCGCGTTCGTGGCGTTCCTGGACACCATCCAGGAGCATGCGGCCGGCCAGACCGTCCAGGGCATTGTCAAATGATGCGGACAGCTCATCCAGAGCCCGGTGACGCCTGGCGAGGGCGTCTTGCAGGGTTGAGTGTTCTCTGGCATGCAGCACCCCGACCTCGATGGTGGATATCTCCTCGCGGCACTCATCAAGCCCTGCAAAGGCAGCCTTGGCCTGCTCCAGCTGGCTTTCGAGGTCGGCGGCACTCAGCGCCAGGAGTTGTTCTGCAAACTCATCGGGCAATGACTTGCGCATCAGGCTGACCTCCCGCCCTAGCAGTTCATGCTCTTTGGCCGCTGTCTTGTAATCGTCGACACGCGCCACCAGGGCAGCCAGGCCGCCGCGATCACCGGGCTCCAGATCAGCTTCCGCGTAGAGTTCGTCGAGCTTTTTCTCAAGAACGGCCTTTTGCTCCTCAAGACGCGCCAGGTCTCGCTGTGCGTCTTCTGCCTGGGTGCGGGCAGTTGCGAGAGCAGCGCTGCGGTTGCGCAGGCCCCGCAGGGCGGGTATCACCCCAGTCTGTTCTTCGAGACCTGGTTCGTTGACTTCTGTCAGGCCGACATTGACCTTCGCCAATCCGGCGCTTTTTCGTGAGGCGCAACTTTCCATTTCGCCCACGGCCTTGCGCTGGTCGAGTTGCGATTGGGCCAGTTGATCCAGACGTTGCGCCAACAGGAACAACTCCACCGTCGGCAGATCCTCACGCAGGCCGAGGGTGGCAGATAGTTTTCGTAAGCGTTGACTGGCCTCTTGGCGTTTGTCTTCGAGCTCCTTGAGCTCAGCTGTCAAGCGTTCTTCTTCGCGTTCCAGTTCATCTAGCGCAGTCCAACGACCGCTGGTCTGCTCCAGCTCAAGCCGGCGCTTGCGTACTGCGCCCTCTTCCCAGTTGTCTGGTGCAGACAGGCTGCGCGGGTACTCCAGCTCCAGGTCGGCGCGGCGGTTGAAGGAGCCCTCGATGGATGTGGTCGAAGCGGTCTTCGATCGCAGGAGAAGGGCGCCGATGAGCAAGCCCAACCCAAGGCCCAGGGCCAACTGCCAACCTGCGCTGCCTTGGAATCCCAGGAAGGCGGCGAGGAGCATGGCACCCGCGGCCAGGGGGAATAGCCAGCGCAGGAGCTGAGGCTGTCCAGCCGCAGGCCTTGTGGCACTGCCGGAATCAACGGGTGTACTCAGCCAGCGAGCCAGGATTCGCAGACCTTCTCGCACGCTGGAGAGCTCCTCTTCGGGCTTTTCGCTACGGCGCCCCAGGGCCTGCAGTGTCCTGCCGAGGGATTCACAATCACGTTCCAGTTGGCCCACCCCACGCAGGAACTCAAACAGCTCTGGCTGGTCCTCAAGTTCGATGCCGACCTGTACCCCGGCCTGTTCCCGAGCCTGCTCCAACTCCTCATTTACCCCCGCCAGGCTCTTCTCGGCTGCGACCAACTCCCCCGCAGCGGTGTCCAGTTCTGCTGCCAGGGCATCCAGCGTGTCCAGCACCTGCTCGTCGATGGGCTCAGCCAACTTCGTGTCCGCTGCCGTCTGCTCGGCATCCGCAATCCGTTGGCTTTGCTCCTTGATCATGCCGGCCTTGTCATCCAAATCCTCAAGGCGATCGTCCAACAGTTCCAGCTCGTTGCCGTTCAGTTTGAGGAGGGCGTCTGGCAGTTGGCCAAGGTGCTCTTCCTGTTCATGCAACTGCGCGTGTAGATCCACCAACTTCAGACAGGTCTCCAGGTGCTGCTTGCGGTTGTGTGTTGCCTGTAGCTGCGTGGCGGTCTCGCGCAACTCGCCGAGCTGTGCTTCGCGACGGGCCAGAGCGTCTTGCACGAGTTGCTCCTTGTTGACTGCCCGCGTAGCCTCTGAGTGGGCATTGTCCTTGCCACGTGCATAGCCTCGACGCTCAGGGTTGCAGAGTTCGGCTGTGACCTTGTCCAGGTCATAGCCGCCGGCCATCTGGCGTCGGATGGCCTGGGAAACCTGCGCGCCCTGGCGCGCCTCCAGGTCGACGAGTTCCTCCAATCCCAGGAAGAAACTGTCGGCCTGGTTGGAACCGGGAAGCACCGGCGTTGGGATCGTCTCACCAGCCCGCGTCCAGGTGACACGCGGGCCGTCACGCTCCACGCGCAACTCGCCCTGGGCGTCCTCGAAGGTGGCAGCGGCGCGGATGTAGGCGCCGGTGTGGAACTCCCGCCACAGCAGCGCCCGAAGGGCTCGGCACACGCTGGACTTGCCGGACGAGTTGGGACCCTCGACGACGGTCACGCCGTCTTCAAAGTGGATCTCATAGGCGGAGTCGATCCCGGGCATGCTCTCGATGGAGAGACGGCGCAACTTCACTGCGAGACCCCCGCTTGGGACCGGCTATCGGTTACCTGTGAATCCGCGCCGGTGTCCCCGTCACCGAGCTCGCGGCCGGCGAGCAGGGCGGTCAGGGCGCGCGTGCCCGCACGCCGCAACCGTTCAGCCAGGGCCTCATCCGTCAGTGGATCGCTGAAGTTGCGCATCTTGTGCACTTCCTGCCAGCGCGCCTTCTCCACCTCCGCACCCAGGCGTGCCCGAGCCGCGGCCAAGAGGGCTTCGCGCCGCTCGCCGTTGCCGTCCAGGGCCACGATGTCCTTGGCCAGGAGACCGGCGGGGCTGTTTTCCAGCGCCAGCTTGTCGAGGCCCAGGGCCAACTCCAGGCGCGCGCTGATCTTGTGGATGAAGACCTCCGTCTCCTCTACGGCGCGGCCGAGTTCCTTCCAGTTTTCGCGCCTGGCGATCCACTCCCGCAGGTCCGTGCCGGTGCTCACCGCGCCGACTACTGTGATGCGCAACCCCAGGGCCCTTGGGCGCAGACCTCGCTCGTGGAGTGAAACGGCTGCCCGCTTGGTCTCTTCCATGAGCAGGTCGCCGAGGTCTGAGGACGTGGTATCCGTCGCCAACTCCAACTCGACTTCCTCCCAACGCAGGGGGGCGGTGACCGATTGCTCGCATGTCAGGCCGCCGTCCTGGCCAATGGAGACGAGCCAGGGGCCGTGACTGCCGGGCTCGCCCCCGTCCAGTCCCACCAACGAGCCCAGGTACCCAAAGGGCACACCTCCGGTCATGGTCTCCATCCCCAATGTTGGCTTGTGGATGTGTCCCAGGAGCCATCCGTCAAGGCCTGCCGCCTCCAGCTCGCTACGCCGGAAGGGTGCGTACTCGCCGCTGCCGTCGAGGTCCCCGTGCAGCAGCCCGATGCGCGGCAGTCCCCGCTGAGGCAGAGGGTCTTCCAGGAGAGACGCCAGGGGACTCGCCGGGTAGTGAGGCGCCGGGAATGACCAGCCCATGATTTCCACCGCGGGCTCGCCATCGACCTCGATGGTCTTGCTTTCCCACTCTCCACCTTCGCCGATCAGTTCCAAGCCGTCGATGGTGCGCGCCAGGGCGGGCAGGGCTGCTGAATCGTGGTTGCCGACCACCGCCAGGACGCGGATGTTCGCGGCCGCCAGCCGATTGATGGCGTCTTCCAGGGGGCGCAGGGCTTCGAAACGCGCGTTGGCGCTCTCCACCAGATCGCCGGCGAAGAGCACTGCATCCACTTCCTTTTCAATGGCCAGATCAACGGCGTTTGCGAGGGCCGTCGCCGGCGTCAGACAGGTCTGGTCAAAACTCCCCAGGTCAGGGACTCCGGATGGGCGCACCCCCAGGTGCATGTCGCCGATGGCCAGCAGCGTGGCGCGCGGCGCGGATCCTCCAGCAACTCCTTTCTCCCGTGAGGCATCGACCATGGACATAGTGTAGCGCAGACAATGGGTGCGGGCGAGGGCCATGGTGCAGTGCACCGGTTGTTGCCGCTATGCTGTGCGGGCCATGGCACCTACTGCCTTCAGACATCTCCGGGGACTCGGCGGACTATTGTCGTTCCTGGGAGTCGCACTTTTCTCCGGCGGGTTGGCCAAGGCAGAGTTCCAGTCCGAATCTCTGCGCGTGCACATCCGGGCCGGCATCAAGACCCACGGGCCGGGCCAGCATGACCACCCGCGCTTTCTGTCAGACTGGGGCGACTTGCTAAGAGAGCGCGGTGCCAGCGTCACATCCACGATGCAGTTCCCCGGTGCCGCAGTGCTGGAGGACACGGATGTTCTGGTGCTCTACGCCGCCGAGGGGGCCAGCATCCACGGTACGGAGCGCGCTGATCTTGAGGCCTTCCTGGCCCGCGGCGGGGGGCTTGTAGCCATTCACGATGCGGTCTGTGGCGACGATCCCGAGTGGTTCAAGAGCGTTGCCGGCGGTGCCTGGGAACACGGGCACAGCGAATACCTGGAGGGGGATGTGGGCCTGTACTTCGCCGACCGCCACCATCCAATCACCGCCGGTGCCCAGAACTTCGACCTGGACGACGAGATCTACTACGAGCTGCATCTCGATCCCCGGGCCCATGTGTTGGCCAACTCCTTCCACACCCCCTTCGATGTGCGTCCCCAGATGTGGACCTTTGAAGGCGAACGGCACCGGGCCTTCGTGACCCTGCAGGGACACGAGTTTGCGACCTTCTCCCATCCTGCCTGGCGCACGATGCTCCTGCGCGGCATAGCCTGGGCCGCGGGGCGCGAAGTGGACCTGTTGACCGAAGCCGGCGAAGAGGCTTCCCTGGCCTATCCCGCGGGCGGCGCCACGCAACCGGAGGCGGCTCACGAGACCTTCGAGCTGAACGAGGAGTTCGACATTTCGCTGGTGGCCGCCGAGCCGCTGGTGGCGAACCCGATTTCCCTCGATTGGGACGAGCGCGGGCGCCTGTGGGTGGCCTGCACGCCGGGTTACCCCTACAAGGAGGAGTTCAAGGGTGTGCCGGCCCACGATGAGATCGTGATCCTGTCCGACGGCGACGGCGACGGGCGCATGGATGGGCGGCTGGTGTTTCACCATGGGCTCGACCTGGTGACTACCCTTGTGCGTTACGGCGACGGCGTGATCGTCGGTCAGGCGCCGGACATCCTCTATCTGCGCGATACGGACGGTGACGGCCGGGCAGATGTGATCGAGCGCCTCTACAGCGGCTTTGGTTACGCGGACACCCATGCGACGATCTCCAACTTCCGCCTGGGGCTCGACGGTTGGATTTACGGCACCCAGGGCTACAGCGGCGGATCCTCGCGCCATGTGCTGGCGCATGGTGACGGCGGCCGGGACTGTGGAGCCATCGGCAACGGGATCTTTCGCTTCAGGCCGGACGGCACGCACATCGAGCGCGTCAGCAGCTACGGCTCCAACACCTGGGGCTTGGACTTCAGCTGGGATGGGGAGCTGTTCTTCACCATGGCCAATGCCTCGCACCTGCGCCATGTGGTCGTTGAAGAGTCGGTCCTGGCGCGTGGACGCTTCGAGCGTGCTACCAGCTGGCAGGCCATTGCGGATCATGACCGGGCCTTTCCCATCTCTGAGCACAAGCGCCCGCCCTATGTGCAGATTGATGTGGTCGGGGGTTTCACGGCAGCGGCCGGGTGTTTGATCTACGGTGGTGGCGCCTGGCCGGAGGTGTACGCGGGCAATCACTTCGTAACGGAGCCGACCCTGAACATCGTGCACCGGGATGCTCTGCGCGCTGAAGGCAGCACCTATCTTGCGGAGAAGCCACGCAAGGCGGAGTTCCTGGCGGCGCAGGATCTGTGGTTCAGGCCCGTGCACCTGCGCACGGGGCCGGATGGTGCCGTCTATCTCCTGGATTTCTACAACCAGGCCGCCGTGCACAACGACACGCGCAATCCCCCGCACGGCCCCACCAACGCGGCCCTGCGTCCGGACCGTGACTATCAACACGGTCGCATCTGGCGCCTGCAGCACCGGGAGGCGCGTAGCCTGGCGGAGCCGGACTTCAGTTCTACGACCGGGCTACTGGCGGCCCTCGACCATGCAAACCGCCAGACGCGCATGGTCGCCCACCGCCTGCTCATTGGGGGAGGCCATTTGGGCACCCTGGCGGCTGGAGAACGGAGTTTCCAGCGCATGCGGGACGGGCTCGTGTCCTTGGCGCGCTCCGGCAGCCCCGGTGGTCGTGTCCAGGCCTTGTGGCTCTTGCACCACAGAGGCGGTGTTCCAGAAAACGTGCTGCTCGCCGCCCTGGACGACGGGATAGCCGGTGTGCGCAAGAACGCTGCGCGGTTGACGGGCCTGGGAACCGTGGATCGGTTCCTGTCGCGGCGTACTCCGCAGAGCGGCGCGGCCTCCCGCGCTCGGCTGGCGGAACTACTGGATGACGGAGATGGGCGCGTGTGTCTGGAAGCGGCGGTGGCCCTGGGGCGGTTGGGTGCGCCGCAAGCGGCATGGCCACGGGTTGTCAACGCCTTCGCTTCCAACTCCGACCCCTGGTTGCGGTCGGCCCTCTTGGGCACCGCTCTGATCGAACCTGCGGGGTACCTGGAACAGGCCCTGGGTGCGGGGGAAACGGAGCTGGCCCGGGAGTTGGCACAACGCTCAGGCCGGCGAGCCGACCATGCCCGGGCGGTGTTCCTGTCCCTGGCGCGGCTGGAGGAACACGGATCGCAAACCCGGGCGTCGCTTCTGGCGGCCCTGGCAGATGGACTCGGGAAGTCCGTTCCGGAGTGGTCGCCGGAGTTGGCGCTGGCCCTGGAGGGGCTCCTCGGACACCGGGACATCGAGCTTGCCCTGGCGACGCTGCCCATCGCCCGCGCCTGGGACCAGAAGCGTCGCCTCTCCATCGACGAAGGGGCGCTGGCTGAGCGCCTGCTGGAGCGCGCCGGCAATCGGGAAGCGGATGTCCCCGAGCGGCTTCTGGCCCTGCGCATGTTGCTGCACCTCAAGGGCCTGGATGTGGCGGCTGCGGTGAACGATCTGCTCAGCCCCATGCATCCCCCGGCGGTGCATCTGGAGGTCATCGAGATCCTCGGGGAAGGTAATAGCGTCGAGGCGCTGTCGACCTTGGTGGATGCCTGGAGGGGACTTGGCCGCGAAGCACGCGTTCAAGCATTCCGGCGCTTGACCGAACGTGGCGCCGGCGCCGTGGCTTTGCTTGATGCGGTGGCCGCGGGGACGATTCCCGTGGGAGACATCGGCCCCCGACGACGCTTCGTTCTGGAGCAGCACGGAGAGGCGGCCGTAGCGGAGCGCGCACGTGCTGTGCTGGGAGAAACAGGCACCTCCTCCTCTGGAGTGGGAGAACTCGGACCTCTCATCGAGGAGTTGACGGAGTTTGTATCTGGGCCCGGGGACGCGCGCGCGGGACGTGAGCTGTTCGCGCTGAACTGCGGCAACTGTCACGCCTTTGCGGATCAGTCCGGTGAGCTGATCACCGACGGGAATGTGGGGCCGGTGCTGACGGGCATGGGCGCGCACGGGGCGGCGGATCTCTTGCCCTTTATCCTCGACCCCAATGCTTCCGTGGAGGAGGCCTATGTGGAGTATGTGGTGCGCACGGACGCGGGGCGCACCATTGGCGGTGTGTTGGCCAGGGATGGGGAGGAGTCGATATTGATCCGTCACGCGGATGGTGAGGATGAGATCTTTCGGGATGAGATAGAGTCGTTGGCCTCCACCGGGCGCTCGCCCATGCCCACGGGGTTTGAGTCACTGGAACGTGAGGGTCTCCGCGACCTGCTGACCTTCCTCTGCGGCGATCGAAGGGATTTCCGTCTGCTCGATGTGGCGGCGGCCGCTTCGGCAAGCACGGAGACCGGCCTCTACGATCCCAGCGAGCCGCGTACCTTGACCTTCGCCAGCTACGGCATCACTGAGTGTGCGGGGATTCCCTTTGAACTGCTCGACCCAACACGCAGCGTGAGCGGCAATAACGCCATTGTGCTCAAGGGGGCCATGGCCCAAAACTGGGCCAGTTGGAAGCACATGCCGTCTTCCGTGGAGATCCCAGTCGGGTTTGCCCTGGAGCGAGTTCATGTCCTCAGCGGCATCGCCGCCTGGGGATTCCCCTGTCGCCGCGACGGTCAGGTTGCGGCCAGTTGGACCTGGAACTACGCCGACGGCTCTTCCGAAACCGTGCAACTGCGCGACGGCGATGTGTTCGCCGATTGGATTGCGCGTATCGATGTGCCTGGTTCCGTCCACGCGGATGGCATCCTGGCCGATGACAGCCGCGGTCAGTTGCGCCGTTTCTCTCTGGTTCCGTCGCGGTCAGGCGAGATCGTGAGCATCACCCTCTCCAGTCCCGAGAACCACATCGCGCCGACCTTCCTGGCCCTTACGGCCCAACTTGTCGAAGACAGTGAGTTGCCAGCGGGGACCGGTGAACCAAGCCCGGCACCCCCGGGTGCTACGGTTGCGAGTGTCGATCTGTCGGCTGTCGATGTGCTTCTCGTCGGTGGTGGCTCCAGCCACGACTTCAAGCGTTGGTTCGACCAGGAGGACCGCGCCTGTCTTGACGGAAGAGAGCTCGGGCGCACACTCTACACCGAGCGCGTGAATTGCCTGGCTGATTTGTCCCCCTCCGTCGGAGTGCTGGTGCTTTCCAACAACCAGCCGCTCTCCGAGCCGGCCGAACGCGAGGCAGTCTTTGAGCATGCGGCTCGGGGCGGCGGCCTGGTGCTGCTGCACCCTGCCACCTGGTACAACTGGCTCGACTGGCCCGCGTACAACAGCGAGCTGGTGGGGGGCGGCGCCCGTGGGCACGAGGCCTATGGTGAGTTTGATGTGCGCGTTGTCGATGGCCAGCACCCGGTTGCCAGAGATCTGCCGGTGACCTTCAGCGTCACGGATGAACTGTATCGCTTTGAGGTGGACCCCGATGGGGCACCGATAACTGCTCTGGCCGTGGGGCGCTCGCGCTCCACGGGCGCTGAGTTTCCAGTCTTGTGGGTTGTGGAACGGCCCCGGGGGCGCACGGTCTGTACCACTCTGGGTCACGATGGGGCGACTCACCAGCATCCGGCCTGGAAGGCGCTCCTGGCGGCGGCGGTGGAGTGGGTGCAATGAGAGCTGCGCTGGTCATTGTCGCTGCGGCATTGCTTGCAGCCTGCCAGGGCGCAGTTCCCGCACCGGAATCCCAGGAGCGGGGTCCCGGTCTGCGCGTGATGACCTTCAACATCCGCTATGGGACGGCCAAGGATGGTGAGAACCACTGGAAGCACAGGAAGGAACTCGTGGCCGACACCATCAGGGAGTCAGCGCCCCATGTGCTCGCCATTCAGGAGGGCCTGGGATTCCAGATGGACTACCTGGCCGAACATTGCCCGGGCTACCTGGTCCTCGGTCAGCACAGGAACGGCGGGCGAGATGGCGAGTTCAGTGGCCTCTTGATCAATGCGGCCCACCTTGAAGTGGTTGATTGGGGGCAGTTCTGGTTGTCATCAACGCCCGAGGTCGTCGCTTCCCGGGGCTGGGACGCGGCGCTGGCTCGCACGGCGGTCTGGGCGCGACTGCACGAGCGGGGTGCCGGGGCGGCAGACTTCATCGTGCTCGGTACCCACTTCGATCATCGCGGCGTGCGCGCCAGGGAGGAGAGCGCCCGGTTGGTGGTTGAGATAATGAGTAAACTGCGCCACGGGGAGGAAGGGACCACCGGGAAGCCCCTGTCTGTGATTCTGATGGGTGACTTCAATGCCCGCCCCGGGACGACCCCCATGTCTGTCTTCGAACAGGCGGGCTATGTCAACGCGGTGCCCTTCATGCACCCGGAGGCCACGGATGGAGGCACCTTTCACCGCTTCGAGGGCTACCACACCGGTGGCATGATTGACTCGATCTGGGTGACGCGCGGCTGGCAGCCCATGGAGGCGGAGATCCTCCGGCCGCGCCTGGACGGTCGTTCGGCATCGGATCACGACCCGGTCTTCGCCCTGTTGCCTTGGGCGAGTTGAGGATTGTCTAGCGGGGCGTGGCCGCGTTCTGGTTGATCACTGCCTCGCGTTCGACGGTCACAACGCGATCGGCGAGGCGCACCTGATCGTCACCGAAGCCGTGATAGACACGCAGAGTGGCGGACTCGGCCAGCGGTTTTTCGTCGAGGCTGCGCAGGGTGAAGAGCGCGCCACCGGGATAGTCCAGGCCGCCAAAGGAGGTGGCATGGAAGGCTACGAAGGTAGGGCTGGTGACCAGGAAGCCGAACTGCGGCAGCGAGGTTCCTCCTACTTCAAAGGGGTTCTCTCCGCGGTTGACGGTGATAACCAGCGGGCCGAAGTGGGTGCGCTCCACCGTGCGGTCCGCGGTCAGGAAGCGGTGCTCGGTCATTGGCTTCCCGACGACCAGGCGCTTCAGGGGCGTGAGAACCTCGACCACATTCTTGATCAGGCGATCCGTCGGCTTCAGCTCGGCCGCCCAGCCACCGTCTGCGCGCGTGAAGACGCGTCGATCGCCGGCGGCCGGCGGCAGCTCCAGGCGCAGCTGACCTCCGTCCCTGTGCAGGGTGCCCAGCAGAATCCGTTGACCAGCGTCCGCCGGGGAATCCAGGGTCAGGCGTTGTTCACCGCCGCCCGGCACGGGGGCCAGGCAACCCACACGCACTTCCCAGGGGCCTTCGCGCCACAGCCCAGGTACCAGGCGCAGGCGGCGTGTCCCGGTCAGGACAGTGGCCCCGGGTCGCCAGGTTGAACTCGGCATGGGCGGCAGAAAGTCATCTTGAAAGACGAGACCCTCGGCCCGCGGCGAGCGCGGGTGTGTGAAGTGAACGAAAATCTCCGCATCCTGTTCGATTTGGGCAGTGACCTCCCAGGCTAACTCCAAGGTGAACTCGCCATTGCCATGGGAATCGAAGCGCGACACGTGGGGGCGAGCGGCCATGTGTGCCCTGGATTCGCGCTCGAAGTAGGCGCCCTCTCCAAAGCTGAAACTTGGCAGCTGTGCGTAGCTGATGTGATCGAGGATTTTGGC
>DASCNH010000007.1:0-32059 GCA_036011365.1 Planctomycetota bacterium | reverse complement strand
TGTTTGGACGCCGAAGGTCTGCCCATCTGACAGCAGATGTGAGGACGTAGCATGGGTCCAGGCTGGGAGGAGGCCGAACCTGCGACCTCTGCAACTCCACAAAGCACGTCGCCGCATCGCCATTTCCGTGCCACTGCGTGCCAACTCGTGCCGCGCGCTTGAGCTAGGGGAGCAACGAGAAACGGTGGGATGGCAATTGGATGCCGAACCGTGCCGCACAACTCGTGAGCATTTCGTGAGAGGTCGCCTCCGGCAACCAGTTCGCATTGCTCGGCTCGAACGTAACCTGTCGCTCTGCAAGCAAGCGAAATGGTCGGGGCGAGAGGATTCGAACCTCCGACCTCTGCAACCCCATTGCAGCGCGCTAGCCATGCTGCGCCACGCCCCGACCGAAGAGGCGAAGACCATACCCGCAGGGGGGCCGGGAGTCCATAGGCGCGGCCCACAGATGGGCGAATGGGCGGTCCGGGGTAGGGCGGGGAGTCCGGGAAGCCCGGCTCGGACGCTCTGGCTTGTGGGACGGGCCCGGGGGCGGGACAATGGGCTCATGGCACGGCCCCTGCGCAACCAGTGGCGGATTCGGGCCCTGGTGCGCCGGCGGCACCGGACCTGGATGGCGTCGATGATCCTGGCCTCCTGTGGTTGGGGGATCTGGTGGCTGGCCCTGATCGCCGTGCAGATCTGGCCCAAGTGGTCTCCATCCACGGATGTTCTCTGGTGGGGCTCCTGCTGCTTCGCCCTGCCCGGCCTGGGCCTGGCCCTGTTCTCATTCCGGGCCCACCGCATCTGGCTGCTCTTGGTGACCGTGCCGGTCCTGGCCAATCTCAGCCTGCTGACGTTGCCGCTCTACCTGGGCGCGGCGCGCCGCGTGCTCGAACTCTAGCTCAACTGAGCTGCGTGGCCATGAGCACCATGGCCGTGCCGGTGATGGCGGTCAGCACCGTCAAGCCTATGACCAGATGGGCGACCTTGCCGTGGGTATCCTTGTGGACTTCGTCGCGCATGGTACGCAGACCGGTGATGACCGGCAGGAGGTAGGCACATACGGTTATTTTCGCCAGGACCAGGTGCAGCGGTGTAATCCAGCCGGCGGATTCCAGGTCGTAGAGGGCTCCCAACTGCTCCGCGAAGTAGATCGTGATACCCAGGCCAAGGACCGCACCTCCCACGCAACAGAGGTGTGCCACGCGCCGGGCCGCTTTGCCAGTAAGGATCACCGCACCCAAAAAGGCGAGGGTGATGAGCAGGAAGAGAACGAAGCCGGTAGTGGGTCCCATTACCTGGCCTCCAGGACGCCGTCCATCTCGCCCGCCACTTCCCGTCGCATCAGGTCGAGTACAGCCGCACGGGCGGGCTTGTCCTCGAAGAGGATCGCGTGCACCTGCTCGGCGATGGGCAGGGAGAAGTCTCCGGTATCCACGTTAGGTCCAAAGAGTGCCTTGGTAGTCCAAACGCCCTCCGCCACCATGTCCATTTCCTCCAGGATTTCACGCAGCGTCTGACCGCGGCCGATGCGTTCCCCCACCGCCCGGTTGCGGGAGTGGGGAGAGCAGCAGGTGGTCACGAGATCCCCGAAGCCGGCCAGGCCAAAAAACGTGTCGGCCTGGGCCCCGCGGGCCACACCGAAACGGGCCATTTCCACCATGCCGCGGGTCAGCAGGGCGGCCTTGGCATTGTCGCCGAGTTCCAGGCCATCGCTGATGCCCGCCGCCAGGGCGATGACGTTCTTCAGGGCACCGGCCAGCTCGGCACCGACGGAATCGCCCCCGACATAGACGCGAAAGCTCTCGGAGGTGAAGGCCCGCTGCACATCCCGCGCGAAGTCGCGGTTCGAGCTGGCCGCCACCAGGGAAGCGGGCTTGCCCGCGGCCACCTCCTCCGCATGGCTGGGCCCCGTGAGCACGCACAGGGGGCGCTCGCCGAGGACCTCCAGCAGGATTTCCCCGGGTGTACGAAAAGTCTCGATCTCCAGCCCCTTGGTGGCGGTCACGAGGGGCACATCAGCCGGCAGGACTTCCTGAAAACGCTCGGCCACCGAGCGCAGAAACTGGGTGGGCACCACGCTGACGACGAAGCTGGCGGCCTCGGCGGCACCCCAGGGATCAGCGCTGATGGCCAGGCTCTCCGGTAGCGCGACGCCGGGCAGGAAGCGCTTGTTCTCGCGGGCCGCGAGCAGCTCCTCGGCCTGTTCCGGGAAGGCGCTCCAGAGGGTCGTCGGCACGCCGCGCCGGGCCAGCACCAGAGCCAGGGTAGTACCCCAGCTGCCGTCGCCGATGACGAGCACGGGGCCTGCGTCCTGGCCAATGGAAGTGTTGTGTTCAGTTGCACTCATGCTTTTCGATTCGCCGAGTCGGCGCGGCGCTCGCCCAGAGAAGCGATGCGCGGCTCCTGGCCGGCTAACATGCGGGACATATTCGAACGGTGGCGCCAGAGGATCAAGAGGGCGAGCAAAACACATCCGATCCAGTACTCCGCAGGCTCACCTTCCGTGCGCCAATGGGTCAGGATGGGAAAGGCCAGTCCCATGACAATTGAGGCCAGGCCGACGAAACGGGTCAAGAGGAGCGTCAGGAGCCAGGCCGCGCCCCCCAGGAGGAAGATCACGGGATCGATGGCCACCAGGGCACCGCAGGCTGTGCTGACGCCCTTGCCTCCGCGGAAACGCAGGTAGATCGGGAAGCAGTGACCGCAGACCGCGGCGGTGCCTGCGGCCAGTTCGACGCTCGGACGCACGGACGAATCGAGCCCGAGGGTGGGCCCCAGGGCAACCACGAGGAAGACCGGCAGGTAGCCCTTGAAGAAATCGAGCAGGAAAGCCAAGACGCCCAGGGGACGACCCAGGGCGCGCATGGTGTTGGTGGCCCCGATGTTGCCGCTACCCACCGCACGCAGGTCCACTCCCTTGATGCGCGCCAGCACCAGGCCGAAGGGCACGGCGCCCAGCAGATAGCCGCCGAGGGCCCAGGCCAAGAGGAGGGGCAGGGCGCCTGATTGCAGGCTGCCAGGGATCGGCGCCCATGGCCCCGCTGCGGAAAGCCAAACTGTGAAGTGCTGAAGCACAACGGGCAGCCTACCTGAATCGGCTCGCTTCTGGTCCTCCCCCGCTCCCCGTAGACTCGCTCCCATGACTTCCGGGACTCCTGACACCGGGGACGACCCCAAAGGGCGACTTCCGTCGGGCCCCCTGCGGGTGGGCGTGGACACCGGTGGCACCTTCACGGATGTCATCCTGATCGGACCGGGCGCCGGGGAGGTGGTGGCGGTGGCCAAGGTCCCCTCAACGCCGGATGACCCATCCCGAGCCGTAGCCCTGGGACTTGAAGCCATGGGGCATTGGGAGGCGGGAATGGAAGTTGTCCACGGCACCACCGTGGCCCTGAATGCCCTGCTCACCGGTGCCGTGCCGCCCACCGCCCTGGTGACCAACCGCGGCTTCCGGGACCTGATCGAAATCGGCCGCCAGGACCGCCCGGACCTCTACGCCCTCTTCCCTGTGAAGCCCGCGCCGCTAGTGCAGAGACACCTGCGCTTTGAAATCAACCAGCGCAGCTGGCCAGCCCACGGGCAGAAGACCGCCGACGCAGAGGCCCGCGGAGCATCCGACCTCGCCCTGGAGACCAGCGCCCGGCCTGAACCAGAGGATTGGCGTCGCCTGCGACAGGAACTGGCGGATTCCGATGCCCGCAGTGTGGCCATCTGCTTGCTGCACTCCTGGGCGGATCCGTCCAGCGAGGAGGAGGTCCGCATGCAACTTGAGGGGCTCGACCTGCCGCTGACCTGTTCAGCTGAGATTCTGCCGGAGTACCGAGAGCACGAGCGCTTTTCCACGGCCGTGGTCAACGCCGCGCTGGTACCTGTGATGGGCGCCTACCTGACTCGGCTCCGCGAGCGCCTTTCCAAGCTGTCCCGGAACGCTGAGGCCCCGGGCGATCTCTCTATCCTGCAGAGCTGCGGAGGCACTCTGAGCGCCGGGCGGGCGGCCATCGAACCGGTGCGGGTGCTGCTCTCCGGTCCCGCCGGAGGTGTGCTCGGCGCCGCCCGGGCCGCCGCGGAAGCCGGCCTCCTGGCCGGTGCCCACCCCGGCATCCTGACCCTGGACATGGGCGGCACGAGTACGGATGTGGCCTTCCATACGGATGCCCATGGGGACGGCGGAAGCCCTGACGAATGCCGGAGCACGGGCGCGGCACACGCCGCGGGCGGACTGGCCCAGGCGGTGACAAACACCAGCGTCGCCGGCCATCCGGTCGCCGTCCCCAGCCTCGACATCCACACCATCGGCTGCGGCGGCGGATCCCTGGTCACGGTCGACTCCGGCGGCATCCTCCACGTGGGGCCGCAGAGCGCCGGGGCGGACCCGGGGCCGGTCTGCCACGGGCGCGGGCAGACGCCCACGGTCACCGACGCCCATGTCCTTCTGGGACACATCGCCGAGGGGCCATTCCTGGACACGGGCTTCCGCCTGGACACGCACGGCGTGGAACGCGCCTTCGCCAACCTCGGGGGACAACTCGGCGTCCCACCGGAGGAGGCCGCCCTGGGCGTGCTCGAGGTGGCCCGGGCGGCCATGCGGCGGGCCGTGGGAGTCATGAGCATGCAGCGCGGCCAGGACCCGGCCCGTCTGCCGCTGGTGGCCTTCGGCGGTGCCGGAGGCCTGCATGCCGCCGCCCTGGCCCAGAGCCTCGCCATGCCCGGCGCCCTGGTCCCGTCCCGGGCGGGCATCCTCTCCGCCCGGGGCATGGCGGCCGCCACGGCCCTGCGCGACCACTCCCGGGGCATCGTGGCCCCCCTGTCCGCCTGGGGGCCGGCGCGGCGCGCGGACCTGGAACGCAGCCTGGCGGAGCTCGGCCAACGGGAACTGGAGGAGGCCGGGCACCGGGCGGCGGACATCCGCAGCGAGGCCAGCCTGGACCTGCGCTACCGGGGTCAGTCCTTTGAAATCGCCCTGGCCGAGGGCCCTGACCGTGAGGAGGCTTTTCACCGACGCCACCGGGAGCTCTACGGCTGGCGCCTGGACGAGGGCCAGGTGGAGCTGGTCAACCTGCGCGTGCGAGCCCTGGTGCCCGCACCACAGCTAGAGCCATGCCCGGTGGAGCCCCGTGACCTTCCCCAGGATGCCATCCTGGGCGAGCGTCCGGCTTTTTTCGCCCACCCAGATGGGGAAGCCAAGGGCTCCCAAGCTCGCCGCCCCCACCCGAAAGCTCTGCCAGCGCATCTCATCGAGCGCGGGCGGCTGGGACCGGGCCATCACTTCCGTGGACCCGCCATCATCGAGGGCTTCTCCGGCACCTGCCTCGTCCCGCCGGATTGGCACGCCCAGGTGACCGCTGGGGGGCATCTTTGGCTTGAGCGGTGCTCTGGGGTTGACGGGCCGAAGGAAAAGGTTAACTAGGGGGTCCAAAATCAGCAGCCCGGTGGGTCGAGTGGCCCCCTCGCTCCCCGAAAAGCCCCCCACACACACACAGCAGTAGCCCCCCAGGAGACCCAGAAGATGGCCCATGTGATCGCGGAACCGTGCGTCGGAACCAAGGACACCGCCTGTGTCGATGTCTGCCCCGTCGACTGCATCCACCCGACCAAGGACGAGCCGGAGTTCGACGAGGCCAAGCTCCTCTACATCAACCCGGACGAGTGCATCGACTGCGCCGCCTGCGAGCCAGAGTGCCCGGTTGACGCCATCTTCGAAGAGGACGAGCTGCCCGAACAGTGGGCCGAGTACACCGACATAAACGCCAAGTGGTTCGAGGACCACTGAACTGGCGCCGCCGGTTACTGGATACGATTCGGTTCCGGGGCGTGTGTCTACCGGATACGAGCGCTGCCGGCTTCAGGGGCAGGTGAACTGGGCGGCTTCCGCCTGGAAGCGCTCGGTCTCAGCCTCCGCATCCCAGCCAGTATGAACGGCAGGCGGCGGGCCCGCGGCGCTGGCAGGCAGTTCCCGGGTGACGATCTCCGCGCCCGGGAGACTCTGCGCACTTGGCCGTTTCAATACACCTGGGAGAAGGCCGGTGACAGAGGCGGGCTAGAAGCGGAAGGTGATGGACTTGTTCACTGTGATCGCCACCGGCTGCCCCGCACGCAGGGCCGGCGAATAGCGCCAGCCACGCACGGCGGCGAGGGCCGCCTCGTCCAGGACGGCGTGACCGCTGGAGTGCTTGACCTGGGCGGAACGCACGCGTCCGGCCTCGTCAATGACGAGGATGAGCTGGACCGTGCCCCGCCAGCGGAGGCGCAGGGCGGCCGCCGGATATGCCGGAGCAACGCCCTCCTGGAGAATCGGCGGGCTGTCGCCGGTTCCTGTGTCCGTCGACTGCTCGGATGGTCGCGGCTGGGGTTCGGCTTCCGGGGGCTGCTGAACTTGCGGATCGTTGCTCGGCTGGGGGACGATTGAATCCAAGGGAAGGCTGGCGAAGGTCTCCGGGAGCGTGTCCACGGACTCTGTGAAATGCACCTCATCCTCCTCCGGTGGCGGTGGCGGGAGGTCCTGAATCACGGGCTCGCCAGGGGTGTCCGCCAGCTTCGGTAGAGCCAGGGGCTCATTCGGCTCCGGCGGCGGCTCGGGTGGGGCCACAGGCCTGGGCGCTAGGCTGACAATGGTGTCACCGTGGCGCTCGCCCTGGCCGCCAAAGATATTCCAGGAAGTCCAGGCCAGGAACAGGAAGAGGAGCGCGTGGAGAGCGCCGGAGGCCGAGAGGCTGGCCAGGAACCCCGGCCGCTTGGGGCTGCCGCGGAACTCCACATCACGCGCGGATTGTTGATCAGCCGCAGGCCTGATGCCTCCGTCCTCGCGTTCGGTGCCATCCATGGCGGTCAGTCTCCGCTGCCATCGGTTGCCTGTCCAGATCGGACGGCAATGAGAAAGAAGGCCGCCCGGCAGCCGACGAGCGGGGGGGCGTGCGCCCCCCCGGGGTCCCACCACCCCCTCCCCCACCCTGAGAGTGGAGCGCGGAACCAAAGGTCGCAGGTTTTCTCTGTAAGACTCGCTCACGCAGTCCAAATCCCTCCTGCGCCCCGGCTCCGTGCATCCACGCGCCCCAGGCCCCGGGGAATCAGAACAGGGCGACTGTCCTGAGACTCCGGCTCGATCGGGAGCCAGGGGCGACGGGCCTGCGGCCTGTTCAACGCATGAGGTTCAGGCTGACCACCAGGCTGCGGCCCGGGGCATCGAAGCCCGAGCCGTGGATGCGGTAGTTCTTGTCCAGAATGTTGTGCACCCCAACTGACCAGGACGCTCCGGATCCGTCGGCCGCTGCCAGCGGGCCTCCGATATCCAGGTCGAGGCGCGCCCAACCGGGAGTTCCCGTGGGGTCAATGCGCGGGTCGCTTTCGTCCTGGGGATGCAGGCGGTCCTGGCGGTCTGCCCAGACGAGTTCGAGATCCGCATTGGCCAGGCGGCTAGCGGTGTCAGGGTTGCTCCAACTGAGCCCCAGACTGCCGTAGAGCGGCGGCACACGCCGCCAGTCAACGCCGTCGTAGGGCGCGCTGCCCGAGCTGATGTCCACGGTATCATCGTGCTGGCGACCGAGGACATGGGCGGCCGAGGCTGACACTGCCCAGGGTCCGTCGGAGAGTTGACGGCGCCAGGCACCTTCGAGCCCCCAAAGACGCACGTCACCGGTGTTGTTTCGCAAGTAGGTTTCATCACCCGCAACAGCGGGGTCACCCTCGTCCGTCAAGACGCGGCCGATAACATCCTGAATGTCCGTGTCATGGATCGCCAGGCTCCAGCTGCTCTCTTCGCCCCTCACATCCAGGCCGATCTCCGCGGTCAGGCTCTGCTCCGGATCCAGGTCCGGGTTGGCCAACTCATCGCCGCCGCCGAAGTCTCCATCGTGGACCAGGTCATCCAGGTTGGGGGCGCGGAAGCCCTGGGCCAGGGAAGCCGAAAGACGCACACCAGCAGAGATGTCTCGGCCGGCACGCAGGCTGGCGGTCAGGGCATCAAAGGAACCGGAAACCGCGCCACCGGTGGGTTGCGCCGAGAAGTCATACCAGGAATAGCGCACGCCAGCGGTCAAATCGAAGGGCAGGCCGCCCAGCACGTCGTCCTGCAGAAAAACACCCCCGCTCGTGTACTCGGAACCCGGAGCGAAGGACCCGTCCTTGTCGGTTTCGATGCCCGTGGTGGTGTCCGTATCCACACGCAGGGAATCCACACTGTCACGGCTGAGGTCCAGCCCCCAAGTGACCAGGTGATTCGCGCCCAGGAGCTTCTTCACATCCACTCCGAGGCTCAAGGTCTCCACATCGTCCTGCTCGAAGGTAAAGGTGTTGTCGCCGGTCTTCTGCTTCTCGCGGTCCTCCCGGTAGCGGTGGGCCGCCAAGCGCACCTGCACGCGATCCGCCAGGGGACTGGAGTTGTCGTCACTATAGGTCAGGCCGTAGCCCTCCCTTTGCTGGCGTGCGAAGTTGTAGAGCTCGTTATTCGGCGAGCTCTGCCCGAACCCCGCCACCATTTTGTCCGTGCGTGGGACATCGTTCTGGCGCGTCATGCGCGCCGTGAAGCGCAGGTTGCGTTCCCTGGAGAGGTTGTGCTCCAGGGATTGAAACAGGCTGTGACCGTCGTAGCCGGTGAACTCCTGGTCCTCGGAGTCACCCGCCGTCAGGGTGCCCCAATCCTCCAGGCTGCCGACGCCGAACCAGCCCCAGCTCTCGTCCACGAAAGAACCAGCGGCCGAGAGGCGTCCTCCGGAGGCGGCGCTGTCATGGGAGAGACCGACTTCGCCGGCCACACCCTCGCCGCTTCCCGGCGTTGCGCGCCGAGTCCAGATCAGGACCACGCCACCGATGGCATCGGACCCGTAGAGGACTGAAGCCGGACCCCGCAGGATTTCCACGCGTTCCACCGTGGCCGGGTCGATGGTGTTGAGCGACGGGTTCGGGCCAAAGCGCGTGGTTGAATCGTTGATGCGCAGGCCGTCGACGATGAGCAACACCTGATTGCCGGTCAGGCCACGAATGAAGGGCGCGCCGCCGCCCAGGTTGGTCTCCTGCGTCCAGACGCCGCCGGCCCGGGAGATGGCCTTGGGCAAGGAGCGCTCGCCGGTGGCGCGCAGGGCATCTCCTTCAATAACAGTGCGCTGGGAGGCGGAGTGGGTCTGGGAGAACTCCGAGCGGGGCGCCTCAACGAGCGTCTCCGGCAAGGTGACGTCCTGGGGCGAGGCGGCGAGGAACAACAGTGCTAGGGCGGGGATCATGGGGATCAGGGGGATCAGGCCCGCCTGGGCACAGAGAGGCCAATCGGCGTCATCCATGGGGCGTGGAATGCAACGAAACAAGTGCGCGTAAGAAGGCTCCGGCACGCTGCTCTGCCCCGCAAACGCCTCCACTATAATCCGGTTCAGGCACGCCCGTTTTTTCCGCGTGGCGAAGGTCACTCGGCATGACCAGGGACCCTCTGCCCAGGCAGCAGTGAAAGCGTGCGGTGCAAGCGAAAGGGGGTGGAGCGGCTGAACGGATTTGAACCGTCGACATCAACCTTGGCAAGGTTGCGCTCTACCACTGAGCTACAGCCGCAAACCCCTCGGGGCGCAAAAGGTTATCACCCAATCGCCCGTTGGCAAGCCCCGAGGGGAGGGGGATATCGCACCCGATTCCCGGCAGTGGTGGAGAGGGCCCAGAATGGCCAGTGGGAGGCAAACCGAACCCCAACGCCTGCCCGGTGGCCCTCTGACCAGGCTTCGCCAATCCCCTACCGGCCCTGCCGCTCCGGCCCTGCCGCTCCGGCCCTGGCCGCTCCGGCCCTGGCTGCTGTTGCCCCCTCAACCCCCGGGGACCCACCGCCCCCACCACCTCCCCATTACCCGGCGGTGGTGGCCAGGGTCGCCCACTGAATGGCGATTACTTCTGCGCGAGCTGCACGGGTCACTTGCGGCATCCTATCAGGGCCGCCAGATGGGCCGCCGCATCCTCGCTGGCCTGGGCCAAGGAACGGCCCCTGGCCAGGCCGACGGCAAGGGCGCTGGCGTGGCGGCAGCCAGAGCCGCGGATGCCCGGACCGGGGCTGCGCCGGTGGCGGATCCAGTGGGGCTCGGCACCGGGTCTCATCAGAAGATCCAGAACTGGGTCCTCGCTCCCGTGGCCACCCTTGATGATGACCGCGGCGGCTCCGGCGGCCAGCAGACGCTCGGCGGCGGCTGGGCGTGAGCTGGGGTCGGAGGCCAGAACCTCGGGATCCGCACCCGTGAGCCGAGCGGCTTCTGGGATATTGGGGGTCAGAATGGGGCCCGCCGGGAGGACGCGTTCCACCAGGAGAGTCAGGTCGGAAGCAGCGAGAAAGGGGCTGTCGCCGCTGGTGCCCGCCACCGGGTCCAGGACCACCGGGCAGGCGGGGACGAGCTCACCCATGAGGTCGGCGGCCACCTCCAGATGCCCCCGGCCCGGGAGCAGGCCGAACTTGGCGACGACCGGGCGGTCCATTGGATTGGCCACGAGTCGACGCACCTCCGCCGCCCAGACGGCGGGATCCCGGGCCCCCAACTCGATCAACTCCGCACCCTGCTGGAGCGTGTGGGCCGTTGCCACGCTGACGGCCTCCAGGGGCGCGGCATGGGGCTCGTCCCCCTGCTGTCCCAGGAGGGCCACGGTCTCCCGGTCCGCCGCCAGGCCCGCGCGGCCGCTGGAATCCTCGCCGCCCACCAGGAGAACACGGCGTCTGGCACCGGCTCGTCCCTGCGCTGCGCCTGTCATCTCAGACCACCGGGCGGCCGACCGGGGCGCTGGCCCCGTCGGGCTGCCGGGGATCGGGCTCGGCCATGACCGTCAGGGCGTTGGCACGTAGGGCATCTTCGACCTCCTCCAACTCCGGTCCTGCCCTTCCCGTGGCCTCGCTTGCCAACAGGATGCGCGCCCCGGCCACCTGGCCGTGGCCCCCGAAGGTTCCCAGGCCACCGAGCACACGCTCCATCAGGGGCCAGGCGCGGCCGAAGGCGAAATCCGTGCGCAGGGAGAGCACGTACTCCTGCTCAAAGGCGCCGCCGACGACCACCCAGCTGCAGCCGCGCATGCGCAGCAAGAAGTCCGCGGTCTCAGCCACGGACTCTGGATTGGCCACGGCACCCAAGAGGGCTATCACCAATGAACCGTGTTGACGAGCCAGGGCCAGAGCGCGATGGAGTTCCGCGTAGTAGATGGGCGGCAGGGGCGGATGCTGGATACGGGCAATGGCCGCGCGATCCGAGAAACGGAATGTCGCGTAGTAGGCCTCCTCATCCAGGGGTGAGGCGTTGCGGGAGAGATCAGCAGTGTCGAAGCGCACGCCACAGAAGAGGGCCGAGGCCGTGGCCGTGTCGAGCGCCGCCCCCGCTTCGTCCAGATATGACCAGACGATGGCCGAGGCTGACCCAAGGCCCGTGCGCACGTCGCGGTGGGGCACGGGGTCGGGAAACGCGACGGGTGACTCCGCGTCGCTCGCCTCCCCCACTGGTGCCTGTGCCGGCACGCCGCCCGGCGGCAGGTGATGGTCGAAGAGCGCCAGCAGCGAGACGCCCACGGGCAGCACCGTATGTCCGAACTCCGGCTGGGTATCCACCAGGAGGGCCCCGCAGTAGCTGCTCGTATCCACCTCTCCGTACTCGAGCAAATCGAGCTCGAGCGTGCGCACCAGGGCCAGGTTTTCGGCGCGCCTGATCGGACCATCCGTGGCTACCTCCACCGAGTAGCCGAGGATCTCGCCCAGGAGCAGGCGCAGCCCTTCACAGGCTCCCAGGGCGTCTGGATCAGGGCTGCGGTGGGTCAAGACCAAGAAACGCCCGCGGGCCCTCTCGGAAGCCGCCGTGGAGGCCGTCTCCAGGACCTCGCGCAGATGCCCCAGGGGTGAGTCGCCGCCGAATGGACTCGTGGCCGTGGCAGGTGGGTGGGGCGTGCGTGTCATGGTCGCTGCTCGACGGCCATTGCGCCCAAAGCCTCCACACGGTTCAAGGATCGAATCCCCACGGCCTGCGGGCGGGCCGCACTGGGGGGAGCCGGGCTAGAAGCCCATGTCCGCCAGAAACTGGACGCAGGCCAGGATCTCGGGACGACCGTGGCGGGGGTTGACCTCTACGACGCGCACGGCCGTGGAGGCCACGCTGTCCAACACCAGGCGGAAATCAACTTCGCCCTGGCCCGGGGGCAGCTCCGCTTCTTCCAGGGTTGAGTCCTGCAGGTGAACGCCGGCCAGGCACTCGCCGAAGGCCTCAAGCCACGCGCCCTGGCCGGGCAGCCCGGCGGCCTCGCGCTGGTGGATGCGGCCGGTGTCATGCCAGTAGGCCACATCTTGGCGGGAGAGATCACCCAGGGCCCACTCCATGGCTTCGAAGTTCAGGATGTCGTTGAATTGCAGCCCCGGCTCCAGGGCCAGGCGCGTGTCGGGGAACTCCGCCCGCAGGGTGTGCAGGGACCGACACAGGTGTTCCACCTGCTTCTGTCCCTTCTTCTGCACGCGAGCGACGAAATCACCGATCTTGGACTGGGCCGCCTCAAGCTGGCCATTGGTGGCGTCCAGGAGTTCAGCGTGCAGGGAATCGGCCTCGGCCTGGAGCTTGTCGTTCTCGACGGCGCAGCCGCGCACGATCACGAGGGGGCACTCAAGGGCCTGGGCCGAGCGGATGTGGCGGCGCAGGGAGTTCAGGGCCCGCTCGCGCTCCTCGGCCTTGGGACTTCCCAGCCGCGTACCGGACATGTTCTCGGCCTTGGGGTTCAGGCAACCGGCGACCATCGAGTCCACGCTGATACCCGTCTCCCGGCGCGAGTCAGCAAAGCCGTTGAAGGTCACCGGCTGGTCCAGGAGACCCAGCTCCACACGCCGAAAGCCCATGCCCACGGCGGCAAAGGCCTGGTCTTCAATGCTCTTCAGCCGCCCGCCGTAGCAGGCGGTGGAGAGCGCAAATTCATTCGGGATTCCGGGCTGCGTCAAGGTGTCTATCTGGGTCGGGGAACACTCAGTCGAGTCCGACTGTTGGCGTCCACTGTTGGCGTCCATGGGAAGCCTACCCCGCCTGCGGAAGTCGTGTCGGGGAGAGTTCCGTCAACTTGCCGGTGCCTTTGACGGCCCGCGCGCGGCTCATGTTCCGACGCATAAACACTTACCGAATAGCGCCTTATGCGCGAGCCGCAAATCCGAGTTGCCGGCGGCGGCTCAAACCATGACCTGGCCACGCACGCCGACCAGGTCGCCATGGCGTTCCAGCACCGGCTCCACCTCGGCCTCCAGGAACTCGCTCACCTGCTCCGGCGCCCGTCCCACGTGACGCGCCCCGTCGAGGAGCTCATCGAGGCGCCCGGCCACCGCAGCCAGCTCAGGCTCCCCCGCCAACAGCTCGCGCATGGGGTTGCTGCCGCCCTCCTTGATGACCCCGGCGGCCCTCATGCTCGCCCGGCGCACGGCCTCGTGGATTTCCTGACGATCCCCCCCGGCCTTGACGGCCTCCATCATGAGCGCCTCGGACGCCAGGAAAGGCAGCTCCTCATCCAGGTTGCGGCGAATAATCGACCCGTTGACCACCAGGCCTGCAGCCACATCCAGGTACAAGTTCAAGACAGCATCCGTGGCCAGGAACATCTCCGCCAGCACCAGGCGCCGGTTGGCGGAATCATCCAGAGTGCGCTCCAGCCACTGGTTGGCTGCCGTGTGGGCCGTGTTATCGAGGGATGAGATCACAAAGCGCCCCAGGGCACACATGCGCTCCGCGCGCATGGGGTTGCGCTTCCAGGGCATGGCCGAGGATCCGATCTGCTTGGCGCCGAAGGGCTCCTCCACCTCCCGGCGGTTGGCCAAGAGGCGCAGATCCGTGGCGAACTTGTGGGCGGACTGGGCGATGCCCGAGAGCACCTGGGTCACGCGGAAGTCGAGCTTGCGCGGGTAGGTTTGACCGGTCACAGCAAAGGTGGAGGCAAAGCCCATGCTCTCGGTCACCGCCCTGTCGAGCTGCGCGACTTTTTCGCCGTCGCCGTCGAAGAGCTCCATGAAGGATGCCTGCGTCCCCGTGGTGCCCTTGACGCCGCGGAAGCGCACGGCGTTGCGGGCGTACTCCAGATCTTCAAGGTCGGTGAGGAGGTCCTGAATCCACAGGCAGGCGCGCTTGCCCACGGTGGTGGCCTGGGCCGGCTGGAAGTGCGTAAAGCCCAGTGTCGGCAGCTCCCGGTGCTCCCGGGCAAAGTCCGCCAGGGACGCGATGACGCTCACCAGCTGTCCGCGCAGGAGATCGAGGCCATCGCGCAGGACGACGAGATCCGTGTTGTCGCCCACAAAACATGAAGTGGCTCCCAGGTGGATGATTGGGCGCGCCTTGGGACACACATCACCCCAGGCGTGAATGTGCGCCATCACATCGTGGCGCAGCTCCCGCTCGTAGCGCGCCGCCAAGGCGAGGTCCAGCTCCTCCGCGTGGGCCTTGAGTTCGGCCACCTGCTCGGCGCTGATGGGCAGACCCAATTCCCGCTCCGCCTCGGCCAGGGCAATCCACAACCGCCGCCAGGTCCTGAATTTTTTCTCGTCGGAGAAGTTGTGGCCCATGGCCTCGCTGGCGTAGCGGGTGGCCAGGGGATTGGTGTAGGCGGCGGCGTCGGTCATGGGGCGTGGGGCGTTGGGATGGGATTATAGCGCTTCGGGCCCCCGGCTTCCGCCCCCCAGGCCGCTGCTGCTATCGCCGCCGCTACAACTGCTGCAGCTGCCCCCGCTGCAACCCCCGCCGCCGCCGTTCTCGCCGCCGCCGTTCTCGCTGCCGCCGCCGTGCGACGGCCGCGGGTCAGCAGCCGAACCAGGGTCCGTCCTGATACGCAGCGGCCCAAAGCGTGCTGAGGCCCGCCGCGGCGGCGCAGGCCGCGAGCCCGATGACAAAGCGCCGCCCCAGGCCGCGTCCCAGGCCCTGTCCCACGCCCTTGGCCACCCAGACCACGCAGCAGGCCCCGACGCCATCGGAGAGCACATCAAAAAGGGACGGCGAGCGCCCGGGCACCAGGGACTGGTGAAACTCATCGGCGAAGCCGTAGAGCACCACGAACGCAACCACACCCAGGCATCGCAGCCGGGTCAGCTCGGGCCACAGGTGCCGTCCCATGGCATCCACCTGCCGAGGCAGGGCTATCAGCGACCAAAAAGCGAGCAGGCCAAAGGCCGGAGCATGGGCCAGGTTGTGCACGAAGGAATGCCAGTCACTTGCGTCGCCCACATCCGGTCCGTCCATCTCGGAGAGGGTGTAGAGCACCACAATCCAGGCCAAGGCGAGGACCGCACCGGCCCCGCGGGGCAGGCGCAGGAGCATCCGCCCCAGGCGACGCAGCACATTCGCCAGGAGAGCCCCGTCGAGGCTCATGCCTCGCGTCCCAGGGCACAGCTGGCGCGTAGGCAAAGGCCAGGCCCGGCCCGTTCAATCTCCAGGCTGTCCACCATCTGGGCCAGAAGGAAGATCCCGCGCCCGCGCTCATCCTCCAGATCCGGCGGTCCATCGGGCTTGGCCAGAGCCCGCAGCACCTCCGGGTCGCCCCCGCCCTGGTCCGACACGGCCAGGCTCCAGGAGTCCTCGCGCAACTCGAAGCTGACTCTCACCTCCACAGCTTCCTTGAGATCCTCCACCTCGCGGGCACCACCGCCACCGCCGTGGTCGACGGCATTGCAGATCAGCTCCGAGGCGACGAACTCGACGTTTTGCACATCACGCTCGGTCAGCCCGCGCCCGCGCAGAAAATCGCCGATGCGCCTACGTGCCTCGCGCCCGGGACCGTGGGCCGCTGGGAAGACAAACTCCAAGGGCGGCGCACCCACCTAGGAAACCTCCGCTGATTCATGTGCGTCAGCAGCGCCGGAGCTCTCCAGGGGCTCCAGGTAAAGGGATAGATCGAGGGCCGGCGCCGAGTGGGTCAGGGCGCCCACGGAGATGCGATCCACGCCGCAGGCGGCCACGGCGGCAATGGTGGTCAAATCAATGCCGCCGGAGGCCTCCACCTCGAAGGGGTAGTGGCCCTCAGAGCGCCGGGCACTTGCGGCGCCGGCCGCGCGCAGGCCCGGCAGGAGCTCCCCCATGGCAGCCGGCGTCATGTTGTCGAGCAGCACCACATCCGCCCCGCCGGCGGCGGCGGCCAGGGCTTCTTCCGCGCTGCGCGCTTCGGCCACCAGGCGCACGCCTGGGCCGAGTTCTGACCGAGCGCTGGCCAGCAGCTCCCCCAGGGATCGCCCGGCCAGGTCCAGGTGGTTGTCCTTGAGGAGCAGCTCGTCGTCGAGGCAGAAGCGGTGGTTCGAGCCTCCGCCACAACGCACTGCGTACTTCTCAAGGTGCCGCAGGCCCGGGATGGTCTTGCGCGTGTCGAGCACTCGCGCCGCCCCCCCGGCACTCTGCGCCGCGCGCACGAACTCGGCGGTCAGGGTGGCGATGCCGGAGAGGTGCTGTAGCAGGTTCAGGGCCGTGCGTTCGGCCCAGAGCAGGGCCCGGGCGTTGCCGGTGATGGAGGCCAGGACCTGATCAGGAGCGACGGAGTCGCCATCGCTGGCGTTGAGGATCACCGGCGCCAGCCCAGGCTCCCCGCCATCGAGCTGGTGCTCGGCGGCCAGCTCGAAAGCCCTGGCAAACCCATCGAGACCCGCCAGGATTCCGGGAGCCCGGCCCACCAGGCGCGCCCGGGCCCGGGTATCCGGCGGCACGGAGATGTGGGAGGTGATATCCCCGGCGCCGCGATCCTCCCGCAGCTCCGCCAGGAGCACGGCGTCGTAGTCCGACCGGCGCGGGGGGGCCGGAGGCGGGGCTGGTCTCTCGGGGGCGGGGGTCAATGGTTCTTGGGGGCGGGTCCGGTTTCAAAGGGCCCGTCCGCGACGAGCCCCCTGCGCGGCCATGGAGGCGACAGCGAGTGAGAGTCTACCGGCCCCGGGCCGCTCCGGCACTCCCGGGGGTGTCCCTGTATAGGGGAAGCAGCACCTCTGCCGTCACGGGTCCGATGCCGGAAACCGTCGTCGGATCAAAGGTCCCCGCAGGCCCCGGCCAGGCCCAGGAGGCCCGGGTCAGGGAGACGGCCCGCCGCCTGCCCACGCCCTTCTGGCCCTGGAGGCGCCGGGGACAGGGGTGACCAGCTTCCCTGGGCGAGCAGTCCCAGGCAGCACCCAGGTCCGGCACCCGTGGCGCCAGGGCCCGGCAACGCATACCGAGAGCCGAATTCACGGCGAGGCCCATGACCAGCGCCAACCAGAGCGGCGGCCCGCGGCGCCCCTCGCCGCGCCCGGTGGACTCGGATCTATCCCCGGCCCGAGCCCCTTGCCAGCGCGCCCCCATGCAATCAGACCGATCGGCACGGGCGCCGGTAGCGGGTTTTTTCTCAGGAACGACTGGGCGCGTAGCCCGCGCTGCGCATCAGCGAGCGCCCCAGCCCCCTAGGCTGCAGCCCGGCCAACTCATCCAGGAGGACAACGGCCAGATCCTCCAGGGCCGTCCGGGTCCTCTTCGCCGACGCGGATTCGGCCTTCCCCAGCACCAGGGGATGTCGCCGGTTGATGCTGGCCAGGACCTCCTTGTCCGCACGAATGGCACCGATCCAACGCGGTTCGCGACCCAGGAATCGGCGGCAGGCCCCCTGCACACGCTCCGCCGCGGCGCGCTCCTCCTCCAGGGAGTCCGCGCGGTTGATGACGAGCAGGGGCTGGCAGTCCGGCCGACGCTGGAGCAGCACCTTCAGGAAGGCGTAGCCATCGGTCATGGCCGTCAGGTCCGGGTTCGTGACCAGCACCACCAGGTCGCTGGCGCAGGCCAGGGCCAGGGTTTGATTGGAGAGCCCGGCGGCGGAATCGGTCAGGACGAAGCGGTAGTCAGTCTCGAGTTCCTCGATGCCCCGGGCCAGGCGTGCCAGCTGCGGCGAGCTGAGGCCGGCCACGCGGGAGACCCCGGAGCCGGCGGCCAGGAGATCGAGCTGGCCGCGGCAGTTGGTCAAGACTTCCCGGGCCTGAACCCGCCCCTCCACGAGATCGACCAGGGTGTTGCTGGGGCCGGCCCCCTGGAGGATATGGGCGTTGCCCACGCCGAGGTCCGCGTCGAGCAGCAGGGTGCGTCCCCGGCGGGCGAGGAGGCAGGCCAGGTTGGCGCTCACGAAGGACTTGCCCGTGCCGCCCTTGCCGCTCACCAGACACAGGGAAGCGGCCCGGGGCGCAGATCCGGGGAGTTCCGGCGCCGGGGGCCGGCGCGGGCCGGCGGAGGTCGCCGGGCCGTGCTCCCGACGGCGTCCATGCGCGGCTCGGGTCAGGAATTCACTGGCCCAACTCATGGGTCAGTCCAGCCCGTGGGGTCTGGGAGAAGTAGACCTCATCAACAGATGCTATCGGCACCAATCCTCCCTCGCGCTCCCGGGAAACCGAGGCGGTCGTTCCGGGCAACCGTGCCCGCTCCCCACTCCTGGCTCCTGGCTCCGCTGGCCCGACAGCGTTCCGGGAACCTGCCCCTACTCCCGGAAGGCTTCGATTTCCTCGGGCGTCAGGAGCGCTCCCCCCGGTTCGAGGTTCATTTCGTCCAGATCCTGCCATCCATCCCCGGCACCTTCGCCGGCGGGCCTGTCTCCGGACTCCTCGCCGGCGATGTCGCCGGTCACGCCGTCCTCCTCCAGGCTGGCCACATAACCGCCCAGAACCTGCTCCAGGAAACGGTCGAGGTCCCCTTCATCCCCCAGGGGGCCGGGCTGGCCCGAGGCGGTCTGGGCGCTGAGCCCCTCTGGTCCGCGCTCCAGGGTGCACAGGAGCTCCTCGCCCAAGAACCAGGATACGGCGTCCTCGGATGAGCGAACGGTGAGCTCCGTGTCGATTCGCCCGATGCGGCGCAGGGCCAGGGCCGCCAGTGGGCGGCGCTCCTCCGACAGGGAATCCAGGAAAGCCGCGAGGGACTGGTCCCCGGCGCCTTCGATGGCCCCGGCGCCCCGGGGTACCAGGTAGGAGCGCGTGGCGGCGGCGCTCTTCAGCTCGCGCAGCTCGAAGAGCTCCACACGCACATCGCCCAGGGGGGCGATGCGCTCGCGGAGGAGTTGATCGAAGCGGTCAGCCACCAGGATGACCCGCGGGGGAAGGTCCCCGCGAAAACTCGCCTGGCCCAGGTGGCGCTCCAGCAAGAGCTGTTCGCGCCGGGCAAAGGCCAACACATCAAGGGCCGCCAGGACGGGCTCCTCGCCCTCGCCATCCACTAGGAGCACCAAAGTCAGGGCGCCGGCCTGGTCGGCGGCCACCAGGTCAATGCCAACCTGCCCGCCGTAGTCCAGGTCGCGGTCCAGGACCACGAGCCCGGGCAGGGATTCGATCAGGGACTCCTCCAGGGAGGCGCTCAGGCCCTCCGGGCGGTCCGCAGACTTCTTCTTCTGTGCCATATGCTGTTCTCTTAGACCTCCAGAATAGCCATTACTCAGGAAATCGCAATCATCGGCGGCGGGCCAGGCTGTCCAGGCTGTCCAGGCGGCCTTTTTGGGCAAAGGCCAGGGCCAGGGCCAGGGCATCGCTGGCATCCAGGGATGAGAGGGGCTCGGCGAGTTTCAGATGTACGGCGACCATCTGGGCCACCTGGGTCTTGTCCGCGCGGCCGTTGCCCGTGATGGCCTTCTTGGCCGTGGCAGGCGTGTATTGGACGATTTCCAGGCCCGCCCGGGCGGCGGCGGCCATCAACGCCCCGCGTCCCTCGCCCACGCGCAGGGCGGATTGGACATTGCGGAAGGCGAAGGCTTCCTCGATCACCAGCGTGGCCGGGCGCAGGCGGCGCAGGAGGTCCTCGAACTCCTCCAGGAGGTGTCCCAGGCGGACGGGGACCGGCTCGGAGGCCGGTGGGCGCAGGGTCCCGGCGGCCAAGAGGCGCGGACCGTCCTCGCGGAGCACCAGGGCGCCGTAGCCGATGATGCGCGTGCCCGGATCCACGCCCAGGACAATGGGCCAGGGGAAGTCCTCGGGCACGCGCTCCGGGTCCGTTTGGTCTGGGCTCAGAGGGTGTCCTGTTGCCGTTGAGCGATTCTCTGCCATGGTTCCCTGGCGGGTCGGCCGCGAAAAGCGTTTCTGCCCCGTCCTCCGGGAACCTACGCTCTTGGGAGGTCCCGGAAAAGGACCGCTTCCATGAGCAAGCCCTCTCCCTCACCCGTGGCCGCCGCCGTCCTGCTGGCAGCGGGCGATTCGACGCGCATGGGGACCGTTGGCGGCGGGGGCGACACAAAGCCCTTCATCGAGTTGGCCGGCCGCACGGTCCTGGAGCACGCCTGCCTGGCCTTCGATGCCTGCGCCGCCGTGATCGAGATAGTGGTCGTCTGCCGGGCGGAGGACCTGGTCCGGGTACAGCTCATGTCTGCCGAGGGCATGGCCCTGGCAAAGGTGGTGGCCGAAGTCCCCGGCGGTGCCGAGCGCACGGACTCCGTGCGCGCCGGTGTGCGGGCGGCTGGCTTCGACGTGGATGTCATCCTGGTCCACGATGTGGCGCGCCCCCTGGTGACCCCCGAGACGATCTCCGCGGTCATCGAGCGGGCCGCGCAGCGTGGCGCCGCCCTGGCGGCAACGCCGGTGACGGACACCATCAAGACCAGCTCAGACGGCCTGCACGCGGAGGCCACCCTGGATCGCACGGTCCTGTGGCGCGCCCAGACTCCCCAGGGCTTCAGGGCGGAGTTGTTGCGGGAGCTGCTGGAGGAAGCTCGCGACGAGGGCTACTCCCCCACGGACGACGCGGCGCTTCACGAACGCTATCGCGGACCAGTATCCCTGGTGGAGGGCGGAGCGGAAAACATCAAGCTGACCACGCCCCGGGACCTGGCCCTGGCGGAGGCGCTCTTCGCCCTGCGCGCCGCTGCGCCGCTGGGTGACGGTAGCGGCCAGCGATCTCAGGAGCAGGGCGGGGAGGAGGGTCGATGAACGCACGGGTGGGCCTCGGTTTTGACATACATCGCCTGGTCCCCGGGCGGCCTTGTCTGTTGGCCGGCGTCCTGCTCGATCACGAGCGCGGCCCCGCTGGTCACTCGGACGGCGATGCGGTTCTGCACGCGGTCGCCGACAGCCTGCTGGGCGCCGCCGGTTTGGACGACCTGGGCACACTCTTCCCGGACACGGACGAGCGCTGGCGGGGCGCAGACAGCGCGGAGTTGCTGCGGGAAGCTCTGCGCCTGGTGGGCGAGGCGGGCTTCAGCGTGGCCAACATCGATGTGGTGGTGGCCACGGAGGGGCCGCGCATCGCGCCCGCCAGAGCCGCCATGCGCGCCCGGCTGGCACAGCTCCTGGGGCTTGAGGTCTCCGCCACCAACATCAAGGGCAAGACCCTCGAGGGCCTGACGGAATTGGCGCGCGGCGAGGCCGTCGCCGTGCAGGCCGTCTGCTTGCTGCAGGGCTGAAACGCCGGGCTGTCTTGGCTCCTGGTCTAGTGGGAGCCCGGCTCAGTTGGAGAAGGTTATCGCCATGCCGTTCGACAGGTTGAAGTTGCTGCCGCAGGGGCCTCCCGGGTCGCGGTACCAGGCCTGGAAGTTCCAGGTAACGCCCGGGACGATGTGCCCGGAGCTGGCAAAGTTGGCCAGGCCGAAGGCGATGATGCCCGGGCCACGGGTGATGCTGCCCGAGGCATCAGCCGCCGTGGGCGGATAGCGGAAGAGACCGGCACCGGCCGAGGCCACGCAACGGTTGCCGTCCCCAAACGGGGTAAAGCTCACACCGTCGCCCATGTAGAAGATGCCAAACTGGCCTGCCACGATGGCGTCGGCCCGCAGCACGAGATCATCCAGGGCCACTGAGCCTGAGCCGCAGGCGGTCAGCTCTGAGCCGCTGCCAGTGGAGTTGGTGCAGCCCGTGTCCCACTGGTTGTTGGCACAGGGCGCAACGAAGAAGCAGAAGCAGTAGGGATTGACCGTCAGTTCGCACTCATCGGGCACCGTGTTGCCATTGCAGTCTGAGCTGGTGCCGGCGGCTATGTCCTGGTCATCCGGAACCCCGTTGCCGTTGCAGTCGCCTCCGGGCCCGCACTCATCGGGCACTCCGTCACCATCGCTGTCGCTGGAGCGGCCACTGGCGATGTCATCGGAGTCCAGGATGCCATTGGCGTTACAGTCCGCGAGGTTCGCGGTGCAGCTCTCGGTGAAGAGCTGGAAGTTGTCCAAGCCACCCTCGACCACCGAGTTGTTGGGCTCGTCGTCCATGTCGAGACGGAACATCACCTGGGTCGAGGGAGTGATGAAGTCGCTGACCGCGAAGCTCTGCTCCGACCAGGAGGACAGGTTGGACCAGGTGGCGATCTGGGTCCAGCTCCCACCGCCGTCGGCGGAAAGCCAACCGGTGGCGTAATCATCGCCGTTGTTTTCCCGATACCACAGGTCGAATGACATCACCGCAGCCGCGCCGGAAAGGTCAAATGCCGGGGAGCTGAGCTGGGTCGGCCCCCCATCCACATCCGTGTTTCCGGAGGCATTTTCGGTCAGGTAGCAGCTCCCGGAGCCATCCGCATCCGCCGCCGGATCATCACGCTGGCCTCCACCGGCGGGCACGCCCCGCTCCCAGCTGCCGGATGTCAGGCTGGAATCGTCCTGCACAGTCCAGCCCTGATCCGATTCAAAGTCGTCGCTGAAGATCGAACTCAATGAGCCGACCAGAGCCGTGTAGGTCTCCGTCGGCGCGCCCGCCGGCAGCGTCAGGGGACCACAGTCGGCGTGGTCGATGGAAAAGTAGAACTCCGGACTGGCCCCGCAGACCGGCGGCGGAAGCGTGTTACGGAAGGTGCCCCCGCCGAGGTCCGCGGCCGGGATCTCCAGGAAGGCGCCACCGTCATAGCGCACATGCAAGCTAGCCGTGGTGCCGTTGACCGTGCCGGCCACATCCACATCCCAGTCCGTGGCAACTCCCGGCGTCAGAGCCGTGGGAACATTGCCGGGGTTTGAGATGGGGTTGGAACACAGGCCAGCAGCGTTGGCCAGGGCGGCCTGGAGCCCAGCATTGTTGACGCCGGTGCCCGTGTTGCCGCTGGAGGATGAGCAGCCACCGTTGGTGTGGATGCCGATGGCCACGCCCGCATCATCCCACTCCACGGCGGAGCCCGAGTTGCCTCCCTGGGTGTCCACCTGGTACTCGACACGGCTGCCTGATTGGGAGTAGTAGGGCCCCGAGTGTGTCTGCTGGTATTGGTTGTAGGTGCCGCTATCGACGCCATAGCCGGTGATTCGAATGGTGTGGCTGGCATCAAAGGGGGGCGGATCCGCCAGGGTATAGAAGGCGCCCTGGGCTTCGTACGGCGTCAGGCCCGTGTTGGAGTTGGGGAAGCAGCCAAAGTAGGCCCAGTCGTTGCCGATGCCCGTGTAGTCGGTCTGCAGCGTCGTGCCGTCCATGGCGTACTGGTCATCCGGGGACGGGTGATTGATTGAACCACTGGAACTGGAAGGCGGCACGTTGAACTCGATGATGTCGATGCCACCGGTGCAGTGGCCGGCGGTCAGGAAGCAGTGGGCGCAGTCGTTGATCATCCAGCCCGTGCAGCCGATGTTGAGGATGCGACAGGCACGCGGATCACTGGAGGGCACGCGGTCATCCGTGGAACCGCACTGTGATTCCGTGTTTACCGGCGGCGTGCCGGCGGTGACACGGCGCAGCTGCAGACGGTTGGGACCGGTACCCGCCCAGGCCTCGACCTCCACCTGCACCTTGTCGCCGTTGAAGTAGGCGCTTGAGTCATGCCATTGACGCGCGTGGATTGAGTTAAACTCCTGAACCGCACCGTCGCGCCAGGAGGTCATGCGCAGGGTCGAGCCGGTCCGGAGGCCCACATCGCCAGCTAAGCGCACCTGATCGAAGAACAGACGCACCCACTCGGCGCCCGGCACCTCTACGGTGAACGAAATAATCGTCGTCGGTCCGCCGGCGGTATTCTCCACCACACCCGTGTCGTGAATGTAATCAACCTCAATCGAAGGCGGCGCCCCGGTCTGGGCGAAGGAGTCGGGCAGGCTGCACAGCGAGGCTAACAGGAAGAAGAAAGCGAAGGACAGGCGTTGGACGGCGGTGGGTTTCTTCATGGGTAAAAAGAGAGTACGGGGGCAAGCGATGTTCCGTGCATTTGGGCGATCCGTCAAGGGTTATCCCTGGAACGCCCGCGTCGCCCGGAACCGACGCGTGTCACGGCTATGCGGTATCGCAGATGCGCGGTATCACGGGTACGCGGTATCGCAGATACGCGGTCGCGGATAGCCGGGAGATTCCGGGAATCGCTGCCCCTAGGATTGGAGCTGGGTTTCCTGGAGCCCCGCGTAAACTCCGCCTCGGGCCAGGAGGTCCGCATGGGACCCTTGCTCGACGATGCGCCCCTCTTCCAAGACGACGATGCGATCCGCATTCCGAATCGTCGAGAGGCGGTGGGCAATGACCAGCACAGTGTGGTTGGCCATCAGCCTTTCGAGGGCTTCCTGTACGGCGGCCTCCGCCAGGGGATCGAGGGCGCTGGTGGCTTCGTCCAGCAAGAGCAGCGGCGCTTCCTTGAGCAGCGCCCTGGCAATGGTAATGCGCTGCTTCTGTCCGCCGGAGAGGCGCGTGCCCGCGTCGGCCACATTGGTCTGGTAGCCTTCTGGCAACTCGGCTATGAACTCGTGAATATTGGCCATGCGCGCGGCCGCGGCAACTTCGGCCTCGCCCGCGCCGGGCCGCCCGTATTCGATGTTCTCGGCGATTGTCGTGTGGAACAGGAAGGGGTCCTGGCCCACCATGGCATAGGCCGCGCACCAGGAGTCGAGGGACAGCTCCCGTAGATCGTGGCCGCCCACCAGGATGCTGCCCGCCGTCGGGTCGATGAATCGCGCCACGAGGTCCATCAGCGTGCTCTTGCCGGAGCCCGAGTGCCCGACGAGCGCCAGGGTCTCTCCCGGCTTGATGTGCAGGTTGATGTCTGCGAGGGCCGGTGCGGCACTACCTGCATAGGTGAAAGAGACATCCCTCAGCTCGACGCCGGCCTGGAGTGCCTTCCCCGGCTCGATGGCAATCGCCGCGCTGCCCTCCGTGATCTCGGGTACCTCGTCGAGCACCTCCTGCAGGCGTTGGGAGGCTCCCACCGCCTCGTTGGCGCGCGTCACGGCGCGCGCCGTGCGTTTGATGTTCGAGTAAACACCTGAGATCAGCATGAAGAAGGTCAGCATGTCCCCGTCGTGCTGGAAGAGGCCGCTCTTAATCGTGAACACACCGACGACTACCAGCAGGATCGCCAAACCCACATGGCTGTAGAGAATGGTCCAGGCGTTGGTGAACGCCAGGGCCCGCACCATGCGCATGGTCGCACGCACATAGCCCTCGTTCATCTCGCGATAGCGTTCCAGCTCGCGCTCCTCGGCCCCAAAGGCCTTGACCGTGCGCACGCCCTGGAACATCTGCGAGAGGGCCTGTACCGAGGCGCCGAGGGTGGTGTGGCTGCGCACGCTGCCCTTGCGCACCTTGCGCGCCAGCAGCCCGATACTCCAGGCCAGAATGGGTAGGCCGACGGCCACCAGCAGCGTAGCCTCCGGCGCGATCAGGAAGGCGAAGGCCAGGGAAGCCACAGCCAAGAGCGGCTCCTGAACGAGCTCGGTCAACGTGTTGTTAACGATGTTGAGCGTCGTCGAAACATCGGCACTGATGCGGCTCAGGAGGTCGCCGAACTTGCGCTCGCCGTGGTAGCGCAGGGAGAGCCCCATCAGGTGGCGGGCCAGGCTCACGCGCAGACTGACCACCATGCGTAGGGCTGCCCACCGGGCCAGGTACAGGAAGAAGTAGTGCACCACGGCCGCCAGAACTGAGATGGCCGCGATCAAGGCGCCCACGCGGAAGAGCATGGCCAGGCGGGCATCCGGGTCAGCGGGCACTACCTCTGCACCGAGGACCGCACGCATCAGGCCGTCGCGCATGGCGCCCAGGCCTCCGCCGCCGACGAGTTCCTGAGCCTGTCCGGCGGCGCCCAGGGAACCCAGAGCCACGGGATCCGCTGGAAAGAGCACTTCCCAGGTGGGCGTCAGGAGCAGGAAGATGCCCCGCTGGGCGCTGGCCCCCAGGGCCCCGAGGGCCAGCACCAGACCCAGGATGCCCAGGTAGGGACGCACATGGGGCGCGAGTAGCTTGAGGGTAGTGCGGAGGTTGGCGGTCACGGCTGGTCCGGGTGTTGGTCTTGGCCCGACCCGGGCAGGGATCTTCGATGGCGCCGGCGGTTCTGTAAACCACCCGGACCCCAAACACGGAAAAACGGGGCCTGGAAAGCTACCAGGCCCCGTTTTCTATCCGTTGTCGGGCCCCCCTGCGGGGCAACCTTCTCTACAGGCCGGAGATCTCAGCAGCGGCGAAGGCCGCCTGGGAGTAGGCCATGAACTCCTGGCGGATGTAGCTCTGCAGCAGGAGGCTCACATGCCTCTCGTCGGTCATCTGCAGCGGACGAGTCGGGCCCGTGCGGCTCCTGAGATAGACGATGTAGTAGCCGTAGGGACCCTCGAAAGGCCCACCGATCTCGCCCGGCTTCATATCCTGGAAGATGGTGTCGGTGATTGAGCGTCCGTAAACGAAATGCTGATAGCCGCTCTCGTCCACGGCCTTCTCCAGGTCGTTGCGCGTTTTGGGTGTGAAGCGCCCCTTCATTTTGAGACCCACCATTGGGGGGGACTTGCCCGTGGCGGGCATGGGCGGATCCCAATACTCGCTGTGCAGGTCCAGCACCCCAGCCCAGTGCTCCGAGCGCGAAGGCAGCCCGGGGTCATCGAAGTTCTCGCCTTTCTGCGCCGCCTCCTTGCGCATGCGCAACACCTCCGCCAGGAAGTCCGCGTGGGACTGGATCTCCGTCATCAGCTCGTTGGCACGCTTGCTGGCCTTGGCCCAACCGTCCTCTTTCCACTTGTAGTTCGGGAAGTCGAAGGCGGATACGAGCAGCACTTCGGTGTCTGCCTTGGCCAGACCCATGGAGAGGTTGGCCGTGGGCATGTGCCCCCTCACCGCTGGATGCACGGCCTGGCCCTCGGGTGCCTCAAGTTGCTTCTCCATCCAAATCCGATAGGACTCGGAGAGACGGTAATAGGCCTTGTAGGCTGGCATGGAGGGGAAGCCGTGGGCCGTCAAGGCAATCATGTTCATGTTGAACATGGAACCCGCCGTGGCCTCCTCCTGCTCGGCGAAGAGCGCCGCGAAATCCTCATCGCTCATCAGGTTTCCGTCCGCCACCATCTGCGCTTCTGTCACATGCAGGATAACGGCGAAAAGGCGCGCCTCCTCGATCATGTGCGCCGTCAACGTGGGCTGGATCAGTTTAAAGATCTCATCAACGGTGACCACACCCAGGGGCATACCACCGCTGTAGACTTCCATGGCCAGGTGCTCGGGGATGCCGTCGGAAGCCGTGCGCGTGGAGATGTCCGTTATCAGGAATTGCATCACCATGTCGCGCAGGATGCTCATGTAGAAGTCATCCTCCGCAGGGACATCCTCGCCAGTCTCCTCGGCATGCTTGTGGCGGCGATCCCAGCTCTCGCTGGCATCCTTGAGCAGATCCACCTCCGGCGAGCCGGCGGCCAGGGCTTCCTTGGTCAGGTCCGACCAAGTGCTCGGGTGCCGGGGGAAAAACATGCTGTCGAACCTGGCTGTCTGGCGCAGGTTCATGCGATACCACTCCGGATCCTTGTATGCGCGGCGCACTTCAGTGGCCAGATCAAGGGTCGGGTAGCGCTCGCTGAACTGGCTGACCTGGGCAGCAAAGCGGGCTTCGACCTGTGCTTCGTCAACTGCGTAGTCGGCGATGTCCTCGCCCTGGTTCTTGCGGAAACGCAGCTCCTGTTCGAGGATCATGTCGAGCTTCTTCATTTCGATCAGATCCTTGCCAATGCCGTAGACCAGGTAGCGCTTGATCAGAGCCTCGGGAATGGTCTGGCCGTTGACTATCAACGGGCTGCCGAAGAGCGGAGCGGGGACAGCTTCGTCTTCCTGTTCCGCCGGAGCAGCGGGGGCGGCTTGTCGGGCGCTGGCCAGAGCCCCCAAGGGGCAAAGAACCAGGAGGGCCAGGGCGAGCAGGGGCGAGGTAATGGACTGAATGGCTTTCATCGGAGGAAACGAGGTGGTCGGGTCGGGTCGGGTCGGGTAGGGGGGCGCAGAGGATACCGTGCGCGGCGAAAAGTGCTCCTGCCTACCTCGGGATTGCTTGGCGAACTGGTCCCCAACAGCCCTCTGGCGGGGGCACGGGCTCCTACGGTCCTGGAGCGGCGCTGTTGGCCCACATCCGGCGCGCAACCTGCCGAGCGGCTCTGGTATCCTCTCTCCTCGACCAACCGCGCCCTGACCTTGAAGTACACCCCCCGCACCATCGCCCTGCTCTGCGAGCTCCACCATCCGGCCGAGAAGCCGGATCCGCGTCCGGTCCAGGAGATCCACAACGCCACCTTCCAGCAGGGCCAGCCGCCCTGGTCCAGCTTCGCAATCACCCCCACGGGGCCGGTGCTCTCCAACCCCGCCACGCGTCCCGGGGCCAGCTCAGTGGTGCGCTTCCTGCCGGATCGCATCCAATTCAGGGAGGAACTCAGCGCCTGGACCTACGAGACCTTCGCCGATCAGGTCCTCTTCATCGCCGAGCAGATGCACGCCGTGCGCGGCACGGCCCTCTTCACGGGCCAGCAGGTGACCATTCGCACCCTGGTGAACCCCAAGGCCTTCAAAGATGCCCGCGAGTTCCTCAAGGCCGGCATGTTCCAGTTCGACGACCAGGTCGAGGACTTCGCCCGCGAGCCCAAACTCTACGGCCTGCGCATGGTCTTCCCGCCCACCCCCGAGGAACAGCAGGCCTACTCCCTGCGCGTGGAGTCCTACAACCACGACACGCGCTCCCTCTTCCTGGAGATTCAAGGCACCTTCGGCCCCTGCCTGCCGCAAAACGGTCTGGAATCCATCCGCGACAACATCCTGGCCACCTACGGCTTCCTCGTCAGCCGTGGCCTGCGCTTCGTATCACGCTTCGACGCCAGCCAGGAGGCCTGATTGACACTGCCCGCGCTGTGCCCCGGCCTGACGTGTGCCCTCTTGCTCTCGGCCAGCTGTACGCCCGCCGAGCCCCCGCCGAGTTGGCCGGAGGGGACGGTGCTGGCCCTGGACGGCGTGCCCATCGACGGCGCCTGGGTAGGAGAGTGCGCCGACCTATTGGCAAATGTGGAGCCCGCCGCCTCGCCAAACCAGCGCAAGCGCCTGGCCCTGACCAACCTGATCTTCCCCCTCATGGCCTCTCGCAAGCTGAACCCCGAGCGCCGTACGGCCAATGCGGAGCTGGCTGCCGAGTACCTGGTGGAGCTGAGCTCCGGAGCCGAGAACTTCGACGGCCCGGTCGTTGGCCCACGCCTGCGCACCGTCACCGGCGGCCTGACCGAGCTGGGGCTCGTCGCCTGGGGGCGCTCTTGGAACATGGAGCTCGGCGAATGGTCACCGGTCTGCGAGTCCATTGGCACCTTTGAGGTTTTCCAACTGGTGGATCGGCAGGACGGCGCGCTGCCCGGACAAGTGCGCTTCACCGTGAACCTGGTGGAGTTTCCCTGGCTCGACCCACAGGCTCCACGCATCGAGGTGGAGACCGTGCTTGACGCCTCGCGCTTGACCATCGTAGATCCCGCCTGGAACCAGATCGTGCCCGGGTTCTGGCGCCACCGATTGGGAGTACGCCAGCCATGATAGTCCTCAGCTCCCTGGCAGCCCTGGCATTAACGGCCGGTAGCGGAGCCCAGCCGATTCGGCCTGCCGCCCAGGGCGCCCAGCCCGCAACAGACGACCAACCGGCGGAAGAAGTCGCGCAGAAGATCAAGCGCCTGACTGCCTGGCCCCAAGCCGCACGGGCCGCGGAGCTGCGCAAGGAGATCCGGCGACTGCGCGCTGCCCGCGTCCCGGAGATGGCAGCCAGTGCCCGCGCAGCCCTCCTTGAAGCCGGTGCCGCCACCGTCCCCTATCTGCTGCCCTTGCTTGAGAAGGAGAATGATCAGGAGGTTCTGGCCCACATGCGGGAGATCCTCGACACGGTCACAGGCCCGCCCCACACACGCCTTATGGCCGAGTACTTCTCGCACCGGGCGATCGCCGTACGCCTCTGGGCCCTGGAGCGTTGCTCCCGCCTACCCGACCCCGGGTTGCGCCCGGCAGTCAAGGAGGCGCTTGAGAAGCTGGCCAAGCGGGGGAAAAAAGCCGACGAGCAAGAACGCCTGGCGGCCGCCCTGTGCCTGGCCTCAACGGGCTCGGAGGAAGCCCTCAAGGAGCTGCTCACGGGCCTGGACAAGTATTGGAAACGCTGGGGAGAAACGGCCCTGATCGCCCTGGAAGCGCTGCGCGGCTCCGGCTCCACGGAATTGTTGGCGGACCTGCTGGTCGAGGAGGAGCGGAGCCGCCGCCTGCTGGGCCTGCGCCTCTTGGGTGCATGTCTCGACCTGAAGCGGGCGGACATTGTCCTGCCGTTCCTGGAAGGCTCAGACAGCGGCCTGCGCATAGCCGCCATCAACCTCCTGCGACAGGCCTTCGACGGCGACCCTCCCCTGGAACGCCTACCTGTTTTTGAAGCCATCGAGCGCGCGAACAAGTGGCGAGCGCGACTGAAATGAAACGCCCCATATCAATCACAAGCAGAGCCCTCGTCGGCTTCCTGGTTCTGGGAACATCGGCTTCCCGGGCCGCCGCGTCCATCCCTGGGGACGATGAACTGCCGCACAACGCGCCAACGGCCTGCACCATCTGTGGCGGCGAAGCCGAGGCCATGGCGGCCGGAGGTATCGTTTCCCACGGCCCCTTCGATTTCGGCGAGACGGATTCACAGGAGGTAGACAAGACCCTGGGCTCTGCCCGCATCATCTGGATCGAGACCGCCCACTTCGAGATCGGCATGGCCCTGGGGCCCTACAAGATCCCAACTGCCGAGAAGGAGAAGCTGCGGGGCGAGCTAGAGCGCCTGGCTCTCGTCTATCCCGAGATCAAACCCAAGAAGGTACGCGTCATCGATGTCTGGCTGCGGGCTCACCTCTACGCCATGCGCTCCGAAGACACCTGGAACCGCATGCTTGAGGTCCTGCAGGTAGAGGAGTCCGACTTCCCGCCCAAGGAAACCACCTGGCTGATCGGCACACCCTATTGGGGGCAAGGCCCGTACATTGGCCAGGTCGGCAAGTACGAGACCCTCATCTTGCCCAGCGAAGCCCTCAGCCTGAAGTTCCTGTCGCACTACTTCGGCCTGATGATTCGCCGCTCCCAGCGCTGGAATGTGATCGCCCGGGACACACTGACGCTCACCATGCACTCCCAACAGGGTGGCCTGCGGGCGGAGCCGGCCCTGCACGGGCATCTGGTGTTCAACCTGACCCACAACCTGGTCGACGGCTTCAAGCACTACACCTACGAGACGCCCATCTGGCTGCACGAGGGCCTGGCCCATTACATGGAGCGCGAGATCGACCCGCGCTTCAACACCTTTGATTCCAGCGAGGGCGCCGCTTCGGAAAAGACGCGCAAGGCCCGCTGGAAGCCGGAAGTGCGCAAGCTCGTGGCCGCCGACGAGGCGCCCCGCCTGGCGGAGCTCCTGAGGATCCGCAGCTACGGAGACCTGACCCTGGAGGGTCACTACGCGACCTGGTCGATGATCGACTTCCTGTTGAGCGAGCATCCGGACTTCATCGGCCAGCTCCTGGGCGCCATCAAGGGCATCGTGCGGGATGGGAAGTTCGGGGACGCCACCCTGATTCCGGAGATTCACCGGGAGGTATTCAAGCAGCGCCTTGGCATGACCTACGCCCGTTTTGACGCGGCCTGGGGGGCCTGGGTCATTGAGAACTACCCCGCTCGCTAGCACCCCGAATCGATCCGTGGAGGGCCTCGGGCCAGCTGCGCCGGCCCTGGGCTGGTCCCCGGTATGTGGGAGACAAATGGGCCGAGGCTATTAGCACCACAGTTGGTGTTGTTGGTGGCCCCATCCCTGCATTTGGTGTTCTTGTTTTGCTTCGTTTGGCGTTATCCGCATTGGTAACGCTAAAGAAGAAGAAGCCGGAATAGATTAGAGGTCGCCGCCCCCTTTGCTCGCCTCCTAGCCGGGGGGTGGTCGGCCCTTTTTCGCCCAACATGACAGTTGGGCGTTTTTTTACCAAAAAGTGGGGAACGATTTGCCTACCCGCGCAATATCGGTTG
>DASCNH010000006.1:0-12611 GCA_036011365.1 Planctomycetota bacterium | reverse complement strand
AGGTACACGGGGTTGCCCGCCGCGTCATCGCCCAGGGGGTCGCTGGTGAGATCGATGTCCGTGGTCCCGGCCAGGGCATAGGCGACGACCAGCGGCGGCGAGGCCAGGTAGCTGGCGCGCACCTTGCCGTGCACGCGGCCCTCGAAGTTGCGGTTGCCGGAGATGACCGACGAGACCACGAGATTCGCCTCGTCGATGACCGTCTCCACGGCGCTGTCCAGGGGGCCGCTGTTGCCGATGCAGGTGGTGCAGCCGTAGCCGACCACATGGAACCCCAGGGCTTCGAGGGGCTCCAGGAGCCCCGCCTCGGAGAGGTAGCTCGTCACCACCCGGGAGCCCGGTGCCAGGCTGGTCTTGACCCAGGGTTGGGCGGAGAGGCCACGCTCGGCAGCCTTCTTGGCCAGCAATCCGGCGGCCACGAGCACTGACGGATTGGAGGTGTTCGTGCAGGAGGTGATGGCGGCGATGACCACGGAGCCGTGCCCCAGCTCGAACTCGCCCTTGTCCGTGGCGAGGTGCACGCGGTCCCCGGCGCCGTCCCGCCCGGCGGCCGCCAGGAACTCGTCCCGGGTGCGGCCGAAGGAGGCCGCCATGTCCGCCAGGTCGATGCGATCCTGGGGACGCTTGGGCCCGGCCAGGGAGGGCACGCTCTCCCCCATGTCGATTTCCACCACCGACGAGTACTCCGCGTCCTTCTGGCCCGCCGTGTGGAAGAGGCCCTGCTCGCGCATGTAGGCCTCCACCAGGGCCACGCTCTCCTCGCTGCGCCCGGTCAGGCGCAGATAATCCAAGGTGCGTTCGTCCACCGGGAAGATGCCGCAGGTGGCACCATACTCCGGGGCCATGTTGGCCAGCGTGGCGCGGTCAGCCAGGGAGAGCTCCGCCATACCCGGGCCGAAGAACTCGACGAACTTGCCGACCACGCCCTCCTGGCGCAGGCGCTCGACCACGCGCAGAACGAGGTCCGTGGCCGTCGTGCCCTCCGGCAGATTGCCCGTGAGGCGCACGCCGACTACCTGGGGAATGAGCATGGAGACCGGCTGGCCGAGCATGGCCGCCTCGGCCTCGATGCCGCCCACGCCCCAGCCCAAAACGCCCACGCCGTTGATCATTGTCGTGTGGGAATCCGTGCCCACCACCGTGTCCGGATAGGCCCACTCGCCATCCATGACCACCTGGGCCAGATGTTCCAGGTTGACCTGGTGCACGATGCCCGTCTCCGGGGGCACCACGCGGAAGTTGTCGAAGGCCGCCTGGCCCCACTTCAGGAACGCGTAGCGTTCTCCGTTACGCTCGAACTCCAGGCTCGAGTTGATGCCAAAGGCCTCGGCGCTGCCGGCGGCGTCCACCTGTACCGAGTGATCCACGACCATCTCCGCCGGTTGCAGGGGGTTGATGCGCTTGGGATCCCCGCCCAAATGCAGCACCGCGTCGCGCATGGCCGCCAGATCCACCACCGCCGGTACGCCGGTGAAATCCTGCATCAGGACCCGCGCCGGGCGATAGGCGATCTCCCGCGAGGGCCTGGCCGCCGGATCCCAGTCGATGAGCGCCCCGATGTCCTCGGCAGTGACGGATTCGCCATCCTCGTGGCGCAGGAGGTTCTCCAGCAGGATACGCAGGGAGAAGGGCAGGCGCTCCAGATCGTGGCCCGCCTCGGCCAGGGCCGCCAGACGGGCAATACGCCAGCTGCGCTCCCCATCGGAGTTGGAGGAACTGGGAATTGTCAGGGTGCCGTGGCTACCAAAGGAATCAGTCATCGAAGTCAGGATCTTGGCGTTGTAGTCCGAGAAAACGGGCCACCATGATACGCGCTGGGGCCCCCGCTGACCGCATAAACCGACAGTACCCTGCCGGGTCTGAGTGCGCGGGCCCCAGCGCCGCTGCCCCGGCGCAGCAGCGCCGTGCAGACAGTGCGGCAGTACCGGTTCAGGCGGCGAGGCAGGATCCGTGTGGATGGCACGGCAACACCGACTTGGACGGCCCAGCAACGCCGGCTTGGACGGTGCGGCAGTACCTGGTCAGGCGGCGCGGCAGGGCCGGCTTGTACCGCAAGGCGACACCTGCCTCGACGGTCAGCGGGACAGGGGACAGTATTCGAGCTGCTCGGGACTGGTCTGGGACTGCGATCCCAGGCCCAGGACGTGTTCGGGGCAGATGCGGATGGGACCGGCGGCGGTTTGAATCAGGCCCCGGCCACAGCGCACGACGACGCCCTCAAGCAGGGCCTCCGCCACATTCGAGAGGCCCGACATGCTGCTCTCGATGAGGCAGTTCACCAGCACCACGCGTCCGCTGCGCCCGCCTTCGATGGCGTTGCGCGTCCCCGCGGAGAGCACGCTGCGCTCCATGAAACAGCGCGTGTCGCCCATGATGGAGAGGGAGCCCGCAGCCAGCAGGGAAGCGCGGACCAGCACCGCTCCCCGTCCGGAGGAGCGCAGGCTGTAGACCAGGCGGCCCGAGGTCGGCGGCAACACTTCGCAGCGATCCAGGAGGATGTCGCTGTCGGTGGTCATGATGCAGGTGTCCCGGCCACGCAGGCGGCAGCCGCGCAGGACTACCTCGCTCCCGGTCAGGATCAGGGCCGTGGTGCCGCTGGCCAGGATGTCCACGTTTTCAAAGACCACCCCGCGGGACTGCCCCACATGGAACCCCATGCGCAACTCCACCGGAGCCCCGCCCGGCGCGGCGGCGCCGATGATGCGCAGCCCCGAAACCTCCACGGGACAGGACGAGTTGACCTGCTCGGCTTCGTAGACGCCGGGCCCCAGGATCAGGTCCACGCCCGTGCGCCCGGAGGCCCTCAACTCACGCAAGGTGGCCGCCAACTCGGCGCCGGCCCCGGCCCCGCCCTCGATGTGGCGCGTCTCCCGTTCCGCGCTCACCTCCGTTGCAGTCCGCGGCTCAAGCGCCAGCAGCTCAACCCCGTGGGCCCCGCCCCTGCCCCAGGCGCGGGCACTTCCCAAGCGCGCCAGATCACGCCAGGCGCGAATGCGCGCCCCAGGATCCCCGCACAGCTCCCGCGCCGCCGCCAGCAGCAGTGGCTGCGGCGCTTCCCGATGCCGTTCCACCAGGCGCAGGGCCAGCTCCGCCCGCCCCCAGGCCCCCCGGCGCCCATCCCAACTCCCGTCCGCGGACCACAGGTCATGGGCCACGACCAGATAGGCCTCCGCCACCGCCAAGCCAGACCCGGGGATCTCCCGCGCCAGACGCGCCAGCACGAGTTCCGCCTCCTGGAGCCCCCCCCGCTCCCGGAAGAACTCACCCCAACTCTCGCCGGTTGCCAGGCCATGCGCGGATCCGTCGGCGCCAACCCAACGCTCCCAGGGAATCGGATCCCGGGCACCGGGCCCAGGCACCGAGTCCAGCAACACCGCCAGCTGCCGCACGGTGGCCTCTGGATCCGACTCCGCCAGCATCCCCGACCAGGCCGCCGTATGCCCTGCGCGCGCGTGTTCCTCGCCGGTCCCGGCGGTCCCCCTAGTCCCGACTGACCCGCCAGTCCCGACGGTCCCCTTGGTCGCGACGGCCGCTTTGGTCCCGACGGCCACTTCGGTCCCGCTGGACTCATTGGACTCGCTGGACTCATTGGACCCGGGAGCCCAGGAGGCCCAGGGATCCGCATGGGCCCGGAGCAGGGCCAGGGCGCGCCGCCGGGGCTCGTCATGGGTCCACTCAATCGGCGGCAGCTCGAGGCCCAGGACCCGGGCCCGCGCCAGGAGGATGGCCCGCGCCATGCCCGACTGCCCGGCGGCACTTGTCCGCTCGGGCCCTCCCTTGCCCGCCCGCGACTCCCCGCCTCCCTTGGCGGGAGCGCCGGCGAGCCCGGGGCCAGCCCCCAGGCTGGACGACGACGCGCGGGAACGCACCAGGACTTCCTGGGCCGCCGCCGCCAGATCCGGGTTCCCCGAGCCCAGGGTTTCCTCAAGTCGTTCGAAAGCCCGCGAACCGAGCAACTCCAGGGCGCGCTGGGCCCGGCGGCGCTGGCTGAAGTTGCCGTTGGCGAGCTCGCCCAGGGCCTGCTCGATGATCACCGCAGCGGCCTCCGCGGAACCGTCGTCCGCCGGCAGCAGGTCAATGGAATCACCCGGCGCCGAGCTGAGGCCTCCGCTCAGCTCCTGGCGTGCACGACAGTGAATGAGCTCAAGGGCGTCCCCGGCCCCGGGCGCAGATCCGGGCGCAGGCAGTTCCAACGTGCGCTGGCCCGCTGCGGAGCGCTGAATCTCGCGCCAGCTCCCGTCCGCCTCCCCAATCTCCAGCACCAGGCTGACGCCGGGACCGTAGCCTACCTCCCCGTATTCCACCGCGGCTTTGCCCTTGGCCCCGCCCGCGAGGCCGACGGGCAGCGGCTTGAATGACAGGCGAAAGCCGCCGCCTGCCAGCCGCTCAACGGACGGCGGCGCGGGCTTCGGCGGGAAAACGCGCCCTCCCTCCAGGCTGATCTGGCGGCGGATCAGGGCCTCGCCATCCCGGATCCCCACCAGCTCCACCCGGGCGAAAACTCCCTCGGCCAGGCGAAAGGCCAGGGCCCCGCCGACCATCAGGCTGGTGCGTTGCTCCCGGTACTGGGCCTGGCCCGGCGCCGGCACCTCCCAGGCCCCGGCGCCCCCGCCCTTTGAGAGGCTGAGCACGCGCGAACCGCCGTCCGGCTCCAAGTGCACCGAGGTGTTTGAGAGATAGGAAACGTGACAGTCGCTGCGCGCCCCATTCACCTCTCCCGTCAGCAGGTTGAGCGTAGCGTCCCGGTCCAACCCGATCTCCTCGCCCGGGCCCAGGGCTCCGGGCACACCGCGCAGGCGCTGGCCAAAATTATCGCCAGCGTCGATGCGCGCCACCCAGTACTCGATGACATCGCTGCCGTCGGCACTGCCGTGTAGCCAGGAGGAACCGCCCAGCTCCACTTGGATGGCGCGAAAACCGCCGGAGGGTCGGTGCAGGTAGCGGGCGAGGACCCGATAGCGAGCGCTACCCGGCTCGTTCCCCGGTTGACCGGGAAGTTCTGGCCAGGAAACCAGGAGCCCTCCGTCCCTATCCGCCAGGCTGAGTTCCGCCGGAGAGCGCCGCACGCTCTCGGCTCCGGGCGCCGCCAGCAGGTACTCCAGGGTCACGGCCTGTTCATCCAGCGCGGTGACAGCCACCCGCCCCCAACGCCCGTTGTCGAGGCGGAAAGCACAGGCGGCGCCGACCCGGACGGAGAGCTCCTCCAAGGCCACATCTCCCGGCCGCAATCCTCCCTGCCCATCTCCGAGCAGCGAAAACAACTCGCCGCTCGTCACGAGCGCCTCACCATTGAATGAGAGCCCCGGCCCCTCCGCCGGCCGACTGCCGACTACTCCCGTGGCCAGCTCCAGATGAAACCCGAGGGGCAACCAGGCCCGATCCCAGAGCGCCTCCTGGGCCGCCACCGGTTCCGCGGCCAGGGCCAAGGCCAGGGCCAAGGCCAGGGCGGCCCGGACCAGACCGCCATGGGCATGCGGATTGATGGAACCTCGGGCGGTCCCCAACCGGGCGTGTTTTCCTCGACTGCTCATGACCTGTGCGTGCCCCCAGGATAACTGCCCGGGGTCGCGGGGGTTCATGGGTAGTTGCCCAGCGGCCCGCCTCTTCCCCTCCCCCGGGACCGCCGCTAGAATCCTGCGCCCCGTGGGGACGTAGCTCAATTGGCAGAGCGTCGCGTTCGCAATGCGAAGGTCGTGGGTTCGACTCCCATCGTCTCCACCACTACTTGCCCCGCGACTTGCCATGGCTGCAGTCCCCTAGGCCCGTTTCTTCCCGGGGCCGGCCCTTCCCGGGGTCCGCTTCCCGCCCGAAGCCCGCATCTTCCCAAGGCCCCCATCCTCCCAAGGCGCGCGCTTTCCCGAGGCGCGCGCTTTCCCAAGGCGCCCGCTTTCCCGAGGCCCGCAGCCTCACGAGGCCCGCTTCCCTCCCGATTCACGCAACTTCCCACAGGCCCACACTTTCCAGAGGCCCCCATTCTCCCCGGGCCAGTCAGGCTCCGGCCTCCGGCCCTCCCGGTCGCTACCGCCGGCGCCGGCGGCGGGATTTGATCTTGCCCGCGGCCAGGTCGCCTTCGAAGCGCCTGGTGAGTTCGAGGAGTTCGCCGCCTTTCTCCTCCACCTGCCAGGGCTGCAGTCCGGCCAGGGCCGAGAGCTGCTCCATCGTGGCCGGGCGGTTCCGGGCCAGCTCCAGCAGGCCGTGGCGGTTCAACAGGTAGGCGGACTCCACACCGAGCTTCTCCCCCCAACGCTTGCGCCAGTCCTTGAGGCGTTCGTGGAACTCCTGGGCGATCTCGTCCAACTCGTCGTCACGCCGGCGCTTGGCCGGGCGCGGCAGGCGCTCCAGGGGGCCCGCGGCCCGCGCCCGCTCCAGGGCTTCCAGGAGACCGTTGCCAAGGTCGCGCAGGACGCGCTCGGACAGGCCGCGAATACCGTGCATGGCCTTGACCGATTTGGGCAAGGCGGCAGCCAACTCCAACATGGCCGAGTTTTGCAGCACCTTGAAAGGCGGCCTGTTGCGGCGCTCGGCGATGCCATCGCGGAACAGGTAGAGCTCCTTCAAGGCCTGACGGGAGATGGGCGCCAGCTCACGCACACCGCGAATCCTGGCGAAGCCGTTGGGGTCAAAGACCACCTCCGGCGGTACCAGAGCCTCCAGACGGCGGCATTCGCCGGCGACGATGTGGGCCCGGCCCAGGTCCTCCAGTTCGGCCTTCTGCTCGGCCATCAGCTCCAGGAGGAAGTGTGTATCGAGGCGCGCATAGCTGATCTGCTTGGGCGAGAGCGGGCGTTGACTCCAATCCGAGCGCTGCATGGCCTTGTTCAGCACCACGCCGAAGTGCGCCTTCAGCACCGAAGCCAGGCCCGGGGCCTCGTGGCCGATGACCGCCGCCGCCACGCGCGTGTCGAAGAGGGCGGCGAAGTCGAAACCGTAGTCGCGCTTCAGGATCAGCACATCGTACTCGCCGTCGTGGAAGATCTTGATGCGTTGCGGATCGGCCAGCACCTCGCCGAAGGGTGTGAAATCGAGGCGCGCCAGGGGATCGACCAGGTAGTCGCGCCCACCGGCTGTGACCTGCACCAAACAGACCTTCTCGCGATAGCTGAAGAAGGAGTCCGCCTCGGTGTCCACGGCGACCACCGGTTGATCAGCCAGGAAGGCCAGCATCTCTCCCAGCGCCCGATCATCGACGATCAATTCGGGCTCCGGCAGGGAATCCGGCGAAAAATCAGGGCGCTTCTCAGTCATCGGCTGCTCGGCCGCTGACACCTGGGCGGCGGAGCGGTCCTAATCATCAAAAAAGAGCCCTGGGTGGGCTCTCAAGCGGAATGGCGAGGATGACGGGACTTGAACCCGCAACCTCCGGCGTGACAGGCCGGCACTCTAAACCAATTGAGCTACATCCCCGCTTGTGAGCCGAGGAGTATAGCCCCCGGCTCCAGGGGAGCAAGGGGCGGAACGCCCGATCCCGGCACATTCCGACGCCGGCTCAGCCCTTTTGACGCCCGTAGGCCGCCAGCAAGGTCTCCAGGTCCCGACCCGCCAGCTCGCCATTGAGTTCCCCTTCCATGGCGCGAAAGCGGCCCTCAAAGCGGGTCAGGGCCCGGCGGCAGAGGGCTTCGGGGTCCAGGTCCAGATAGGCGGCCAGGAAGGCGCTGGCCAGGATCAGATCGCCCAGCTCGTGGGTAATCGCGGCCTCCGCCCGGGCCGGCGGGGGGCTGATGGCCGGCTGGTCAAGGACCTCCGGCGGCAGGGCCTCGCGCAGCTCCCCCAGCTCCTCCTCTACCTTGGCCAGGGCCCCGGCCACGGCGGGCCAGGCGAAGCCCGTGGCCACGGCCTTGTCGCACATGCGCCGGGCCCGCTGGAGGGCGGGCAGCCCCCGGGGCACTCCGGCCAGGGCGCTGCTGTCCCCGGCCTCCCCCTCCCCGCCACCCTGCTCGGCCCGCTCCCGGCGCTTGACCGCCTCCCAGCGCTCCAGGGCCTCGCCCGGGGAAGCCGCCGCCTCGTCCCCGAAAACATGGGGGTGACGGCGGATGAGCTTGGCGCAGATGGCGGAGGTCACATCGTTCAGGTCAAAGGCCCCCTCATCGGAGCCAATGCGGGCCATCAGGAAGAGCACCATCAAGGCGTCTCCGGCTTCGTCCGCCACGTGGGCCTTGCGCTCGGGAGCACCCGGGGAATCCGAGGCCGCGACCTCCACGGCCTCCACCAGCTCCCAGGCTTCCTCGACCAGATGCTGCCCCATGCTGGCCAGGGTCTGCTTGCGATCCCAGGGACAGCCACCTTCGTCCCGCAGGCGGTCCACGGTGCCGAGCAGAAGGCGCAGGCCCGGGAGGCGCGGGTCGTCGACGGGTACGGGCTGGGGCAGGCCCCGGCCGGGCGGCGTGGGGGCTTCGCTCACCGCCCCGCGCCCCGCGGATCGACAATACTCCCAGCTTCCCCGGACCCGGACACCCGCTCTCCCCGGCCGCTGCTCCCCAGGTGAGCGCCGCAGTGGGGACAGGCCTGGGCATCGTCCTCGCCTCCCTCCCCATCGTTCTCGCTTCCCTGGCGGCGGAACTCCTCGACGAAGGCCGCCCCGAGCAGGCCGGACGGAACCGCGAACATGGCAATACCAAACATGGCGATGATGGCCGTCAGGACCTTGCCGGCCGTGGTCACCGTGGCCACATCCCCCAGGCCCACGGTGGTCATCACCACCACGGCGTACCACATGGAGTCGGGGATCGAGGAGAAGTCACCACGCGGATGTCCGTCACCCTCGGCGGCGAAAAACAGCGTGCTGGCCACGAGCAGAACCAGCAGCATGACAATGCCGATCACGGCCAGTTCCTGGCGGATGCTGCGCAGAGCGCGGCCCAGGGTGCGCACGGAGATGGAGTAGCGCGCCACCTTGCCCAGGCGCGCCAGACGCATGAGGCGGAAGGAACGCAGGGCAGTCAACTCCTCCGGGAAGAAGTGGCCGATCAGCTCGTTGCTCGGCAGGAGCGCGATCAACGGCAGGATGGCGCACAGATCGATCAGGGCCATGGGCGAGACCATGTAGCGCAGGCGGCCGCGGAACGGTGAAGCGAAGCGCGGGTCAGCGGTACAGGTCCACACGCGCAGGGCGTATTCAACACCGAAGACCGTCAGCACGAAGTGCTCGAACTCGCTGAAGACCGCGCGATAGGCCGCATCGACGGCGGGGATGGAGCCGATGATGAAGGCCGTCAGGTCCAGCAGGATCAGGATCAAGACGAACAGGTCGACGGCGCGGCTGAGGAGATCTCCCCCTTCCGCCGGCGCCAGGATGGCGTTGATGCGTTGCTTGATTATCTTCACGGTGTTCGGTGGCTGCCAGCAGTGTCCGCATAGGGTACGGGATCTTCCAGCCCCGCCTCGGCAAAGCCCGCCAGACGCAGTTGGCAGGCATCGCAGCGACCACAGGACAGGAACGGGCCTTCAACACCTCGGGCCACGGGCGCATAGCAGGTGTGCGTCAGACCGAGGTCCACGCCGAGGACGGCTGCCCGGCGCACGATGTCCGCCTTGGAGAGCTCCATCAGTGGTGCGTGAACTGAGAAGTGCGCGCCACCTTCGGCACCGGCGGCCGTGGCCGTCTTCGCCAGGGCTTCGAAGGCGCGCAGGAACTGCGGCCGGCAATCCGGATAGCCCGAGTAGTCCACGGCATTGACGCCGATGAAGATGTCCCGGGCACCGAGGACCTCCGCCCAGCCGAGGGCGATGGAGAGAAAGACCGTGTTGCGCGCCGGGACATAGGTGACCGGCACGCCGCGGCCGATGTCTCCGCCGTCGCGGTCCAGGGGCACACTGCCGTCGCCGACCAGGGCCGAGCCGCCGAGGATCGCCAGGTCGACGGTGACGATGCGGTGGTCCGTCACTCCCTGGGACGCCGCCACGCGCCGCGCGGCGTGCAGTTCGAGGTCGTGCAGCTGTCCGTAACTGAAGGAAAGGGCGTGGGGCGCGAAGCCGGCGGCCTCGGCCTCCGCCAGCACCACCGCGGAATCCATGCCGCCGGAGAGCAGGCAGACCGCCGGCGGCTGCGCTGCTTGTGCCGACCCCTGCCCCTCTTGCGCGTCCATGACCAGAGCCTAGGGAGCGGGGGCCCCAGGGGGAATGGGCAACGAGAGAAGCCGCGACCGGGCGAGGGACCCGGCCGCGGCCGTAGTGGGCTCGGCCTGTTCAGGCGTTGCCCGTGTGTGGGGGTGGGAGGATGCGGGGCTGGGAGTGGGGCCTTGGGGCTGGCCCCAGGTGGCTCAACGATCCTCTGCGGCGCTGCCGGCAGCCTTGGCAGCTCTCGCCTCGGCTGCCCCGTCAGCAGCTTGGGCCAAGGCGATCATGCTCTTCACCAACGTCGTGGGACCAGAGAGCTGAAGCGCTCCTGAACTCCCAAAGGCCACGATGCGCTCCGAGGCAGGGTTTGTTAAGACCTGCCGCATGGAGTTCGCGAACTGCCGGGTGTCCGCAGTCTTCATTTCGATGTTCACGGTAACCAGAAGTGAAGGGTGCGCGGAGAACGAGTCCAGCTCCGCCGGGGCCACCGCCAGGAACTGGAAATCCCGGGTGGATCTCACGTCAACGATCTGGATTGTGGGTGTCTGTCCCCCGTGGATCGAGCTGATGTAGAACCCGTTGGCGGCCAGCAGGGACTCGGTGAAGGAGTAGGCCTCTTCAGCCGGAATTACCGCATCCGCCATGAGGCCCGCGCCGGTTGCGGCCAGCATCCCGCTGACCGCACTGCTGGCGGTGACCACAAGGCCAGTGCTCCGGGACAAGTTGCCCAGGACATCCCCCAGGTTGGTCCCCTCGGCGCCCCCCTTGACGGAAAGCGGCGACTGGGCCTCTGGAAAGCGCTCCGCGCAGCAGGCAGCGGGCGTGGACCTGGGAGCGAACATGGCAACGGAGTTACAGGAGAGAAGCAGGGCAGGCAGGATCAGGAGGGCATTCATTTTGATTTCGCGGTTCTATGTCAGGAGTTGAAGGTGCGCAGTGACGTTATTGGGAATCTGCTTTCCGATGCCGGATCAAGAGACGCCGGTGGGCAGCGGTTTCTTCCCGCGGGATCACTGGACTTGTCCGTTAGAGGGGATACGTGGCCCTAGGCGTGCTGCGCGCCCCATGACCGCCAACCATCTGCCGGAAACAGGCAGTTGGGGCACACCTTGAGTCTCGGGGAAAACAGACTACCCTAGGTGCCCGAAAACACCGCCCAGACCCTCCCTAGGGCCTGCAGCGCCCCACCGGCCCCCTGCCCCCAGACAATCCCGTGAGCGAAGTAACCAAGGAACAAGTACTAGCAGCCCTCAGTACCGTGATCGACCCGGATCTCGGCCGCGATATCGTCAGCCTCGGCTTCATAACGAAGAACGCTGTCTGCGATGGTCTGGTCAGCGTCACGATCAACCTGACGACGCCCGCCTGCCCGCTGAAGGACCAGTTGCGCAACGAGGCAGAGGAGAAGCTGCGCGCCATCCCCGGCGTAACCGCCGTCAAGGTCGAGATGACGGCCGTTCCGCGCCAGCAGGAAGCGCCGCGGGAGATCAGTCCGGACATCCGCCACATCGTCGCCGTCTCCAGCGGCAAGGGCGGTGTGGGCAAGAGCACAGTGGCCGTCAACCTGGCCTGCGCCCTGGCCCGGACCGGCGCGCGCGTGGGCCTGCTCGACTGCGATGTCTACGGGCCGGATGTGCCCATGATGATGGGCCTCAAGGGCCATCCGGAGCAGGTGGACCGCCAGCTGATCCCAAAGGAACGCCACGGGGTCAAGACCATGTCCCTCGGCTACCTGCTCGAAGATGACAAGCCGGTCATCTGGCGCGGCCCCATGATCCACAAGTTGCTGGAGCAGTTCCTCTCCGATGTCCGTTGGGGCGAACTCGACTACCTGCTCGTCGACATGCCCCCGGGCACCGGCGATGCCCAACTGTCCCTGGCCCAGATCGTGCCGCTCACCGGAGCCGTGCTCGTCACAACGCCGCAAGCCGTTTCGACCTTCGATGTGGGCAAGGCCGTGGCCATGTTCCAGCAGGTCAATGTGGATGTGCTCGGCATCGTCGAGAACATGGCCGGCTACCGGATCTCCGGCAGCGTCACCGGCGCCAGCGGTGGCCAGTGCATCACCCTGGACACCGGCGAAACCCTCGCCATCGACGCGGCCGGCGCCTTCGAGACGGTGATCCCGGTCTTCGGCGAGGGCGGCGCCGAACGCCTGGCCGAGAAATTTGGCTTCCCGGTCCTGGGCCGCATTCCCCTGGATCCCGCCGTGCGCGTCGGCGGAGACGGTGGTGATCCAATCACAGTCTCGGCCCCCGCTTCAGCCCTGGCCGCGACCTTCGAGAGGATCGCCGGCGAGATGGTGCGCAAGGTGGCCGTCGCCTCCCACGCCGAGCTGCCGATCCTGCAGTAGCGGACAAGCCCACATCATTTGCCAGAGCATGCCCCAGGGCCCGCCGGCGAACGGCGGGCACGCTGTGGTGCAAGGCCTGGCAAGGGATGCGTGCTAGCCGCGCAGGGCGGCCAGGATCGAGCGCGTGGCGTGGCTCTTGTTCAACGTGTAGAAGTGCACGCCCGGGGCACCGGCTGCCAGCAGCTCGCGGCACTGCGTGATGGCG
>DASCNH010000005.1:0-14746 GCA_036011365.1 Planctomycetota bacterium | reverse complement strand
ATGGCCAGCATATCCGGCGGTCAGATCCCGATCACCTTCCCCTTCGACCTGGCCGGCAACAACGGCTTCGAGGACGGCATGATCGTCAACAACAACGGCGGACCCTGGGCCGATGAGAACTTGAATGTGGGCACCACCGTGTTCCCCGACACGATTTTTGGCGCTCTGAACTTCACCCAGTTCCAGGCCACCCTGCGCCTGTTGCAGCGGGACAGTTCGACGGAGGTCATCCAGGCTCCGAAGATCGTGACCCTCGACGGGCGCGAGGCGACCATCTTCGTGGGGGAGACGATTCGCTATGCCGAAGCCAAGACTGAGCAGGGTCAGGCCGGCGGCCTCTCGCTCTCGGTTACCGAGGCCGCCAACTCGCCGGTGGAGGTGGGTTTTCAACTGCTCATCCGGCCCCATGTGGTGCCGGGCACCGAGCGCATTGAGCTGGAAGTGATTCCCAAGGAGACCAGCCTCTCTGGCACGGGCTCCAGCGCCCTCGCTCCCCAGGGGTTCGATGTATTCACCCTGGGCGCCTCGGGTCTGGAGGGTTCCATCGCCCTGCCGCGCACGCGCTCCTCGACGCTGGTCACGAACATGATGCTGGACAGCGGGCAGACGGCGGTCATCGGCGGGTTGACCACGGACTCGAAGGCCACCAGCGAGAGCCGCGTCCCGTTTCTCTCCTCGATTCCGCTCCTGGGCGAGCTCTTCAAGCACGAGACGGACACGGAAGATCGGCGCAGCCTGATGATTTTCATCACACCCACCATCCTCCACGGGCGGGACGACGCCCGGGCCATCCTGAACCAGGAGCTGGAGCGCCGGGATCGCCGCCTGCGCGAGGAGCTGGACGCCCTGATCGACGGCGCTCTCATCGAAGGGGAAGCCGCCCCTGAAGTTGACACCTGGCAGGGGCCGCCGGCCCTGCCCCAGGCCGTCCCCCAAGTGGTGGATGGGCATGTGTTCCCGGGAGAAGAGCAGGCCCCGGGGGAGGGCGAGTCGGTTCAGGCCGATGAATTAAGTGACACCGGGGATGCCCCGGGCGCCGCCCCAAGCGTTCCCGGGGCCGCCCGCCGGCCCCCCCCGGCCCCTGCAACGCCCGCCGGGAAACAAATCCCACCAGCGGGTTCGACAGGACCCTCCGGATAGGGCAGCATAGATCTCGACGGCCTCCCCTCCGGGTCCTAGTCGGCCAGCAGCCGACTCCGGAGCTTTCTGAGGCCCAGAACCATACACGGCCCCCGGCCCTTCCGGGGGCGGCACAAACAACCCAGCGGCCCGGGCGAAATGTCCTCGGGAGCGCCCCAGCTCCGCCGAGCTCTTCACCAACGCGTGTTTGAGCACTGCGAGCAACCCTGTGCGGATGAGCGCGAGCTCGGCGCGGAGCTTCGGCTGCGCGGTTCCTGCAGGCGGAGGCAGCACCCCCAAGAGCGTTCGCCCCGGCCAGGCGTCCAAGGGCGCCCGAAACGACAACATGAACAAATCAGATCTCCCGGGGGCCCCTGGCCTACCGGGTTCGGACGGCTCCTCCAGCTTCGCAACTGACTCGCACTCTGCTTCCCATACCGACTCCTCCGGGGGTGGTGCAGAGGGCTCCTCGTCCGGTGGCGGAGAGCAGAGATCCGGCTTCGGTGCCGGACTCGACACGGCCGCGCACCAGCGCAAGAAGAAGGCCCGGCGCCGTTCCGGTACGGCGGCCAAGGAGCAGGCCAAGGAAACCAAGCAGGCCAAGGGTGGCGAAAAGGCGTCCGATGGCCAGGCGCGCGGCTCCGGGCGCCGGGCTTCCTCCGGCGGCGGTCGCGGCCGTGGGCGTTCCAGCGCCGAAAAGAAGAGCGCCGAGACCAGCGGGGAGGCTGGGGGATCAGAGGGCCAGGCCAAGGGGGGCGGCCGCTCCGGCTCCCGGGGGCGGCGGTCCGCCGGCCGCGGCAAGGGAGAGGGCGCTGGTCGGGGCACCACCAAGGCACAGGCCGCCGACGCTGCGGATTCCTCGGAGGCACAGCCGCGCACGCGGCGGCGACGCTCCGGCAGTCGCCGTGGGACGGGGGGCCAGCGGGAGGCCGCTGCAGCCGACGCGGGTGAAGCCCAGGACAAGCAGGGGGCGGCGGAGACGAAGAGCTCCCGCTCGACAACTGACAAGCGGGGCGGCGAGGAGCGGCAGGCCGCTGACGGCGTGCGCCGCAAGCGCGGCTCGAGGGGCTCCCGCGGGGGACGCGGCCGGAGTGGTAAGGGGGCGCGCGCTGGCCTGGCCGACGCCATCCCCGGCGAGGTCGATGATCTGCCGGATCTTCCGGATCTTCCGCATGATGCGGAGCTAGTCGAAGAGGCCGCAGCGGATCAGGGTGGGCGCTCCGGACGCCGGAAGCAGTCCACTCGCAAGAAAGCTGCCAAGAAGACCACCAAGAAGGCGGCCAAGAGGACAACCAGGAAGACAACCAAGAAGACAACCAAGAAGACGACCACGAAGGCCACTGAGAGGACTGCCAAGAAGAGCGGGCGCAAGGTGGTTACCAGAAAGGCGGCGCAGCCGGAGAAGGAGATCCCGCGCGATGCCACGATCCTCGTGAACGTGGCCAATGACGAGGAGCAGCGCGTGGCCGTGGCCCGGGACGGGCGCATCACCGACTTCATGATGTCCGTGGAGAGCCAGAAATCACTGGTCAACGATGTCTATCGCGGGAAGGTCGTCAACCTCGAGCCGGCCATCGGGGCAGCCTTCGTGGATTTCGGCCAGGGCCGAAACGGATTCCTGCATACCTCTGATGTGCTCTCCATCTACGGAGAAAAGGGCTTCACCCTCGGCAAGCTCCTGACTGCCGCCGTCGATCCCGAGGAGTGGGACGAAAGCTCCAGCCAACCTTCATTGGGCGAGGAGTTGGAGGAGGCCGAGGACAGCAAGAAGAAGAAGGGTGGCCGGGACGGCCGTTCCGGAGCTGGCAAGCGCGGTGGCCGTCAGGCGCCCCGGCGTTCGCGGCCGCGCAATCCCATCGAGTCCCTGCTCAAGGTTGGCCAGTCCGTCGCCGTGCAGGTGACCAAGGAGTCGATTGGGGACAAGGGCCCGACCCTGACCACCTACATCTCAATCCCCGGCCGCTTCCTGGTGCTAATGCCGTCCATGGCGCGCGTGGGCATCAGTCGCAAGATCGAGGACGAGAAGGAGCGCAAGCGCTTGAAGAAGATCCTCGACAGCCTGAATGTGCCCGAGGGCATGGGCATCATCGTGCGCACGGCGGGTACCAAGAAGACCAAGGAGGAGATCAAGCGCGACCTGGACTACCTGCTCGGGGTTTGGACGAACTTCAGCAAGCGCCTGCCCCTGGGGCGTGGGCCGATGCCCCTCTATCAGGAGTCGGACATGGCCATCTGCACCATGCGCGATCTCTTTGACCTGTCCACTGAGAAGGTCGTCGTGGACGACGAGAAGACCTACGAGCAGGTGCTCGACTTCACCCGGCGTCTGATGCCCGAGCATGAGGATCGCATCCATTTGCACGATGGCGACCGCCCGATCTTCCACCACCACGGACTCGAACAGGAGTTCGAAAAGATCTTTTCCCGGCGCATCGAGCTGCCCTCCGGGGGTTCGATTGTGTTCGACCAGGCCGAAGCTCTGGTGGCCATCGATGTCAACTCGGGGCGCACGCGCTCGAGCAAGAATGACTTCGAGGAAACGGCCTTGATGACCAACCTGGAAGCCGTTCCCGAAATCGCTCGCCAGATCCGCCTGCGCGACCTGGGAGGCATTCTGGTCATCGACTTCATCGATATGATGCGTCCGGCCAGCAATCGGGCCGTAGAGAGGGATTTCCGCGATGAACTGGTCTCCGACCGCGCCCGCAGCCGCGTGGGGCGTATCTCCCAGTTCGGGCTGCTCGAACTGACGCGCCAGCGCCTGGGGCCGGGCATGAACAAGAAGCTCTTCACCAACTGTCCTCGCTGCCGTGGTCAGGGCCGTGTACGGACTGTGGAGTCGCGCTCCGCTGCGCTGCTACGCCGACTGGGCTCAGCGCTGACCCTCAAGGGCTTCAGCTCCGTGGAGGTGCGAGCCCACCCGGACACCATCGAGTATGTGAAGAGGCGCCGCATGGACCGCGTGCGCGAGCTCGAGAAGCAGCACGAGCGCGAGATTCGTTTCACCGCCGTACCCGATCAACTAGACGACAGCGTGCTGTGCTACATGCGCTCGGATGGCCGCGAAGTGCGTCCCGGCGGACGGCGCAAGCGCTAAAAAACAGGCTTTTCGAGTGTCCCGGGGCTGTAATTAGCTCCGGGGCACCAACTTTTTTCGGGCGCCCCTGGCCCCGGGCCGGGCCCAGCCGCTAGAATCTTCGCCCTTCATCTGAACCCGTCCGAGCCAGAAACCCGGCACCTAAGCCGCCCGCGGGAGGTAATCCACCGCGGGATAACGAGGGAGCACCCTTGTACGCGATCATCAGCGACAGAAACCAGCAGACCACCGTGCGTGTGGGCGACATCGTCGCCTGCGACCTGAATCAGGAACTCACTGCCGGTGACACCGTGACCTTCGATTCCGTGCTGCTGCTCGGCGACGAAGGTGAGACCAAGGTCGGCACGCCGCTGATCGAAGGCGCCCGCGTCACCGGCGAGGTGCTCGGGGAATCCAAGGGCCCCAAGTTGGTCGTCTTCCGTTTCAAGCGCCGCAAGAATGTGCGCGTCAAGAAGGGCCATCGGCAGAAGTACACCAACGTCCGCATCACCGCCATCGACGGCTAGCACAGACTAAGGAGCAACCAGACCATGGCACATAAGAAGGGACAAGGTTCCACCCGGAACGGTCGTGATTCGAATCCGCAGTTTCGCGGTGTCAAACGTTGGGGAGGCCAGCGCGTGACCGCGGGCACCATCCTGGTTCGCCAGTGTGGAACGCGCTTCAAGCCCGGCCAGAATGTGGGCCTGGGCAATGATTACACGCTCTACGCCCTGACCGACGGCACCGTCCGCTACCAGGCTGGGCGCCGGGTCCACATCGACCCGCTGGCCGAGGTCTAGGGCGCTTCCTGCCCGTCGGGATCGGCGGGCGCGGCCCAGGAGAATCTCTCGTGTTCCGCGATGAGGCCATCATCGACGTGGCTGCCGGCAAGGGCGGAGACGGTCTCGTATCGTTCCGGCGTGAGAAGTACGTGTCTGAAGGTGGACCTGACGGGGGCGACGGGGGCCACGGGGGCCATGTCATCCTGCGTGCCGTGGGTACGGAGTCGTCCCTTTTGCGCGTGGGGCGCAACCACCACTACCGCGCGGAGAACGGCCGCGCCGGTGGGCCGCGCAAGCGCAGTGGGCGGCGGGGCAAGAGTCGAGTAATCGAAGTTCCCGTGGGGACCTTGGTCCTCGATGCGGAGCACGGCAACCTGCTGAAGGATCTGGCCACGCCCGGGGCCGAGCTGGTGGCAGCGGAGGGGGGCCGGGGCGGCCATGGCAACACGCGCTTCGCCACCCCGGTACGCCAGGTGCCGCGCCAGGCCAAGCCGGGCCTGCCCGGTGAAAGCCGCAAGCTGCGCCTGGAACTCAAGCTGGTGGCCGAGGTGGGCCTGGTCGGCCTGCCCAACGCCGGCAAGTCCACCTTCCTCTCGGCGGTCACCGCCGCGCGTCCCAAGGTGGCCGACTACCCCTTCACCACCCTCGCACCCCATGTGGGCATCGCTCCGGTGGGGGACTACGACACGCTCGTCATCGCGGACCTGCCGGGCCTGATCGAGGGTGCGGCCGAAGGCCACGGCCTGGGACACCAGTTCCTGCGCCATGTGGAGCGCTGTGCCGTGCTCCTGCACCTGGTCGACGTCTCCGAGCCGGAGCCCGCCGCCGCCTATCGCGCGATCGAAGAGGAGCTCTCAGCCTACTCGCAGACCCTTGCCTCGCGCCCGCGCCTGGTGGTGGCCTCCAAGGTGGAGGATGACATCACGCGCGCCGCCGCTCTGGAGTTGGGGAGGGAGCTCGGCCTCCCGGTCCTGCCCATCTCCTCCGCCCGCCGCCTGGGCCTCAAGGACCTCCTGCGTCTGGCCCGGGAGCTCGTGCGCCAGGAGACCGGCGGCACCGAGCGCACCGGCTTGCCCTGGGAGCAGTAAGAGCGGCGCTGCGGCGCCCGTGGCCGGCATTGGGCAGACAGCCTCCGCTCCTGGCGGCATGCTCCGGGCATCGCGCCAGGTCTAGCTGTGCATCCGGGAGCAAACTCGGTTCTACTTCCAGGCTTGGACCGCGATCCGTCGGATATCTATCCGCACAACAACCTCTCGAACGCCATCCGGATCACCTTCGGGCCCCGAGGGCCGGTCCGGAACTCAGGGGATGAGCACCAGCTTGCCCACGGTGCTGCCGGACTCCAGGTCGCCATGGGCGCCGGCGACATCCGTCAGGGGATAGGGCGTAATGGGCGGCAGCTTTAGCCGATTGCTCTCCAGGAGCTCATTCAGGCGCGCGAGGGCGCGGCTGACCGCCTCCTGGCGATGAAAGAGGTACGACAGGTTGAAGCCCATGACGCTCTTGTTGGCGTTGATCATCTCCAGCGGGTCGAAGCGCGGCCGCCGCAGCCAGCCCCAGGCCAGGCGCAGGGGATTCGGGCGGGCGGCGCCCCGGGCCAAGAGGCTGGCGAAGCCGTAGGTCACCAGGCGCCCCTCCGGGGCCAGGTGGCCGTAGCCCCGGCGCAGGGTCTCCGTGCCGTTGGCATCGAGGATGACCTGAAATCCGGCCGGAGATGCGCCCGCTCCCGCCCCGGCGCATTCGGCCGCGGCGGGCCACAGCATGCTGCTCGACTTGTCGATCACATGGGTGGCGCCCAGCTCCCGGGCGGTGGCCACCTTGTGCGGGGCGCCGACCACGGCCGTCACTTCCGCTCCCCGGGCCCGGGCCACCTGAATGGCCATGGAGCCCACGCCGCCGGCGGCAGAGTGCACCAGAACCCGGGAGCCGGGGCCCACCGGAGCCAGCTCCTCCAGGGCGTACCAGGCGGTCAGGAAGTTGACCGGCAGGGCCGCCGCCTCCACGGGCGAGAGGCCGCCCGGCAGTGGGAACAGGTTCCGGGCGGGCACACAGACATGGGTGCTGTAGGCGCCGAAGCGCGAGAGCCCGACCACGGCGTCGCCGACTGCGGGCAGCTCGGTTCCCGGTGCGGCGGGCCGCACATCAGCCCCCAGGGCCAGCACCTTCCCGGCGAACTCGAAGCCTGGCGTGATCGGCCAGCCCACGTACTCCTTGGCCGAGGCGTACAGGCCCATGCGCACGATGCAGTCCGCGTAGTTGACGCCGATGGCTTCGGTCGCCACCAGGATCTCGCCGGGCCCGGGGCTGGGGTCAGGCAGCTCTTCCATGACCAGCCGCTTGTGGCCTCCGGGCCGTCTGATGACAACGCTGCGCATGGCACCCAGCATAGGGTCTCTGGTGTCCCTGCCCCGAGTTGTTTGTCCCGGAACCCACGGTGCTCAGCCCGGCCGTGAAGGCATGCGGGAGTTGGTGAGCAGCGGGGTCCGGGAGCCCCTGTCTTCCCATGCGCGAGTCAGGGCGCGGAGGGCGTGGGGTACTATCGAGAGGTGGCCCGCAAGTCCCCACCGCAGGGTTGGCTGTGCCGCGCACTGAGCACGGCGGCCAAACTCAAGATTGCCCTACGGCAGTGCCGATGTGATTACCCGGTATCACGGCCCCGTGCGGGGGCGTGGGGACAGGCCTGAGGTGGAGTGGCTGGGGAGCAATATGGGCGAGGAACACGAAGTGGAGAAGACACGCGCCGGCGCCGCCGGGCGGGCGCTGGTGGAGGACTGGCTGCGGGCCATGGCCCGGGCCGGGGCCAGTGATTTGATCCTGCGCGGCGGGCAGCGACCGGCCTGGCGCGTGGCCGGTGAGTTGGAGTTCATCAGCGGCCCCCTGCCGGGGAGCATAGCCCTGGAGGAGGCCATCGACGGTTTTCTCGACGCCACCCGGCGGAAGCGTTGGCATGCGGCGGGATCCGTTGACGGTTCCGTGGAGCTGCTCGGTTGCGGGCGCTTTCGCATGAACGCCTACCGCCAGCGGGGGCGACCGGCGGCCGTCTTCCGGCGTATTCACACCGCCGCTCCACGCCTGGCGGACCTCGGCCTGCCCCGGGAAACCCTCGAACAGCTGGCCCTTTCCGAGCGTGGCCTGGTGCTCGTCACCGGTGCCGCCGGAGCGGGCAAGTCCACAACCTTGGCTGCCATGCTCCAGCACAGGAACGAGGAGCGCAGCGGCCACGTGATCACCCTGGAAGACCCGGTGGAGTTCATCTTTGAGGAGGGGCGCTGCGTGATCAGCCAGCGCGAGGTGGGCACGGATTGTCCTTCTTTTGCCGAGGGGCTGCGCCACGCCCTGCGCCAGAGTCCCGATGTGCTGGTGATCGGGGAGATGCGCGATGCGGAGACCGTCGTCGCCGTCCTGGAAGCCGTGGAGACCGGGCACCTGGTGTGCTCCACCCTGCACACGACCAATGTGATCCAGACCGTGGATCGCATCCTGGATTTCTTCCCCGCCTCCCGGGCCGCTGAAATACGAGGGCGCCTGGCGCGCCACCTGGCCGGCATCCTCAGCCAGCGGCTGCTGCCGGCCCTGCCAGAGATCGGAGCCGGGGAGCGGCCGGGTGTCGGTTCGAGTTCGGCAGCGGAACAGGTCCCCGCCTGGGAGATCATGCTGCCCTCACCGACCTCCCGGGAACTGCTGGAGGAAGGCGACAGCGCGGGCCTGGCGGCCCTGCTCGAAGCTCGCCGGGATCCGGGCCAGGCCTCCTTCAACAGCTGTCTGGAGGAGTTGGTGGCGGCCGGTCGCATTGACCGGAAGACGGCCCTGTCCGCCAGCGATCGGCCGGAGGAGCTGCACATGACCATGCGCGGCCTCCATGGTGGCCAAGAGGCCGTGCGGCGCGGGCCGGGGATTGAGCCCCAGGCTCTGGCTGACCGGGAGTCCCTTCCGGATCCGGATCCGCCTCTGCCGGCAACGCATCCCAGCCCCGACCACCTGCCCGAGGCGGAGGCTGCCACGGACTCTGGCCTGCGCCTGATCTCGGAGCCCCGAACGGGCTATCGGCGGCCCCTGGACAATTCGACCCCGGATCGACCAAACAGCCGGGAATAGGGTCCACCGCCGCTCGTCCCTGGCCCCCTAGAGCGCCCAGTCAGTGCCCGCCACTGCCCTGCCTCGCCACCTCCCAGCAAACTCACCGGGTCACCCTGGCAGGTGCCCGGAAGACCCGGTTAGGATGCCAGCAAGATGCCCCTCAACATCGCACAGACAAAGATCCTCATCTGGGTCGTTTCAGCCGCCCTGACGGCGGGCCTCGGCGCCACCGTGGCCGATTTCGTCCTCAACCTCGAGGAGAAGCAGAACACCTTCGACGCGGACAGCGTGCGCGCGGTCCTGGAGGATGTGGAGCAGGTCGCTATCCAGAAGCAGGAGCTGGTCGCCTACACGGAGATCAAGCGCCACTTCCATGAGCTGAACTGGACCGGCAAGGTCACCGTCAAGGCCGTGGAGCCGGAGGACACGGGCGCTGCCACGACGCAGCGCTCGACGGTCCCGGTCTCCGATCTGATCGCCGTGCAGATGCTCCAGGTGGACCTCTCCGACCCGGCGGGCAGTTCCGCCTATGTCACCTACTCCTCGCGCTCGGCCGTGCCCAGTGCCAGTCCGGATGACGAGTACCTGGAGGTGGGCGAGAGCCTGCCCGCTCCCCAGACGCACATCCGTGTGGAAGCTATCACCGTCGAGGGTATTGTCTTCGCCTTCGAGGACACGGAGCGGGCCCACGAGACCGTTGCGCCGGAGGTCGATCTGGAGACCGGCACGATGGTCTTCGTCGGAGAAGGCCAGGTCATTCACCGCGTGGACAACGGGGGCATTCCTGTTTCCAACGTGCCGGCCTTTCGACCGGAGCAGACCGCGATCATCGGTCGCAACCGCTATCGCATCGGCACCGAGGACGCCACCTTCCTGGCGGAGAACTGGTCCGCCACGCTTTCCCAGGATGTGCGCCACAGCCGCCACCGGGATCCGCGCACAGGACGCTACGACGGCGTGGAAATCCTCGAGGTGCGTTCGGGCTCCATCGCCGAGCGCCACGGCGTGCAGGGCGGTGATGTGATCAAGAGCATCAACGGCCACGCGGTCTCCAGCGCCCAGGAGGCCATCCACTTCGCCAAGACGAACTCGGACCGCTACAACACCTGGGAGGTGGAAGTGGAGAACATGGGCCGCACGCGCACGATCACCTACGAATCCCCGCGGCAGTAGGCGGCGGGCCGGGGACCGGGGGCCGGGGGCGGCGAGGCGCGGGAACAGGCGCAGGGCAAGGGACCCTTCCGGCCTGTCCGGTGTTACCCTCTCAGCGCCCATGGAAGCCCTTCTCCTGACCCTGGACATCGGCAACAGCCGAGCCAAAGCAGCTCTCTGGGAGGGCGCCGCCCGGGGGCCACACAAGTCGTCGATCATTTCCTGTGACATGGGGACGGACGAGTTTGGCGTCGCCCTGGGAGCGTTGCTGGACTCATGGCTCGGTGAGCTCGGCCGTCGGGCCGGTGCGGCGGTCTGTACCGTGGGGCAGACGGGCCTCGCCAGCGGGGCCCGGGCCGTCCTGGAGGGGCACGGACTGGGACCAGTGCTCGTCCCGCCGGACCACGGTCTCGAGAACAGTTGCCGCGCCGCGCAGACCGTGGGCCTCGATCGGCTATTCGCCGCCCGCGGAGCCGTGGAGCTGACCTCCGGGGCGGCCCTGGTGGTCGATGCGGGCACGGCGGTCACCGTGGACGCGGTGGGAGAATCGGAGCTGGCGGCCGGCGTCTTCCTGGGCGGCGCCATCGCCCCGGGGCCGGATCTCTTGGCGGGCTGCCTGGAAAGCGGCACGGCCCGCCTGCCGCGCGGCGAGCCCCGGCCCGCGGCCCACGCCCTGGGACAGGACACGGGGGAGGCCCTGGCGGCCGGTGTCTCCGTGGGCTTCGCCGGAGCCGTGCGGGCCCTGGCGGAGGCTGTGGCCGCCGAGGCCGGGCTGGCGGGAGCACCGGTCGTTTTGACCGGCGGTGCGGCCTGTTTTCTGGAACGGGCCGGCCTCTTCGGTGACCGACGAGTTGTTTACGACGAGCACCTGGTGGGGCGCGGCCTGCGGGCGGCCATGGCGCTGGCCAAGGGAGCCGAGCTTTAGTTCATGGGAGCGCCCGGTGATCCCGGCGAGTGAGGCCGCCTGATGGTGCCGCCCGGTGATGCTTCGCCCGGCGGTGATGCCGGGGCCCGGCTCCGTCTACGGGAGCTGAGTGCGCCCGGTGTCGGCGCCCTGTCGATCATGGAGCTGACCGGGGAGGGAGCCCAGGCGCGCCTGGAGGCCCTCTCCGGCGGGCGATCACTGGTGGGGGGCGGGCCGCATCTCGTGACCCTCAAGCGCGGGGCCGACACCTTGGATGAGGCCCTCGTGGTGATCCACGATCCCGGGCACCTGGAGTTGCACCTGCACGGGAGTCCCGCGGTGGTTGAGGCCGTGGCCCGCGAGCTGGGCGGCATCCAGCCGGAGCCCGCGCCGACCAGCCTGGAGGAGGCTGCCCTGGCGGATCTCCGCCAGGCCTCCTGCGAGGCCGCCGCGCGCATCCTGCTCGACCAGGCTGATGGAGCCCTGGGCCGGGCTCTGGCTGAGCTGGAGGGCAAGTCCCGGAAGCGCCAACTGGCCGGCCTGCGCCAGCTGCTCGCCGCCGGTCGCCGGGCGGCCCGTGTCCTGCGCCCCGTGACCGTGGTCCTGGCCGGGCCGGTGAACGCGGGCAAGTCGACGCTCTTCAACACGCTCCTGGGGGAGGATCGGGCCCTGGTCCACAGGCAGGGCGGGACCACCCGTGACGCCCTCGGGGAGGCGGCCCTGTTCGGCGAGTGGCCGGTGCAGCTGGTGGATACGGCGGGTCTGCGGGAACTCGCCGGGCCGGGGGGCGGTGCGGACGGAGACGGCGGGGCCCAGGCGGAGGCGGAGGTGGAGGCGGTCGGCCAGGAGCGGGCTCGGAGCCTGGCGGAGCGGGCCGAGCTGGTCTTCTGGTGTGCGCCCGCGCCCGCGCCCGCGGCCGGGGCCGGGGCCGGGGCGGGAGAGCCGCTGCGGGAAGGCGTTCCAGCCGCGGCCCTGCGCCGCATCACCACGCGGGCCGGCCGGGTCGCGCCGGGGAGCGTCGCCGCCCGGGAGCAGCCCCAGGCCACGCGCGACGAGGTGGCGCGCCTGTTCAGGGAGCACTTCGATCTGCCGCTGAAGGCCTGGGAACCACGGACGCCGGTGCCCTTTCGGCGGGAGCAGCTCGAGGTCCTGGAGCGCACTATCAGGGGAACCACAGACGGCGGGGAGGCCCCGCCCGTCGGGCCGGCCCTCCTGCGCCTCCTGCAGCCAATCCCAGGCCCCCAGCTCCGCTAGCGCCCCTTGTCCCAAGGGAGAGCACGTCTGTGGCTGCTCCCGGACCTGCGCTGACCACCGGTGGGGTCCTTCCGGCCCGCTGCTATTGATGAATCTCCGCCCGGGGGATACAGTGGCCTGGGTGCGTGGCCCCGAGGGCCGCATGCGCATCTACCTTCGGCCTCCGGTGCCGGGGGACCACGGGCGGGGCCTGGCCCCTACAGACGCACATGAGCGGACCGCGCCACCTCGTATCCATCGACGACCTCTCCCTGGCGGAGATTCGTGAGTTGTTTGAGCGCGCCCAGGAGTTCGCCCGGGATCCGCGCGCCTGGGCCTCCCTCTGCCCGGGCCTGATTTCCGCCAGCCTCTTCTACGAGCCCTCCACGCGTACGCGCCTGTCCTTCGAGTCGGCCATGCTGCGCCTGGGCGGCGGCGTGGTGACGGCGGCGGACATGAGCCAGTCTAGCGCCTCCAAGGGCGAGTCCCTGGCGGACACCGTGCGCGTGGTGGGGGGCAGCTACTCGGACATCATCGTCCTGCGCCACCCGAGCGAGGGCGCCGCGCGTCTGGCGGCGAGCTACTCCAGCGTGCCCGTCATCAACGCCGGCGATGGCAGCCACGAGCACCCGACCCAGACCCTGTGCGACCTCTACAACCTCTGGGTGGAGCACGGGCGCATCGAGGGCATCGATGTGGTTTTGGCGGGCGATCTGCGCTACAGCCGCACGATTCACTCCTTCGCATACGCCCTGGCGCGTTTCGGCGCCAACATCATCTGCGTGCCCCAGGCGGGCTTCGAAATGCCTGAATACGTGCTCCAGCGCCTGCGCGAGGAGTTTGGCGTGGAACCCCAACGGGCGGATGCCACGCGCCTCGGCAGCCTGGCGGCGGCCAGCGACGCCATGTACCTGACGCCTCAGAAGCCGCACCAGCTGTCCCTGTTCACGGATGCCCGTGGCTGGCAGGTGGATCGCGTCGACGCGGTCTACATGACGCGACCCCAGACCGAGCGCCACGGCGCCGGGGAGAGCACCTCCGAGTACCTGCGCCTCGGCAAGCGCGCCATGGCGGAGGAATCCCTGCGTGACGCGGTGGTCATGCACCCCCTGCCGCGGCGCGATGAGATCAGCGAGGAGATGGACGGCGATCCGCGCAGCATCTACTTCAAGCAGGCGGCGCGCGGTGTGCCCATCCGCATGGCGATCCTGGGCACCCTGCTCGGACGCCTGGACAGCAACGCGGAGTCCGGGGCGGCTCCGGTACAGCGCTATCCGGTCAAGATCGGGGACAATCCCTGCCCGAACAGCACCTGCATCTCCCACACGGAGACGCGCCATGTCTCGCCCTCCTATCAACTCGCTTCCCGCTCGCCCCTGCGCGCCCACTGCGCCTGGTGTTCCCAGGAGCTGCCCTTCACCCATGTCGCCTGTACGAGCACCGGCCACTACCACCTGGCCTCGGCGCCCTGCCTGCGCCGGGTCCGCCCGGACCACCTGGTATTCATGAGGGATGAGGGCCAGGCTCGGGAGCTGGGCTTTGAGCCCCCCCAGCGGGCCGCACGCACCTGTCCCTAGGGGTGTGCGCAAGCGCACACTAGCTGCCTGGCCTGCGGTTCTGATCCGCACGACAGGGGTGATTCGGCGTGGCCTGAAGCGCCGTGCAAAAGTCCTATCGTATTGCTGTGTATAGCGTTACGTCAATAGGCCGGGACCTTGGCAGGCGGCACGGCCTTTGATGCTGGCTCGCAGGACCATCCGTGTCACGGGGGGGCCTGCGGTGCTATCCGCGGGCTACTCCTTGACCCGGAGGGCCCTTAACGAAAATATAGACGGCTAATCGTGCCCTGCCGACCGGCGGGGGTACGGGGAATGCTCCCCCGCGCCCGCCGACGGCGTGTCCTGCCGCGGGGCCTCCAGATGGGGGGCCCTCGGACGTGACAGCACCAAACCTGCCTCCACCCTGCGGTGGAGCGCATCCAGTACTACTTCATGAACCAGCGCCACATCATCCGCCCCCTGACCCTGCTCGGCATCACCCTGTTGGCCTTCGGCCCCGCCGGCTGCAACACCAAGAGCTCTGTCAATGGTGGTCTCAGCGTTCCAGGATCTCAAGTTGACAACCCGGATGGCTCCGGGAGTTTCATCGCCGATCCCAACAACCAGGGCCTCGGGACCAAGTTGCGCCTGGCCTTCGACTCGTTCTCCGTGCCGCCGATGTTCTGGGGGCGGCTGGTGAACATCTACGACGGCAACGGCGTCCTGCAGCACGAGAGGTTCGTGATTGGCGAAGACATCCGCAGCGATAGCCTGGACTTCCTCGTCGAGGACAACGCCGTCACCGGTCAGACCACCCTGACCATTCTGCACACGGCGGGCTCCGCCGGTTAACTGGATGACT
>DASCNH010000004.1:0-10647 GCA_036011365.1 Planctomycetota bacterium | reverse complement strand
CGCTTAAAACATTAGCTCCAGCAGTGCGGGAATAGGAACCCCCACTACCTAGCGCCCATCGTTTACAGCTAGGACTACCGGGGTATCTAATCCCGTTCGCTACCCTAGCTTTCGCACCTCAGCGTCAGATACGGTCCAGCACGTCGCTTTCGCCACCGGCGTTCCTCCAGATATCTACACATTTCACCGTTCCACCTGGAGTTCCACTTGCCCCTACCGTCCTCTAGCCTGTCAGTATCGGATGCAGTTCCTCGGTTGAGCCGAGGGATTTCACACCCAACTTAACAAGCCGCCTACGTGCTCTTTATGCCCAGTGATTCCGAACAACGTTTGCACCCTCCGTATTACCGCGGCTGCTGGCACGGAGTTAGCCGGTGCTTCCTTTCGCTTTAGTCAAACCTACCGCTATTAACGATAGGCCATTCCTATGGCGTGACAGCAGTTTACAACCCTAAGGCCGTCATCCTGCACGCGGTGTCGCTCCGTCAGGCTTTCGCCCATTGCGGAAGATTCTCGACTGCAGCCTCCCGTAGGAGTCTGGGCAGTGTCTCAGTCCCAGTGTGACCGGTCGTCCTCTCAGACCGGCTACCCATCATCGCCTTGGTGGGCCATTACCCCACCAACAAGCTAATAGGCCGCAACCCCCTCCCCCAGCAGCAGCCGAAGCCACCGTTTACCTGTTCCAGGAGTCCCGGTACAGGGCCATTCGGCATTACCCACCGTTTCCAGTGGTTATTCCGATCTGAGGGGTAGGTTGATTACGTGTTACTCACCCTTGCGCCGCTTTACTCACCCGAAGGCTTTCGCGCGCGACTTGCATGCCTAATCCACACCGCTAACGTTCGTTCTGAGCCAGGATCAAACCCTTCAATTGAGTGTTTGATTATTGGCTTTGTTTGCTGGTCCCACCCGAAGGCGAGACCCACGCTCACTTGGTTTTCAAAGGTCACCCTTGTTTATAAAGAACACCACGCGGCGACCGCGGACCATGCCTGGCGGCGTTGCCGCTGGCCCTGATCGGCGTTCTTGCTGCCGTAGGTGGGAGAAGAATGATAGGGCTCGGCGGCCCCGGGTCAATCGTGCAGGCGGTTTTTCCTGCTGCCCCGGGTGGCAGTCCTAACCTTGGGCAAGCACCGAGCTTAGGGCCGCACCTCGATGCTTGCGTGGAGCGGCAGGATGTCGTAGAGGAGCTCCACACCCCCATTGTGCATGCGGATGCAGCCTCTACTCACGCGCCCCCCCACTCCCCTGGGGTCATTTGTGCCGTGAATCCCGTAACCTGTCTTCCGCCCGGCCTCATACCAGGCCAGCCAGCGCGTGCCGAGGGGATTGTCCGCGTGCCCGTAGGGCACCATGGCCCCGCCCTTGGGGAACCAGCTTGGCTCACGCTCCTTCTCACCGATCTCAAACTGGCCCGTGGGCGTCTCCTCTCCGGGCTTCCCGATGCCCACGGTCCAGGCCGCGACCACTTCATCCCCATGCAGGTAGAGGAGCACCCGCTCGCTGAGATCCACCAGGACGCGCGCCCGCTCCGTAGGGGCCCGCAGCACGTCCCCAGGCTGGATATAGCGGCCCAGGTGGTTTACCTGCTCCAGAAGGCCAGTACAGATCAAGAGTCCCGGGTTGGCCGCCAGCAGGCGCCGGCGCACGAACGTCAGGTTGTCCCCGGGCTCCACGGTGATATCGACGGACGGCCACTCCCCCCGCGGATTCAGCCGATGCTGGGCCTGGGCCCCATTGAGGCCCGCCAGCCAGGTCTCCAAGACCGCTGGGTCAGTGTTCCAGGGCATCTGGGTCCCAGCCAGGAGAACCTCGGACCAGGATTCCGCTGCGCCTCTGGCATCTCCCTGGTCAGCAGCCCGCCGGGCCCGGTGCACCGCCAGAGCCACACCCATGGAGCTCGCCAGCACATTCCTCCCGGTGGACGCCGCGCGCACGCCTCCCCCCTTGCCTGTCACTGCTGCCCCCAGCAAGGCCAGCTCGGCACCGGTCACGCCCTGCACGCGGTTCAGCCCCTGGGCCACCTCAATGGCCTTCGGCCCACGGCCCGCCAGGGCCAGCCCAAAGGCCCGCACCAGGCGCGCACGCGCCGCCCCCACCCGTTGCTCGCCATCGGCCACCAACCAACCCTCGACCTCCGCCGGATACTGCAGCAAGAGGGAAGCCAGCTCTGCCAGGGCCTGGGGATCCGCGGCAACCGAGGCAGGCGCTGGTGCCCCTGGCCGCGCCCCGGCTCCGACCCCCACCTCAACATCGTTCGCCGCCCCGGATTCGTCAGCCGCCGCCCCGGACTCCGGGGGCGGGCCACCGGGCGAGAGCATCTTGCCTGGGCTCGTCGGCTCCCAGAACGCGGTTTCAGCGGAGGTGACTTCCGGGCTGGCGCCCTGGAGAATCGAATAGGCCAGGTAGCCGAGGCCGCCGGCTAGGGTGATGAGGAGAAGTACCCGCATTGAGTATCTGTCGGATCGCTGTCCGGAGTTGGGTTGACCACCGTGCGGAGTTGCTCACGCTGACTGTTTGCCGCCCGCGGTCGGAACAGCCGGATGGTAGCCCTCCGCACTCGCGGAACGAAGGGCATTGGCCGGAAACCCCACAGTCACGGGCTATCACTGATGCCGGGAGAATCCGATTGCCCGGCGCGCGTCACGCCTCCACACGCCCCTCTCTGTACCCCCGCCGCGCTTCTCCACACCTCGCGCCCACTCACCCTCTCGCCGGTCACTGGTCGCTGCCCCCCCCCCCGCACGGTGGGAAAGCAAAAAAAGCGGGGGTCCCCGATCTCACCGTGCCCGACAGAACCCGGAACCGGATGATTCCAGGTGGGCCCCACACCGCACGGGCATGCCGCACGGTCGAACAGGACCCAGGCTTAGCTGTTAGGCTCCAAGGTTTGTCTGCGGGTCACCTGTGTGATCAGGGTGATCCCCCAGGAAAAAGGTAGCACCCATTGCCAAGGCCCACAACCGGAGAAAGGGCTCCCCTGAACAACTGTTGGCGGGACAAGGAGTCCCCGGGACTCAGACGGCCCTCAGGCTGGCCTCCAGCGACTGCACACCCGCGGTCTCCCCCAACTCGAAGAGGTCCCATTCCGCCTCCTCGGGCAGGCCTTCCCCGGCCTGCGAGCCCGTAGCCAGGCTAGTGGCCAAGGTCTCCGCGGCAATCAGGTCTCCATGCTCGGCCAGGGCCCGCTCCAGGAGGCTGCCACGGGCGCGCAGGTGCAGCTGAATGCGCTGCTCCACGGCCAGGCCGAGATCCTTGCGCAGGCCGTTCACGCGATTGACGACCTCCCGGGCCAGACCCTCCGCACGCAGCCCGTCATCCAGCTCCGTGTCCAGGTAGACCACCAATCGCCCATCAGTCTCGACGGGGAAGTCCGCCATGACCTCCACGCTGATTTCCACGTCCTCGGCGCCGAGCTCCACACCCTCGCCGTCCAGCTCCAGCTCCACCGTCTGCCCAGCGCGCAGGCGCTCCACGGCTTCCGGCGGCAGCTCGGCAATCAGGCCCGCCGCCGCCTTCATGCGTGCTCCCAGCTTCTTCCCAAGCACGCGGAAGGCGGCCTTGGCCCGCAGCTGACAGAGCTTCCCGTCATCCGCCTCGATGCTCCCCCAGCCCTTGATGTTCAACTCGTCGAGCACCTGCTCCGTGGCGAAATCCCCGCGCAGCAGTTCAAGAGCCGCCAGATCAGACCCGCGCACGTGGATGGCGCGCAGGGGCTGGCGCACACGCAGCCCCGCGTGCTCGCGCAGGGCGCGGCCCATCGCCACCACCTGCTCCACCAGGCTCACGGCCTGCTCGAGTTCTCCGGCAGCCCACTCGGGCTGTGCCTCCGGGAACAGCTGCCCGTGCACGGATGACTCCCCGGGAGCCAGGCGCTCCCAGAGCAGCTCCGCCATGAAGGGCGCCACCGGGGCCACCAGGAGGGCGCTCGTACTCAGGGCCGTGTGGAGCGAGGCATGGGCAGCCAGCTTGTCAGCCCCCGCCTCCCCCTTCCAGAAGCGCCGCCGGTTGCGACGGATGTACCAGTTGGAGAGCTCGTCGCTGACAAAGGACTCGAGGGCGCGGCAGGCCCCGGACAGATCAAAGGCCTCGAAGCGGGAACGAACATCTGACGCCACTGACTGCACGCGGCTCATCAGCCACCGGTCGATTTCCCCGCGCTGGGCAACCGGCGGGATGTCCGGGTCAGCGGGATCAAAGCCGTCGATGCGCGCGTACTCCGCGAAGAAACGGTAGCTGTTGAGCAACGTGCCAAAGAACTTGCGCCGCACCTCATGAACGCCCGCATCGTCGTAGCGCTTGTTCAGCCAGGGCGCGCCACTGGAGAGCATGTACCAGCGCACCGCATCGATGCCGTGGGTGGAGATAGCCTCCGCCGGACTCACGACATTGCCCAAGCGCTTGGACATCTTGACGCCATCCTTGTCCAGCACCAGACCGTTCACCATGCAGGCCCGGTAGGCCGGCCCGGCCGGCAGGCCCGTATCCTCCAAGGAGCCCAGGAAGGCCCCGATGGCATGCAAGGTATAGAACCAGCCGCGGGTTTGATCCAAGCCCTCGGCGATGAAGTGTGCCGGGTACTGCTCGGCCAGCCGCTCTCGACTGCCGGGGGCGTGGGGCCAGTGGTACTGGGCAAAGGGCATGGAGCCAGAGTCGAACCAGCAATCCACTACGGCCGAGGTGCGCCGCATGGTTCCCTCGCACACGCCGCAGGCATAGGTCAGTCCATCGATGAGTGGCTTGTGATTGTCAAAGCCAGCGGGCAGGCCACCGACCTTCTCAGCCAACTCCCCTTGGCTGCCGATGGCCTCCTCACGGTCACAGCCGTCGCAGATCCAAAACGGCAACGGCGTCCCCCAGTAGCGATCCCGGGAGATGTTCCAGTCGATGTTGTTCTCCAGCCAGTGTCCGAAGCGCTTCTCGCCGATTTCCGACGGCACCCAGTTGATCTGGCGGTTAAAGGCGACCATCTGCTCCTGGTAGGCCGTCGTGCGGATGTACCAGGCTGGGACGCCGAAGTAGAAAAGTGGCGTGTCGCAGCGCCAGCAGTGGGGATAGCTGTGGCTCTCGCGGGCCTTCTTGAACATCAACCCACGCCCCTTGAGGTCATCCATCAGGGCAGCGTCCGCCTCCTTGAAGAAGGTCCCCGCCTCGACCGGGCCGGCGGAGCAGACAAAGCGCCCCTCCACGCCGACGGCCTGCAGCACCGGCAGGCGGTTTTCCCGGGCCGTCGCCCAGTCCTCCTCACCGTAGGCGGGGGCCTGGTGCACCAGGCCCGTGCCGTCGTCCGCTGAGACGTAGTTCGCCAGCACAACCCGCCGGAGGGCATCCTGATCCACCTCCCAGCCACCGGGATCGACACTGGGACAATCATCATCAAACAGCGCCCGGTAGCGCCGCCCGGCGAGCTCCGTGCCCCTCACCCGGCGCAGCTCCTGCGCCCCTTCCGGCAGGACCGCCGCGGCCCGCTCCGCCGCCACCCAGACACGCTCGTAGCCTCCGGCGCCCGCTTCATCGCCCTTGGCCATGGGCAACGGCACGCGCGCCAGGATGTACTCCAACCTCGGATGCACCGCCAGGGCCACATTGGAAGGCAGCGTCCAAGGTGTGGTGGTCCAGACCAGGAAGCTCTCCTGCTCGCCCTCGGCCCCCCGCTCTCCCGCGAGCCGGGTGGGATCCAGGGCGACCATGCGCACGGTGACGCTCGGATCCATCAGGTCCTGGTAGACACCCGGCTGGCCCAACTCGTGGGCGGAGAGGCCCGTGCCACACCTCCCGCAGAAGGGCAGCACGCGCTGGCCGCGGTAGACCAGCCCCTCGCGGTGAAAGAGGGACAGGATGTACCAGACCGACTCCACGTAGCTGTCGTCGTAGGTGATGTAGGGATCCTGGTAGTCGAGCCAGTAACCCATGCGCTCGCTGATCTCCTCCCACTCCCGGCGGTAGGTCCAGACGGACTCGCGGCATTGGGCGTTGAACTCAGCGACCCCAAAGGCCTCGATCTCCGGCTTGCCGCTGATTCCGAGGCTCTTTTCGACCTCCAGCTCCACCGGCAGGCCCTGGGTATCCCAGCCGGCCTTGCGCAGCACCTTCTTGCCCAACATGGTCTGGAAGCGACACACCGTGTCCTTGATGGTGCGCGCGATCACATGGTGGATGCCTGGCCTGCCGTTGGCCGTGGGAGGCCCTTCCCAGAAGACGAAGGGCTCGCCGGCGGCCCGCGCGCCCTGGACAGCGGCGAAGGTCTGTTCCCGTCGCCAGCGCTCCAGGATCTCTAGTTCGGGTCCATCCGGCTCGCTGGCCAGGGACGGAGGCAGGGGGGCGAAGCGGCTCTCGGTGGTTGCATTCACGGCGCAGGTTTTACCACGCCACCTCCCGAATTGCCCCCACGATGCGCTCTGCGAGTTCCAGGGCGGCGCGTCCATCGGCGCCGGTCACCTCCACCTCGCCGCCCCCGCGTACGGCTCCCAGGAAGGCGTCCAACTCCGCCTGCAGGGGGCGCTGCTCACCCTCGAGGGCCATCTCCTCCACGGCCAGCACGGCTCCGGCTAGCTCGTCCTTGCGCGCCATGAGTTCCTCGGGCGCAAGCTCCGCCAGCTCCGCCCGCCGCGCATCCCACTCCGGCCCCTTGGCCACCGAGATGCCGTAGTTGCGGTTGAAATCCAGGGACACGTAGCCCCGCGACGAGAACATGCGAAAGCGCCGCATGGGCTGCAGGGAGGCACGGCTGGCGGTGACGCTGGCCCGGGCACCGTTCTCGAAGATGAGGCGCACGGAGGCCAGATCCTCCCGCTCTCCCAGAATGGCGCCACCGCAGGCGTCCAGCTCCGCCACCGGCGACTTCACCATGCTCAGAATCAAATCCAGATCGTGGATCATGAGATCGTGAACCACGCCCACATCCATGGAGCGGAAGCTCGGCGGGGCCAGACGGTGACATTCGATGAAGCGCGGCTGCCATCCCTGCTCCAGCACCCGCCGCAGGCCGGGCTGGAAACGCTCCACATGGCCGACGGTCAGGATGGTCCCGGAGGCCTGCGCCGCGGCCAGAATGCGGTCCGCCTCCTCCAGGGAGTTGGCCAGGGGCTTCTCCACCAGAACGGGGATACGGGCCTCCAGTAGAGGTACGGCGACCTGTGCATGGAAGACCGTCGGCACGGCCACAACCACCCCGTCAAGCTCCTCTCCCATGGCTTCCAAGAGATCCTCCACACAGGCGAAGACCACCGGGGGCTCCGCCCCTGCCGCCAACTCCGCGGCCAGGGCCCCGGCGCGCTCCTGGTCCCGGTCGACCAGGGCCCGCAACCGCGCCCCGCCGTGCTGACCCAGAATGCGGGCGTGGATTGAACCCAGGTGCCCCGTTCCAATGACGGCCATGGAGAGCTGCGCCACGCTGCTGCCCGCCTGCTTGCCCAGCTCTGTCTCGTGCACACTCATTTGGCGGCGCCCCCTTCGAGGATCTCTTCCGCTCCCTGGCGCGCGAAGTCTGCCCGCAGACTCTCGCGGTAGCGCCCCTTCTGGCCGAGTTCGATGCGTTCCAGGGTCTTCAGCAAGTGCTGCAGCTCTCCACTCCCGCCGCTTTCCGCCCGCATCTCCTCCAGCACACGGCTGCGCGGCATACCAGAGCGGTAGATCTTGCGGAAGGCCGCCCGCAGCTCGTCAATCACGGGATCTTCACAGCCACCCCGGGCTAGCCCGATGTGGTTGACGCCGCGCACGCGGCCGGGGTCTCCGGCCACGATCATGTAGGGGGGAGCATCCTGGGCCAGGCGCGACATACCCCCCACATAGGCATAGGCGCCGATCGTCACAAACTGCATGGCACCGGCAGCGCCGGCGATGTTGGCGTTTTCCTCCACCAGCACGTGCCCGGCGAGCATGACGTTGTTGCCCAGGATAATACTGTCTCGCAGTTCGCAGTCGTGGGCCACATGGGAGCAGGCCATGAAGAGACAGTCGTCACCCACGCGGGTCACGCCACCGCCCTTGATGGTACCGCGATTGATGGTCACGAACTCACGGACAGTGTTGCGGTCACCCAGGATCAACCGCGTGGCTTCGCCGCGGTAGGAGAGATCCTGCGGCGGCCCGCCCAGATTGGCCTGGCCGACGATGATGTTGTCTGCGCCGATGGTGGTCACGCCATCGATCACAACCTGAGGACCGATCTGAGAGCGGTCTCCGATGCTCACATCGGCGCCGATCACCGTGTAGGGGCCGATGCTGACCCCGGCACCGATTTGGGCCCCGGGGTCGACGACCGCTGTGGAGTGGATACTTGTTGTCATGGTCAGGCGTCGATCATGTTGAACATCAGGGTTGCCTCGCAGACGATGTGGCCGGCCACATGCCCGGTGCCCCGCACCTGGGCGACCTGCCCCTTGAGGCGAGTGGTCTCGACTTCTATGCGTAGCTGATCTCCAGGGGTCACTTGGCGCCGCAGCTTGACCTTGTCAATGGACCACAGCACGGCCAGCTTGCCGGTGTGTTCCAGCTTGCGCAGCAGAAGCACGCCGGCCAGCTGGGCCATGGCCTCCAATTGCAGGACGCCGGGCATCAGCGGCGCGGCGGGAAAGTGTCCCTGGAAGTAGGGTTCATTGATAGTGACATTCTTGATGGCCGTCGCCCGCTGGAAGCCATCGATCTCGATCACACGGTCGATGAGCAGGAAGGGGTAGCGGTGCGGGAGCATCTTGAGGATCTCGCGAATATCGAGACCGGATTCGCGCTGGATGATGCCGCCAGTCTCCGCCTCCTGCATTAAGTCCACAAGGCGCCTGACCAAATCCGCGTTGGTCTTGTGGCCCGTTCGCGTGGCGATCACATGGGCCGAGAGGTCGGCTCCCAGGAGGTGCAGATCCCCCATCAAGTCCAGCAGCTTGTGGCGCACGGGCTCTCCCGGAAAGCGCATGCGCGTCTCTTCGTCGCCCAGCACCAGGGTGTTCTCGCGGGTTGCTCCCTGGCCCAGCCCAGCGGCCTGCAGGGCCTCAACTTCCGAGGCCAGGCAGAAAGTACGCGCCGGGGCGATGTGTTCCTTGAAGGCCTCGGTGGTGACATCAAGTTGGTAGGAGCTGCTTTCCACACCCGGCTCATCGAAGGATGCCACGTATTGCAGAGTCAGCCCCTGACTATCCGTCGGCAGCGCCACCAAGGTCGCATTGCCATCGCGCACGTAGACGGGTTCTTCCAGGCGAAAGGCGCGCGCTTCGGCGCGCTGCTCAATAATGCCCGCCTGCTCGAACATCTCCACGTACTTCTGGCCACTGCCATCGAGGGCGGGGAACTCCGCTCCGGACACCTCCACCGTGAGATTGTCCACCTTCAGGCCGGCGCACACGGCCAGCAAGTGCTCGACGGTCTCAACGCTGGCGCCGCCGCGCGTCAGACAGGTGCGTCGATCCAGGGGAGCCTGGTAGATGACCGTGGCCGGGATGGGTGGCGTATCCGGCAGGTCCGTGCGCACGAACTCGATTCCAGTTCCCACCGGGGCGGGCAGGATGCGAGCCTGGACGGTTTCGCCGGAGTGCAGGCCGGCACCGGAGAACTCAACTGCTGTGCGGAGAGTGTATTGACGTCTACTCATGTTTGGCTTCCTGCTGATTTCTGAGCCTCTTCCACGGCGGCCAGGCGCGCTTCGTGTTCCCGCAGGCGCTCCATGACGTCTCCGAGGCGGCGCTGGCGAGCCATGCGACGCAGGGCGGCGGTGCGCGGCTCCGCCGGGAAACCGAACCAATCCTCACCGGCGGGAATGTCCTTGAAGATCGCGCTCGCGGCGCCCACGCGCGCTCCGTCACCAACCTCCAGATGCCCGGACAGGCCAACCTGGCCGGCGAGAATAGCGCCGTTACCAACACGCGAGGAGCCCGCCACACCCACCTGGGCAATGAGCAAGGCATGCTCGCCCACCTGCACGTTGTGAGCCACATGGACGAGGTTGTCCAACTTGCTGCCGGAGCCAATGCGCGTGGGCCCGAATCGTCCCCGGTCAATGGCGCAGTTGGCACCAATCTCGACGCTGTCGCCGATTTCAACCGTGCCGCACTGGGGAACCTTGGCCCAGCCCTCCGCGCACGGTTCAAAGCCGAATCCATCGGAACCAAGTACCGTGCCGGCGTGGATCAGGCAGTCGGCCCCGACGGAGACACCGGGGTAGATAACCACGCCCGCATGCAACTCGCTGTTGCTCCCAATCTTGGCCCCGGCTCCCAGGTGCACACCGGAACGAAGCACAACACCCGCATTGACGGTGGCCTGTGCCCCGATGCTGCAAAGCGGCCCAATGCTGGCACCGTCCGCCACCTGAGCGGATTCATGGACTACCGCCGTGGGGTGGATGCCGACCGGTGCCCGGTCTGGCGGTGGGCTGAAGGCCAACACGATGTTCGTGAAGGCGCTACCGGGGTCAGCGTGGCGCAGGATATTGAGGCCCGCAGGTACTTCGGTGACGCCCGTGCCCACCAGCACTGCGGCGGCGGCTGTGGTGGCCAGCTGCTCGGCGTATTTGGGGTGGGCCAGAAAACTCACCTGATCAGGCCCGGCCTCACCCAGGGCTGCCGGCCCGCTGATCTCCACGGAGCCGTCGCCTTCCAGTACGGCACCGCACAGGGCGGCCAAATCTGCAAGTGTCTTGCGTGTCATCGTCTTGGG
>DASCNH010000003.1:0-6242 GCA_036011365.1 Planctomycetota bacterium | reverse complement strand
GAGGAATACGAGGCGGCGGAGCTAGGAGATGAGGAAGAGGCCGAAGGCGAGGAATACGAAGAGGCTGAAGAGGAGGAGGAGGACGAAGACGAGGAAGACGAGGAGGAGGCCGCTGAACTAGAAGACGAAGAGGGAGCCGAAGAGGAGGAGGAGGTTGACGAGGAGGAGTACGAGGAGGCGGCAGAGCTGGAAGACGAAGAGGAGGAGGAAGAGGAGGAAGAGGCTGACGAGGAGGAGTACGAGGAGGCCGTTGAGCTGGAAGACGAGGAGGAGTACGAGGAGGAGTACGAGGAGGAGGACGAGGAGGAGGACGAGGAGGAGGAAGAGGCTGACGAGGAGGAGTGCGAGGAAGCCGCAGAGTTGGAAGGCGAAGAGGAGGCCGGCGAGGCCGAGGTCACGCTTGAGCCCCAGGCTCCGCCGGATCCGGCCCAGGTGGCGGGTGATGACCCCCAGGCTGCCGCTGAGTTGATGGTCTCCCAGGCCGGGGCGCTCCTTATCGAGGAAGGGCGCGTGGCCGTCTCCATGCTGCAGAAACGCTTCTCGATCGACTTCGATGACGCCTGCCGCATGCTGGATACGCTCCAGGAGTTGGGCCTGATCGGTCTCTACCAGGGTGGCCAGACTCGGGAGATCCTGATGACCGCTGAAGAGTGGGCTGCCCGGACGGTTCAGGTCTGATTCCGTGAACCGTTCGCCGTCCAAAGCGGCGCGCGTTGCCCTGGTTCACCTGGGGTGTGCGCGCAACTTGATTGACTCGGAGCTGATTCTGGCCCGTATGGCGGAACGCGATCTGGTCATTACAGACGACCCCACCGAGGCCCACACGGTGGTGCTGAATACCTGTTCTTTCATCGGTCCGGCCCGGGAGGAATCGGAGGCCGCCCTGGGCGAGCTGCTGGCCCTCAAGGAGGCGGGCCAGGTGCAAGCCGTCGTGGTGGCCGGGTGCCTCGTGCAGCGCTATCAGCGCGATCTGGCGACGCGCTTCCCGGCCGTGGACCTGTTCGCTGAGATCAGCGACTACTGCGCCCTGGCAGACTCCATTCGCTCCCTGGTGGACGGCGGGAGCGTGGATGGTTACATCCCGGGGCAGACCCAGAGTGGCGAACAGCGCGAGGGAGCGCGGCTGCTGGCGACCCCAGCCTCCTACGCGTACCTGCGCATCAGCCACGGCTGTGATCACACCTGCGCGTTCTGCGCGATTCCATCCATCCGCGGCCTGCACCGCTCCAAGCGCCCCTCGGCTGTCCTGGAGGAGGCCCGCGAGCTGATTGCCGCGGGCACCCGGGAGCTGGTCCTGGTGGCCGAGGACTCCACAGCCTGGGGCCGCGAAATCGGCAAGGACCTGGCTGATCTGGTCGAGGCCCTGGCCGAGCTCGACGGCGAGCACCGCCTGCGCATCATGTACGCCTACCCGAACCGCTTTCCCTGGCGCTTGACCGAGCTCCTGCGCGAGCACCCGCGGGTCATCCCCTACCTGGACATTCCAATCCAGCATGTGGCCACGCCGGTCCTGCGCGCCATGGGGCGCTCCGGCAGCGGCGAGACCGTGCGCCGCACCCTCGACCGCCTGCGCGAGGAGGTCCCGGGCATCACCCTGCGCACCACCTTCCTAATGGGCTTTCCCGGGGAAAGCGATGCGGATGCGGCACAGGCCATGGAGTTCGTTTCCACGGCGGGCCTCAGCCGCCTGGGCGCCTTCATCTACTCGCCGGAGCAGGACACTCCCGCCTGGGATCTGCCCGAGCGGGTGCCTGCCCCGGTGGCCCAGGCTCGTTACGATGCGCTGATGAAGGTGCGTGATGATGTGTTGCTGGAGGCCCAGCGGGCTGAGCTGGGTGTGCCCCGGCGCGTCTTGGTCGACGAGGTGCGGCCCGCCGTCGGACAGCACCCGCCCCTGGCCCTGGCCCGGGGCGACTCCGATGCGCCGGAGGTGGACATGATCTCGACCATTGAGTTGCCGACCGAGCACGGCATATCCGTGGGCCAGCGCCCCCTGGTCACACCCCGGGACCTGGATGCGGAGGGCAACCTCACCTGTGTCCTGACCGAAGGAGACCGTTGATGGCGATCTTCACCCACTGGCCCAACCGCGTCACGGCCCTGCGTTTTGTCGGCTCCATGGTGCTCTTCACGCTGCTGGCCATCTTCGGCGAGCGCGCGCCGGAGACGCAACGTGGTCTGCTGAGCGGGCTCTTCTGGCTCTTCACGGTCACCGCCTTCACGGACATTCTCGACGGCTACCTGGCCCGGCGTGACAATCTCGTCTCGGCCTTCGGCCGCATCGCCGACCCCTTCGTGGACAAGATCCTGATCCTGGGCACCCTGATCTTCATGGCAGTCTTTGACTGGTCCCGCGAGTGGGTGCCGGCCTGGGTCGTGGTTGTCATTCTGGCCCGCGAGTTCCTGGTGACCGCCATTCGCGGTTACATCGAACGATTGGGCGCCGAGTTCCCGGCGGAGATGTTCGGCAAGATCAAAATGGTCGTGCAGTGCATCCTGGTGGGGGATGTGCTCTGGATTCACGCCTACGAATGGAACGCGGCCTGGCTGGCTTTTTGGCAGGGCCTGGCCTGGGTGCTGCTGGCGGTCACCCTCTTCACCACGGTCGGGTCCGGCTGCACCTACATCCTTCGCGCCCGCCGCATCCTGGCCGAAGTCTCCCCATGAACACCCTGCGCCTGGCCGTAGTTTCTTGCCTGTTCCTGGGCTGCTCGCCCTTTGCCCCGGGCACCGTCGGCACCCTCGGGGGCGTGGCCATCGCCTGGCTCCTGCGCCATCAGCAGCCCTATCTCCTATGGATCGTGGTTTGCGCCCTCATCATCTACCTGGTAGGCCGCTCCCTGGGAACCTGGGCCGAGGCACACGCTGGCAAGGACCCGGGCATTTTCGTTCTCGACGAGGTTATCGGCTATCTGATCACCGTGGCCTGGACCGGCGCCCCCAGCCCCCTGACGCTGATCGTGGCCTTTTTCGTATTTCGCTTCTTCGACATCTTCAAACCGCCCCTGGCCCGTCGCATGGAGAAGATAGGCGGCGGCGACGGCATTCTGCTGGATGATGTCGTCTCCGGCTTTTACGGCCTGATCCTCGTCATGCTTCCCCTGCGCCTGTTTGTCGACCTGCCCTGGTCCCTGTCCCCGGGGGGCGGGGGCTAATGGCCCGCGGACGCCGCGATGGCGAGCTGCGCGTCGGCGGCCTCAAGCTCTGGGCGCGCTTTACTCTTTCGGTCAGCCTGGCGCTGGCAGTGGTCATGGCCCTGGCCGGCTACATGCTGCACAGCGCGACGACAGACATCTCAGAGGCTCTGGAGCGGGCGGCCATCACGGAAGCCGTAGAGGGCTTTGGTCGCGCCCTGGACCGCAAGACCCTCGAGTCCCTGGTGGCCGAGGACACGCGCCTGCCCGGTGATGCCAGCTTCTACCGCCCCCGCGATCACGAGGTGCTCAGCACCGGCGCCGTGAAAATGGGTGATGATGTCCTGCGCCGCCCCGTGCGCCTGCGTGGGGCAGGTGGCGGCGACGGCTGGCTCTACACCTGGCGCAACAAGCCCGTCCTGGTGACGCCCGTGAGCGCCCAGCGTCAGCTCCGGCGCGGTCTGCTGGGACTGATCCTGGGTGTCACCCTGGCGGTCATCCTGGCGGCGGCCTGCGTGGCCTGGATCGTCTCTGGCCAGGTCTCCCGGCCCCTGGGGGAACTGATCGAAGACATCCGTCAGATCGCCCGGGGAGACCTGCGTCACCGCACCCATGTGCGCGCCGGGGGTGAGATAGAACTGCTGGCGCGCACCATCGACCGCATGGCGGACAGCCTGGAAGAGGCCCAGGAGGCGGAGCTGGAGCTGGCCGTGCGTGAGCGCGAAATGGAGGTGGCGGCGGAGGTGCGCGAGGCGCTCCTGCCCACGGCCATCACGCCACCGGCGGGCTACGAGGTCGGCTCTATCCACGAACCCTCTCCCCGGGCCGGCGGCGATTTCCTGGACACGGTCTCCCTGGCCGATGGGCGCCTGGCGCTCTTCGTTTGCGAGGTCAGCGGCGCCGGAGTGCCCGGAGCTCTGGTGGGCGCCACGGCCCGCGCCTACCTGCGCGGCGAACTGGCCCGCGGGGCAGATCTGGCCGCCTCCCTGGCCCGCGTGAATCGCGAACTGGGCCGCGATGTGCGCGCGGGCATGTATGTGACGGCGCTTGTCATCCTGCTCGACCCGCAGCTGCACCGGGTGCAGATCGCCTGCGCGGGCCACAAGGTCCCGCTGCTGCGTTGTTGCGCCGCCGACGGCAAGCTGCGCACCGTCCAGCCCGAGGGTATTGCCCTGGGCTTCGATCCGGGCCCGGTCTTCGAACGCAGCCTGAGCGTCGTTGAACTCAGCCTCGAACCCGGCGACCGTCTGTTGGCCAGCAACCGCGGACCCTTCGTGGCCCTCTCCCCGGAGGGCGAGGAACTCGGCGAGCAGCGCTTCTTCCGCCTGGTGCGCGCCTATGCGGATGAATCAACGGACGAACTGCTCATCGGCCTGCGCACGGCCATCGAAAGCCACGCCGACGGGGAATCCCTGCCGGCGGATCTCTCCCTGCTGTCCGTCATCCGCAAGGCCTGACGCCCTCCCCATCTCTTCTTCACCATGGAAATCTCCGGCTTCCAACGCCTGATCGAGAACATCTACTACGAGCGCGACTCCCGTCGCGGCCTGGCCGGCACGCAGATGTGGTTCGCAGAGGAGGTCGGCGAGCTGACCCGCGCCCTGCGCCGGGGACACCAGGAAGAGCTCGCCGGAGAGTTTGCCGATGTCCTCGCCTGGCTGAGTACCTTGGCCTCCATCTCCGGCATCGATCTCGAAGCCGCCGCCGCGGCCAAGTACGCCGAGGGCTGCCCGCGCTGCCAGGGAACTCCCTGCGCCTGCGGCTAGCCCGCATCCATCACCAGCCTTCTTCCCGGAGAGGGCAGCAGCTCGCTGGCGGGGCTTTGGGCTGCAGTTGACCCCGTAGGGTGTAGAATCGCGGGCCGTGGAAAAGCGAGCGCAATCCCAAACCCAGTTGGATGCCTTTGCCGTTGACGGGAAAGAGCCTGGGACAAGGTATGTGAATGTGGCGCTCAAGCGGCCGGTGCACTGTGAGTTCACCTACCGTGTTCCAGTCGATGCGAAGGCCAGCAGCGGTCACGAGCTTGTGCCTGGCATGCGCGTGGTGGTTCCCTTCGGGCGGCGGCGGGAGGTGGGCGTGGTGGTGTCGGTGGAGGATGAAACGGAGATCCCCGAGACGCGCTTGAAGACGGTGCTCCAGGTGCTCGACGGGGAACCAGTGGTCGGGGATGAGCTGCTCGAGCTGACGCGCTGGCTGGCGGGCTACTACGCTTGTTCTTGGGGCGAGGCCCTGGCGGCGGTACTGCCGGCGGCTCTCAAGCGCGAAGGGGGCACGCGCAAAGTGCGCATGGTGTGCGCAAGTCCGAACGCGGGGACAGAGGAGCTGGCAGCGCTTGAGGAGCGCTTCCCAAAACAGCACCGGCTGCTGCGCACGCTGCTCGACATGGGCGGCGAGACCGAGCTACGCCAGCTGCTTGGGCGCCTGAACCTCTCGAATGCGCCGTTCCGCACGCTGGAACGCAAGGGCCTGGTTACTTCGCGCCGTGTGGAGGCCTGGCCGGATTATCTGGATGGCTCCTGTGCGGATCGGCCACGGCATGCGCAGCTCTCGGAGCCGCAGGCCCAGGCGATTGAGGCCCTGGGCTCTGCTCTGGCCGCCGACGGCGGGACCTTTTTGCTCCAAGGTGTGACCGGCAGTGGCAAGACCGAGGTCTACCTGCGTCTGATTGAGGCGGCTTTGGAAGCCGGGCGCGGAGCCATCGTTCTGGTGCCGGAGATCGCGCTGACACCGCAAACTGTGGGCTGGTTCCGCTCGCGTTTCGGCGATGTGGCGGTCCTGCACAGCCGCATGACCGACGCCCAGCGCCTGGCCATGTGGATGCGCGTCAAGCGTGGCGAGGCGCGCGTGGTGGTCGGCGCGCGCTCGGCAGTTTTCGCCCCGGTGGAGAAGCTCGGTGTGATCATCGTGGACGAGGAGCACGAGCCCTCCTACAAGCAGGGCAACACGCCCCGTTATCACGGACGCGATGTGGCCGTCTGGCGCGCCCACCAGGCAGGTGCCGTGTGTGTCCTAGGATCGGCCACACCTTCGCTCGAGAGCTGGACCAATGCCCTCGAAGGACGCTACGGACACCTGGAACTGCCGCAGCGCGTGGGTGGTGGACAACTG
>DASCNH010000002.1:0-8518 GCA_036011365.1 Planctomycetota bacterium | reverse complement strand
GTGGGCGTGGCCAGGTTCAACAGCACCGTGGACATGGTCCAGCTGGAAAATGCCCTGCGCAACGACCTCAACCGTCGAGCCGAGCGGCGCATGGCTGTGCTGCGCCCCCTGAAGGTCATCATCACGAACTTCCCGGAAGATCACATCGAGGAGCTCACGGCGATCAACAACCCAGAAGATGAAGGCGCTGGAACACGTCGGCTTCCCCTGACGCGTGAGATCTACATCGAGCGCGATGACTTCCGCCTGGAGGCACCGCGCAAGTACTTCCGCCTGGCTCCGGGAAAGGAGGTGCGCCTACGCTATGGCTACTGCATCACCTGCACCGATGTGATCACCGACCAAGTGAGCGGCGAGGTCAGCGAGCTGCACTGCACCTACGACCCGGACACCGGAGGCGGGCAGACGCCCGACGGCCGCAAGGTCAAAGGCATCATCCACTGGGTCTCGGCCCAGGCCGCCTGCAATGCCGAGGTGCGTCTCTATGACCACCTCTTCGCGGTACCCTTCCCCGACAAGGATGAAGAGGGCCAAGAGGACAGCGGCCGCACCTTCCTCGACCGACTGAACCCGGACTCCCTTGAGGTGCTTTCAGGCTGCAAGCTCGAGCCCTCTCTAGCCGGCGCCCAACCTGGCGAAAGCTTCCAGTTCGAGCGCCTGGGCTACTTCTGCGTTGACAGCGTTGACAGCTCCCCGGGCCAACTGGCCTTCAACCGCTCGGTCTCCCTGCGAGATGCCTGGGCCCGCATCGAAAAGCAGCGCAAGCAATGAAAACACGTACCCTGCTAGCCAGCGGACTGCTCGTCATGGGTTGGACCGCGGGCTGCCTCCTGACGCCCAAGGGCGGCTCGACCCCCACCTGGTGGAGGGGCAACACACACACGCACACGCTCTGGAGCGACGGCAACGGCGCGCCGGAGTTCGCGGCCCAGTGGTACGCCTCGCGCGACTACGACTTCCTCGTTTTATCGGACCACAACATCCTCTCAGCGGGCGAACGCTGGTTTTCCGTGGATGAGAAAGGCCGCTTGACCGCTGACCGTGTCGCACAGCTGACGGCACTCTTCGGCGACGACTGGGTTGAAGAACGCACAACGAACGGCCAGCGCGAGATGCGCCTCAAGACCCTGGAGGAGCTGCGCGCGCACTTCGAGCAACCGGGTGAGTTCATCTTCATCCAAGGCGAGGAGATCACTGACTCTTTCGAGCGGCGACCCGTCCACGTGAACGGTCTCAACACCGCCGAGTTGATCGACCCGCCCCACGGAACCAGCGTGCTCAACACTATGCAGAACATCGTGGACGCGGTGGCCGCCCAGGCCGCTCGCCTGGAGCGCCCGATGCTGGCCCACATCAATCACCCCAACTTCGGCTGGGGCATCCGACCAGAGGAGCTGGCCCAATTGCGCGGCGCCGCCTTCTTTGAGGTCTACAACGGCCATCCGGGCGTGCGAAACTGGGGGGACGACAAGCACCCGAGCACCGCAGCTATGTGGGACTTCGCCAACACCATGCGCCTCAGTGAACTTGGACTCGCGCCACTCTTTGCGGTGGCCACGGACGACACGCATCACTACTTCGAAATGGCACTCAAGCAATCCAACCCTGGCGCGGGCTGGATCATGGTGCGGGCACAGGAGCTGGACGCCGACGCCATTATCGAAGCCATGGGCCGCGGCGACTTCTACGCCTCCAGCGGTGTGACGCTCAATGACATCCAGCGTGACGAGGAGAAGCTGGTCATCGACATCGCCCGGGAGGATGGTGTCAACTACCTCACGGAGTTCATCGGCACACGCCGAGCCGTAGGAGGCCTCGGCCCCATCGGAGAAGTCCTGGACACCAGCCACGCCAGCCCCGCCGTCTATGACTTTGCCGGAGACGAGCTCTTCGTGCGAGCCAAGGTGACCTCCTCCCGCCTGCATCCGGCACCCTTTGCGGAAGGCGACATGGAGAGCGCCTGGACTCAGCCCCTCATCCCCTGATGATGGCTCTGCGGCGGGCTGCCAGGTGTTCACGCCCGTCGTTGGCGGGGGTCGCACTCCTCGCTGCGGTCTCAGCCTGCGCAACCACCCCTCCGTCCGCGCCGACCGAGCGCCCCTATGCCCTGATCCTGGGCACCGCCCAGGATGCGGGCCTGCCACAAATCGCTTGCCGCTCCCTTTGCTGTGAGGGCGCGCGCGCCGATGCCAGCCTGCGGCGGCTGGCATCATCCGTCTTGATCGTCGACCCACGCACAAACCAGCGTTGGCTGCTGGATGCTTCACCCGACATCGCGGAACAAGTCGAACTAGCCCGCGACCACGCCGCCCCAGCCGGGCCGGGGCGCCCGGCCCTCTTCACCGGCATCTTCCTGACCCACGCGCACCTGGGCCACTACGCGGGCCTGGCCCAACTCGGCCGCGAGGCCTATGGCTCCGCATCCACGCCGGTCTGGGGCAGCGAACCCATGGTGCGTTTTTTGGAAGGCAACGGGCCCTGGAATCTGCTGGTCAGCGCCGGACATATCGAGACGCACATCCTGCCGCCGGGCAACACCCTGGAGCTGGCCCCCGGACTGACAATCTCAGCGCTCAATGTCCCCCACCGGGATGAGTTCAGCGACACGGTGGCATTTGAAGTGCGGGGACCGTCAGGTTCACTGCTCTACCTGCCTGACATCGACAAGTGGGAACGCTGGTCCCTGCCCGTCGAGTCCCTTCTGCACACTGTGGACCATGCGTTACTAGATGGGACCTTCTACTCAGGCGACGAGCTGCCAGGGCGCTCCATCGGGGACATCCCGCACCCGCTGATCAGCGAGTCAATCACGCGCTTCTCACGTCTGCCGCGCGCGGAGCGCCAGAAGATCCACTTCATACACCTGAACCACTCAAACCCCGCCGCCACGCCGCACAGCGCAGCCCGCCGCGCGATTCTGCGAGCGGGCCTGTCTGTCGCTGAGCGGGGCACGCTCCTGCCCCTCTGAGGCTGTTACGGCAGCGGCATCAACACGATGTCCCGGAAGTGGATTTCCGCGCCCTCGGACTGCAGACAGATCTTCCCGGGCACCTCCATGCAGTTCCACGCCTGGTTGAGCACCTCGCCATTCACGCGCAGGACACAGTGTCCCTGCCAGAGCGTGATTTCATAGGTATTCCATTCACCTATGGGCCGTTCGTTGGTGTCCGTGCGTGCCGTGTTGCGTCCATGCGTGCGCTCCTCGACGACGCTCATGGGGAACTCGTCGATGTTCCAGTAGTCGCCGGCGGCGCCGCTCTGCAGTTGAGCCTCGATACTCCGCGGCCAGACCTTGTCCGGCCCGATCTGGCGCAGGAGGACTCCACTGTTGCCGGCTTTCTTCGTCACCGGATTGAAGCGCCAATCGAGCCGCAGGGTGAAGTTCGTGTGATTGGCGCTGGTGCGCAGGTATCCGATGGGCCGGCCCTTGCAGACCAGAACACCCTCCTCCGTAACCTCCCAGACATCCCGTGGCTGCCCTTCATCCAGCAGGTAATGCGTCCAACCCGTCAGGTCGCGCCCATTGAACAAGGGGCGCTCCAGCTCGCTTCTGGCATCTAGGCTGCGCACGCGTAGGTTGCGGTACCAAACATCATCACCGTGATCCTGGAGCACGATGTGCCCGGCCCGCGACTCGCCAAAGCCTGGCATGTCGCCGAACTTGCTGCCGGCCTTGAGGCTGCGCCAACGCTCACTATTCAGGTCATAGGACAAGACGCGCGAACCGTTCAGCCAGTGCTCGACGCGGTTGCCGATGACCACGATGCGCCCCCGGTTCCACTCGCCGACCTGCGCCAGACGCTTGCCCTTGCATGGAATCAACCCATAGAGGGCTGCCGCGCTCGTCACCGGGCTACGCCCGTCGCCGTGCAGTTCATCGTCTAGCACCTGGTACTCCGGTCCAGTCTCCCAACTGTTGTTGTAGTCCTCTGTGACCCGATAGAAGATCCCACTGTTGGCCCCCGGCGCCACGCGCCACTCAAAGTCGAACTCAAAGTCACGGAAGGAGCGCTCGCTGATGATGTCTCCGCCCCCACCCTGGGCCACCTTGTGGATGGTGCCAGCCTCGATGGCCCAGCCCCGCTCGGGAAACGAATCCCGCCTGAAACCCCGCCAGCCATTGCTGGTCGCCCCATCGAAGAGTGACTCCCAGCCGGCCTCGCGCTCCGCCCGCGTGAGCCGGTTGGCCGCATAATGCCCCGTGCGCACGCGCCCGGTGGCCGCCCATTGGGTGCCGCGCACAATCAACTCGCGCAGGGCCGGATCGCGGTGTGAGGCCTGGGTGGCTGCTGCTCCTGGCCAGACATGGCCAAGCGGTGTATGGAAGACGCGCCCCTGACCGAACTCCTTGACAATGACCATGGGCTCGCGCCGACCGGTACCACCGCTCTCCTTGGAAGACACCGCCGAGGCCAGGATGCGAAAATCAGTCCCGTGCATGTGCGCCAGATTGTGATAGAGCTCGTCCGGATGGCCCAAGAGGGGCCGCAGATTGCGCGTGATCGGATGCTGCCGGTCACCGATCTCCACATCAAAAGCGTGGAAGGCGCCGTGGCCCGTGCCCTTGCGCCAGCAGAGCGCCACCAGCTCCTCGTACTCAGTCCAACCTTCAAAGGCGTTGTTGGCCGCGTGGATGACACTGACTCCCAAGCCACCGCGCACGGCGCGCAGAAAGTTACGCTCGGCCGCCTCGCCCCAGCGCGGCCCGTTGTAGTCGAGCACGACCGCCTTGTAGGCCGCCAGGCCCTGGGCATCCGCCAGATCGCGAGCCGGATCGGTGGTCACGGTAACGGCAAAGTAGCCGCTCTCGGTCAACATCTCCGCCAGTGATGGCCCGGTCCACTGCCACCAGTGGTTGTTGGCGCCGCTGACGACCAGGACAGGCACCAACTCGCCGCGCTTGGCAGCTTCGGATGTTGTCGCCCGGGTGAGCGTGGGCGGTGCGAACACAGCAGCAAGGACAAGGACGATGTTTCTGATCATGGGCATGGCAAGTAATAATGGATCTAGGTGCGGCCCCAGTGTAACGCCCTGGCAGGGTGCCCGCTCCAGGCGTTACCTTCCAGCCCCTTGGACCCCTTCGTCTACCAATACGCCATCGGCGGATCCGTCTTCGCCGTTGGCATGCTCTACGCAGCGCGCTCCGGCTACCTCGGCCTCCGGGGGCGCGGCCTGCGCAACCTGCTCGTGGCCCTCGGCGGCCTGCTGGCCTGCGCCCTCCTCCAGGGCTGGCTGCAATACGGAGGCATGGAGACCGCCGCGCCAGTCCCCTTCAGCGGCGAGGAAACCGCACCGGCTCGCACCATCGGCACGGGCCTCGACTACGCGGTCATGGCCACCTACTTCCTGGCCATTCTGGCCATCGGCACCTGGTTCGGCCGCGGCCAACGCTCCACCCGTGACTTCTTCTTCGGGGGCCAGCGCTTTTCCTGGTGGCTGATCGCCTTCAGCCTGATCGCCACCACCATCGGCTCCTACAGTTTCGTCAAGTACAGCAAGGTCGCCTACAGCTACGGCCTGGCCAGCAGCCAGACATACCTGAACGACTGGTTCTGGATGCCGCTCTTCCTCTTCGGCTGGCTGCCGATTCTCTACTTCGCGCGGCTGACCTCGATCCCCGAGTACTTCGAACGCCGTTTCGGAAGGCCAGCCCGACGCGTGGCCACAGCCCTCCTGCTCCTCTATCTCGTGGGCTATGTGGGTGTGAACCTGTTCACCATGGGCAAGGCCCTGCACTACCTGCTCGGCTGGCCGGTCTTGGCTGCCGCCGCCGGCGTGGCCGCCATCTCGGCCACCTACGTCACCGCCGGAGGCCAGACCAGCGTCATCATGACCGACCTCTTCCAGGGTGTCATGCTGCTGGCCGTCGGGCTGACGATCCTGATCCTCGGCGCCTGCGCCATCGGCGGTTTCGAGCCACTCTGGGAGCACCTGCCGCGCACCCACCGCACGGCCTTCGCCTCCTTTAATAGTGACCCGGCCTACAACAGCGTCGGCATCTTCTGGCAGGACGCCATGGCCAACTCAGCCATGTTCTACTTCCTGAACCAGGGCATCCTGATGCGTTTCATGGCCGCCCGCTCCGTGGAAGAAGGCCGCAAGGCCGCCACCGCCGTCCTGCTTGTCCTGATGCCCGTGGCCGCCGTGGTGGTGGCCTCAGGTGGCTGGGTCGGCCGCTCCCTGGAACACGCGGGCCTCCTGCCCCAGGGCATGGATCCGGCCAAGGTCTTCTTCATCACCGCAGACTTCCTCTCCCAGCCCGGAATCTTCGGCCTGGTCATGGCGGCCTTGACCGCGGCCTTGATGTCCACCGTCGACACGCTCATCACCGCCGTCTCGGCCATCGTCGTCAACGATGTGATCCACCCCCTGCGACCGCGGGCCAGCGAGCGCCAACTCCTGAAAGCCGCGCGCTGGACTGCCATCTCGGTGACCCTGATCGGCGTGGCCCTGGTGCCGGTCTACTCCATGTTCGACTCCATCTACGCCGCCCATGGAGCGTTCACCGCCGCCGTCACACCGCCCTTGGTGGTGGCCTTGCTGTGCGGGGTTTTCTGGCGGCGCTTCACGGCAACAGCTGCCCTGGCCACGATGATCGGTGGCTCCCTGGCCATCGCCGCCTCCATTCTGCATCCGGCCTTGGTGGCCCCCTTCGCCCAGGGTGTGCCCGCCGTCGAGATCGGTGACGGCCTCTTGGAGGGCGCGCGCCAGTACAAGTACATGCGGGCCTGCTACGGTCTGGCCGTCAGCGCCGCCATCGGCATTGTGGTCACGCTATTCACGCGCCCGGACAAGTCCCGCGACCTCAGCGGCCTGGTGTGGGGCACGGTCGCCGCTGCCCTGGCTCGCTACAAAGGCAGCCCGGGCACGGAACAGGAGAGCGCCTGGACGGAGATCGCCGTCCGGCGCCGCCGCGACGTTGCGCAGCACACCCAGAGCGGCCTGCCGCGCCTGCGCATCTCCGCCGAGCTGGCCGCCACGGTTGGGGCCACGGTCGGCGATCTGCTCTACATATCTGACTGCCGTCGGCGCCTCGGCGGCCTGCGCTCCGGGCATGTCCTGATCGACTCAATCCAGGCCAGCGGCGCCGCCGCAGATACAGCCTGGATCGAACTCGACGACGCCACGGCCGCCACCATCATCGCCCCCGGCAGAGAGCACCTGTCCCTGCGTGCACGCCGCCTCTACTAGCATCCGCACACAAACCATGCCTCCCACCACTCCCCACTCACCGGCCCATATCCGCGACTTCATCGACACCCATTACCGCCACTTCAACGCCGCCGCCCTGCGTGACGCGGCTCGTGGCTGGGTGGACCTGCTAGAGCGGGGTGAGCGCATGTTCCTGACGCTGGCCGGTGCCATGAGCACGGCCGAGCTGGGTATCTCACTGGCTGAGATGATCCGCAAAGGCAAGGTCCACGCCATCTGTTGCACCGGCGCCAACCTGGAAGAGGATGTCTTCAATCTGGTGGCACACGAGCACTACGAGCGCCTGCCCAACTATCGCGACCTCAGTCCGGACGACGAAAAGCGCCTGCTCGAACGGCACCTGAACCGCGTTACCGACACCTGCATTCCAGAGGAGGAGGCACTGCGGCGCATCGAATCCCATGTACTCGCCCGCTGGCAGGCTGCAGACGCAGCAGGCGTGGCTCGCTACCCCCAGGAGTTCCTCTTTGAACTCCTGCTCTCCGGTGAACTGGAGCAGTACTACCAGATCGACCCCGCACACTCCTGGCTGCTGGCAGCTGCCCAGGCAGATCTCCCCATCTTCGTTCCCGGCTGGGAGGACTCGACCCTGGGAAATATGTATGTGGCCGCCCAGATCCGCGGTGACATCACAAACCCCCACACGGTGCGCGCTGGCACGGAAACCATGCGGCGCCTCGTCGCCTGGTACCAGGAACAGACCAGTGACACGGGCTTGGGCTTCTTCCAGATAGGCGGCGGCATCGCCGGCGACTTCCCCATCTGCGTCGTGCCTCTTATCCGGCAGGATCTCGAAACGGATGTCCGTGTCTGGTCCTACTTCTGTCAGATCAGCGACAGCACGACCTCATACGGCTCCTATTCCGGCGCGGTACCCAACGAGAAGATCACCTGGGGCAAGCTCGGCTCTGACACTCCGAAGTTCATCATCGAGTCAGATGCGACGATTGTGGCGCCGCTCATCTTCCAGTATGTGCTGGCCACAAATTGACCGGCCCAAATAAAAAGGCGGTTCCCGCTGCCGCAGCACCGGGAACCGCCGAACTTCATGCGCGTTGATTACTCGCTGCGCATGATGTTCACGCCTCCGGAGTAGATGTCCGACAGGATGAGGTCCCTGTCGCCATAGGCATCCACATCGCCCACTGCCACGGTCCGACTTGACCCGGGAACCAAGGGACCCGAATCAGTGAAGTTCCCCTGGCCATCGTTCATCCAGACCGGCTCGGCGACTCCACTCCCAGCGACAAGGATATCCTGGTCACCATCGTCATCGATGTCACAGGCCTGGAGTTCGTGCGCAAAG
>DASCNH010000001.1:0-28357 GCA_036011365.1 Planctomycetota bacterium | reverse complement strand
ACAGATCGGAGTTCTTCTTGAAGATGTGGCCGGCCCCGGTGGCTCCGGGAAACGAGCGCGACTGCTCGGGCAGGTACAGGCCGGAGCAATCCACCAGGTAGATCACCGGCAGGCGCAGGCGCAGGGCCATCTCCTGGGCGCGCTCGATCTTCTCCGGCGTCTGCGGCCACCAGGAGCCGGAGGCCACCGTGTTGTCGTTGGCGATCACCATGCACCAGCGGGATTCCACACGGGCGAAGGCCGTCACCACACCCGCACCCGGCGAGGCCAGACCGTCGAACTCGCGCCCGTAGTTGACGAATGTGCCGACCTCGAAGAAGCGACTGTCGGAGTCGGCGAGCAGCTCCAGGCGTTCGCGGGCGGTAAGCTTGCCCTTGTCGTGAACGCGCTCCACATACTTGCTTCCCCAACCGGCGGCGACCTCTGCCCGGCGCGTTTCCAGCAGAGCATTGCGCTCGGCCATGGTCTCATCGTCGGTCGCGGATAGGTTTCCCCGGGCCGGGTCGCCGATCTGAATCAGAGGGACATGGGCCATGGTGTCGTTGCTAGGAGGCCTTGGCTGCGGGGCTCTGCCAGCCGGGGATGGAACTTGTGTTGTAGGTGCCAGCTCGGAAGGTGGCACTGTCGAGGATTGCGAGATGCAGGGGTATGGTCGTGCTGACGCCAGTAATGCGCACCTGGGCCAGGGTGGCGAGCATGGTCTCGATGGCCGCGTCGCGGGTCAGTCCGTGGGTGATGACCTTGGCCATCAGGGAATCGTAGTGCGGGGTTACCTCCTCGCCGCTGGCCAGGTGCGTTTCAACGCGCACGTTGCCGGGACCACAGTCCGTGGGGATCGCAAAGGCCGTCAGCAGACCCGGAGTGGGGCGGAAGCCCTGGGCGGGATCTTCGGCATTGATACGACACTCGATTGTGTGCCCGGTGAGGGTCAGCTCGCTCTGCTGAAGGCGCAGGGGTTCATTGGCGGCGATGCGCAGCTGCTCGGCGACGATGTCGATGCCGCAACGCATCTCCGAAACTGGGTGCTCCACCTGTAGTCGGGCGTTCATTTCCATGAAGTAGAGGCGGCCGCTGGCATCCCGCAGGAACTCGATTGTGCCGGCACCGATGTAGCCGATGAACCTCGCGGCCTGGGCGGCCCGCAGACCAAGCTCATCGCGATCCGTGTCGGAGAGCGCCGGGCTCGGCGATTCCTCCAGGAGTTTCTGGTGGCTGCGTTGGATAGAGCACTCCCGCTCACCCAGGTGGACCGCATGGCCGAAGCGATCGGCGAGCAGTTGAACCTCTATGTGACGGCCGTCCTCGATGCACTTCTCCAGGTACAGGCCGCCGTCGCCGAAGGCCGCCAGGGACTCCGCTGCGGCGGCGGCGAAGCCGGTGCGCAGCTCGTCATCATTGGCGCAGCGCCGCATGCCGCGGCCGCCTCCGCCGGCGTCGGCTTTCAGTAATACGGGGTAGCCGACCTCCTTGGCCCAGTCCAGGGCGGCCTGGACCGTGGGCAGTCTGCCCGGGGAGCCGGGGATCACCTCCAGGCCGGCGGCGGACATGGCGGCCTTGGCCGGGGCCTTGAGGCCCAGGCTCTGGATGAGGCCCGCCGGCGGGCCGATGAAGGTCACGCCGTGCTGTTGGCAGAGGGCGGCGAAGCCCGGGCTCTCGGCCAGGAATCCCCAGCCCGGATGAACGGCGGAGCAGCCGGTTTGCAAGGCCGCCTGGACGATGGTCTGTGCGCGCAGGTAGCTCTTGCCCGGGGCGGCCTCGCCGATGCAAACCACCTGATCCATGGCCCGCGCCCAAGCACTCTCCCGATCGGCTGTGGAGACGACGCCCACGGGGGAGATGCCCATTTCGCGCGCCGTGCGGGCGATGCGCAGGGCCACTTCCCCGCGGTTGGCGATGAGGATTCTTCGAAACATGGGTGACTGGCCGCCGCCGGGGACGGGGCCCGAGTGTGCGTCGCGCTGTGGGCCCCGTCCATGGGCTGCCCCGGGGAGCTGAGCGGCGCCTGGTCCGGGGACGACTGGCCGCGACACACGGGGCGATGCGGCTGCCCCAATCTATCGACGCCCGCGGCGGGCGGGATAAGGGTATGGTCAGCCTGTGATTGAGATCTACCTGACTCTCCTGGCTTTCCCCCTGGGGGGGCCGCCCGCTGGGTTTACCGTTGGGGCCCAGGCGGGGGGGGCCTTCGGGAGCCGTGGCAGCGTGGCGGAGGCCGGGGCTGTCGCCGCAGCTCAGGAACTCTCAGAGCGTGACGGACGGCTCTGGGAGGCACTCGAATCCCTGGAGGGCGGGGCCGCCGAGGAGCGCTTCCTGGCGGCCCGCTTCCTGGCTCGCCATGCGGAACCCGGGGATGGCCGGCTGCTGCTGGCGGGGGTCCGGCGGGGAGGCCCCGAAACGCGCCTGCGCTTGGTGGATGCCCTGGCGGGGGAGGACCGGCACATTCTGATCGCAGCAGAGCTGCTCGATCCGGCAGAAGGCCTGCGCTCACCCCTCGGCACGGACATCCTGGCGGGCCTGATCATGCGCTGGAATCCTGACTACGGCCAGCCGCCTCTCTCCCGGGCGCAACTGGTATCGCTCCTCACCGGCCCGCGTGTCCGGCAACTTCAGGTGCTTCGGCTGCCGTTATTGGGGGCCAGCATTGACGCACTCGGCCGTTCCGGCGCCATCGGGGTGCCTCTGGTTCTAGATCCCGGTCTGGCGGAGGGCGTGCGCCGGGGTGGGCGGGAGCAACCGCCGGGTGTTCTGCGGGGGACCTGGGACGACGTGCTGGACCAACTCACCCAAATCGACGGCGCCACCTGGGAGGGCTTTGGCTTCAATCCGAGTCAGAATCAGAATGAAGGTGCCGCGCCCGGGGATGACGGGGCCACGCCCGGACTGCGGCCCTTCATTCGGGTTTGCCTGTCCGGGGCCCAGGGCGGCGAACCGGCGGTGGAGCATCTGCTCCAATGGTGCTCGCGTTTTGTGGGCGGGGGGAGCCTGCCCGCGCGCCGGGCCGCCGCCAGGGCCCTGGCGGCCAGCGGTTGGCCGGCGGCCATCCATTGGCTTGGGGCCCGGGCCGATGGGGATCCGGCAGCTCGCTCGGGCCTGGTCCTGGCGGCCTCCCGGGGGCGATTGTCGCCCTGGTTTCTGCGGTCGGAGTGCGTGGAAAAGCTCCTCGCCGAAGTAGACAGGGAGCTCGCCGCCCCGGATCTGGGGGAGGGCGGATATGAATCCACCAAGCGCCGGGCCGAGGAGCTGGCGGCGGCTCTGGCCCACCTGCCTGCCCAAGCACCCCATGGTTTCGACCAGTCTGGGGTCGGCGCAGCGATCGTGCAGCAGCTCTTGGGTCCCTGGGGGGAGTTCCCGGCGCGCTCCCTGTGGCTGCGACTGGTGGCCCTGGAGGGTATCCGGCCCGTGGTCCCCGGCCTGGGGCAGCGCATCCAGGATGGGGCGGCGGCCGCCGCCAACCCGCCGGAACTCCGCCTGCAGGCCCTGCGAACCCTGGCTGCACTTCCGGGCGGAACCCCGCAGCCATTCCTCCTGGGGCGAGTGGACCCGCTCCTGGAGTGTGCCGGGAGTGTTGATGCTCTCGCCGCACTGCTGGTCGCTTCCGGCGCGCGTTGGCGGGACGACGGCGCGGACCTTTCGACCCCTCCGGCCCGGGCCTGTCTGTTGGCATGGGCCCTGGGTAATGGCGAGCTGGCCACGGCCCGCGCGCTGTTGGCCGAGGGGTTGGCCGACGGACTGCCGACAGCGGGCGAAAAGGGCCTGCCGGATGCCTGGGAGCCGCTGCTTGAGGTGCTGGAACGGCGCTCAGTAGCCCTCGAGCGCAAGGCCGTGCGCCGGCTACTGGCGGAGGCCTTCGGCGCGGAAGAGCGCCGGCGCTGGCCCCTGGTTTTTGCCCGTTGCGCCCTGCGGACGGGATGTTCAAGCCGGGAGGAAGAGCTGCAGCTGCTGGAGGCCGATCCTGCTCCCAGGGAGGTGGGAAGCATGCTATGCGGCCAGGCCCACCGGGAGGCTCGGGTGCATTTCATCAGGGCCCTGGAGAGTGCCAGGGGGGCTGACCGAGAGGTCTGGATGGAGGCGGCGGAGGCCGGGATTGGCGGCTTGCGAGCACGAATGCAGGACGCGGCAGTGCGGCGATTCCTGGGGGAGCTGGTGGAGGGGCTGGGGGAGGGGGAGGATGCCCTCAGGGCAGCAATAATCGACGGAGATTGGCCACCCAGGCCCCCGGGAGGGGCTGTCTCGGTGGATTCCATGACTCGCTGGCTCTGGTAGGGCCCGGGCGCGGGTGCAGAGTTGTCAATAAGTCAGCAGCCGGGGGCTTTTCCTTAGGACAATTGGTCTCCGGGCCGATACACAGGGGATTAGCCGAACCTCGGCACCACTATGTCTTCCGAAGAATCCTCCACACCGGCCTCCTCAGAGGTTCCTCCCCAGGACCAGCGCAACCCATCTGCGCTCCAGCCAGCCGAGCATGACGAGGCCGTCGGAGTGCCTATCGAGCGCGAGGAGCTAGCCGTGGCGAGCGACCCACGCGGTTCCGTTGCCGAGCAGTTCCGCGCCCTGCGCAACTCCGTTTCGGCCCTCAATCGCGATGGGGGATCGCACACCATCGTGATGACCAGCGCCATGCCCGGGGAAGGCAAGACTGTGGCCACGCTCAACCTGGCCCTGGCCCTGGCTGAGATGCCGGGTACCCAGGTCCTGGTAATTGACGGAGACCTGCACGGTCCGGCGGTGGAGTCCTATCTGGATCTGCCGCGCCGCCAGGGTTTGACGGAGATCCTCTCCGGAGACCTGACCATGGAGCAGGGCATCCGGCGCACGGCGGTGGAACGCGTCAGCATCATGGGGCCCGGTGTCCTGCCGGCCAACCCTTCCGAGGTGCTGGGATCAGACCGCATGCGAGCCCTGCTGAACGAACTGAAGCAGCGCTTCACCTATGTGCTGATAGACACGCCTGCCGTCACCCGTGTATCAGACGCCAGCCTGCTCGGATCGAAGGTCGATGGCATCCTGCTCGTCGTGCGCCTCGGCGAGACGCCCCGCCACGAGGTTGAGCAGACCTACAACAACCTCGAAGCCCTGGGCGGCAATATCCTAGGCACCTGCCTAACTGGGGCTTGAGACGCGCCGCCCGGATAGCGGCAGGCGAAGTTGCCGAAGGTCACGTGAGTGCCCGCTCAGCTTCGTGGAAAAAGAAAGCTCTGGGCCAGGCGTGTCAGTGGCGTGGGCCTGTATTGGGCCGGTTCTGCCGCTTGTGTTGCGCCAGGGGCCGTAGCTGAGGAGCTGCCCGCCACCGTTCCAGCCCGCGCGGCGCGGATCAAGCGCGGGAGGTTCTTCTTCTCCCAAGCTAGGGCCCGCGTGTAGTCCCGGTGGGTTCGCTCCCGCTCTCGGAAGCGAGGGCCGTGGTGGATTCGATGACCATCGTTGGAGCGACCCTGGTCCAGGGCTGCGTGGAGCAACTCGTGGTGCAGCACGAAGCTGACAAACCAGGCGGGGACCGATGATCGGTCAAGTACCGGGTGGATGCGCACCAGATGATCCGCCCGCGTGTAGGTTCCCAGGCGCAGTGTGTGGCGGGCACGGCTGCGGCCGCGGCGGCCCCAGGTCACCCAGGGCGGGGGTGTTGAGCTGAAATCACCAGCGAAGGGCCCGGCGAGTAGCTCGCCGACCAGCGTGTTGAGGTCATGTGCCGTTCCACTGCTAGACAGGGTTTGTCCGCGCTTCGGCCGCGCGGGGAGTTCCGCCAGGCAGGCGTCTATGTGGGCGTCGAGGCGCTCGCAGGCCGCGCGGGCCCGGCGGCCAGAGCGCAGCCAGGTGGCCAGGTCGAGCAGGATCTGCTCCGGGGCCGTGGCGAAGAACCTGTGCAAGCGCAGGCGCCAGGTGCCTTCCCCATCGCGGGTGGCCCGCACCGGAGCCGTGCGCGCGCGGCTGTAGCTGATCTCTGCCTTGGCCCCGAGGGCCTTCGAGACAATGCGCGCACTCTCCTGGGCGGAGCGCGGCGTACTCAGGGCGCCCGCCTGCGACCCTGTGTCCGAGTCGGTCAGCGCCTGGCTCCGAGCGTCAGGTCGTAGACGTACTCTTCATTCTCCACCACGCGCACCTTGCCCTCGGTTGACTTCACATCAGCCATCTGCTCGAAGATGTTCGCGTCCATGGACGAGGTGCGCGAGACGGAGATGCGGTAGGACCCGGGGCGCACATTGGCGATCGTATAGCGTCCGTCCTTGCCGCTCTTGGCGGTGTAGGTCTGGGGGAAGGTCCCCGGTTCAGGCAAGGGCCTGAGCTGGACGCGGGCAGCCGGCATGGCGTTGCCGGCCTGGTCATAGACCGTGCCGACCACGCGTCCGCCGCGGGAGAGCAAGAGGTCGCCCACATTCAGGTCGCCGCCTTCGGTGACAGCCAGGTCGCGCAGGCTGAAGTTGGTGTAGCCACGCAGTTGAATGTCGAGCATGTACTGGGCGGGGGTCAGGCCGCTGATCTCGAAGCTGCCGTCGCGTTTGGTGCGTACCTTGGCGGTGGTGGCGTTTGTCGGATAGGCGTCGCCCAACATGCGCGTGAATGCGTCGTCGGTCCAGTCGCTGGCATGGGTCTGCACCATGGCGCGGGCCACCGGGGCCTTGTCCGCGTTGATCACCCGCCCGCGGATGATGCCGCCCTCGGTCATGCGCACGGTGATGCCGGGCAGGGTTTGGCCATCAATGACCGTGAAAGAGTCGGAGAAGCTCGTGGCAAAGCCGGGGGCTGCGGCCTCCACGACGAACGAGCCGGCCTTGGGGCAACCAATCGTGAACTGGCCCTTTTCGTCTTCCACCTCCTGGGGTTGTCCCGTGGGGGAAGTGGCCTTGGCGTTGGGGATTACCTCTCGCAGGCGGCAGGTGAAGGCAGTCATGGCCTGCCCGGTCAGGCTGTTGATCACTCGCCCTTGGACCGTGGGTAGGGTGCTGACGCGTATCACCAGGTCGAGCTTGCCGGTTTCCACGCGTTGCACGCGCTCCGGCCGGTAGCCGGATCCGTTCACCAGGATCGTATAACTGCCCGGCGGGAGATCCTCGAGCAGGAACTGTCCGTTCTCGTTCGTGCGAACCTGGGTGCGCGTAGTCTTGTTGCTGCTGCGATAGGTCAGGGCCATGACCGTGGCGCCAACTACGTTTTCCTGGCCGGGGCCCACCACCTGGCCGGCAATCATCTCGGCCACCTGCAGTACTACATCCTTGGTAAGTTCGTCAGTCTCGTCGAAGTTGAGGCCGCTCAGGATCAGCGTGCCGTAACCGGCGGCTGTGATCTGCAGGTTGCGCATGCCACGCTTGGGTACGTTGTTGAAGATGTATTGGCCTGCGGAATCTGTTTCGACGGTCAGGCGGTCGGGGCTCGGCTTGTCAGCGGTGAACATGATTGCGGAATCCAGGTGCAGTGTTGCTCCGGAGACGGCATTGCCAGCGGTGTCGCGTACCGTGCCGCTAAGGCGGGCGCCCTCGTGCAGAACGATCGGCGGCTCTTCGTAGATGCCGGTAGTGCCCACATTGACATCGGAGATTTCGGCCGGGCTGTAGTCCGGGTGGCGGGCGAGCAAGCTATAGCCATTGCGCGGCTCAACATCCCGGAAGAAATAGCGGCCGTTGGCATCGCTGGTTGTCTCCCACTGCTCGCCGCTCGGACCTTCATCATCGGCGAAGAAGAACCCTTGGAAGCTGAAGGTAGACAGGATCACCGTGGCGCCGGCCACGGGTTCCTGGTTCATGTTCTGAACGATGCCGGTGAGTTGATTCTCCGCTTCACCCGCCGCGGCCCGCTCCTCTGATTTCTGGGGCGCGCTCTCGACCTTGACCGTGTCACGGGCGGAGTCGGTTGTGTCGGTGAGGCGCACGGGGCCGGATGCCTCGCCCTGCGTCTGAGTCACCAAGCGGTCGGCCTCGAGGCCCGTCGGCTGGGCGCCGTCGTCGGAGCCGATCCACAAGGCAAGGAAGAGCGTGGCAACGGCCACGAGAACTAGAGTCAGGGCGAGGATGGGGCGCATCGTTCAGGTTTCTCGAAGGAAAGGGATAGGAGGGTGATGGCCGGGTTGGACGGGCGCGAGGCCGTATCCTTCCTGGGTATTGCGGGTAATTATATGGAATGGGCTGCGCTGGGGCTCAGGCACCGGCGGCCCGGGGAGTGTGGCCGTCGCTGGAGCCTGGCAGGCGCTCAGAGGCCGAGGCCGGGGGCAGGGACTCCCAGGAGATCTGGAAACCCAGGAACCAGGCGAATACGACCAGCTCCAGGTCAGCCCGGCGCTTGATCTCAATGGTGCCCCGGCGGCCCAGGGCCCCCAGGCGCATGCGGACCATCTCCCCCGTGCGCGGGGCCACGAGCAGCCAGCCCCGTCCCCAGCCGGGCAGGGGCAGGAGGCGCAGGGCCTTCTGGCCAGTGGAGAGGGAGACTTCCCGGTGGCGGACGCTCCAGCGCAGGCTGGACCCGAGCCATTCGCGGGCTTCGGTCCAGAGGGAGAACTGACTGCGCACTAGCCCCGGATCGCGCCGGAATAGCAGGTCCTCGCCCTTTTCAGGGCTGTATTCGCCGGAGACCACCATGCCCCATGCGTTGCGGCGGACCTGGAGGGTTCCCAGGGGGCCGTCCTCGCCGGAGATGAGGTGGGTCGTGTTCCAGAGACCGGATACCCGGACGTTGAGGTGCTTGTCTGATTGGCTCATGGGGGACCGCCGTGGGGAGCGTACCGGCGGCGGGACTGCCGGGGGAGGGCTTGATCCTGTTTCGACTGGGAAAGCCCGTTCCCTGAGACAAAGACCGGCTAAAACAGGGCTCTGAGGCCCTCTGGCAGGCCCTTGCCGGTGCTGCCACAGGGGTCGCAGAAGTTGTTCCCGGCTCCAGGCACCTCGTCGCAGCAGGAGCAGTCCCTGATCTTGGCGATGGCCGTGGCCAGGCGCTCCCGCTGGGCCAAGAGGCCCTGGAGGTGAGCCGCCAAGAGGAGTTCGTGTTCCTCCAGGGCCTGGCGAATGCGCTGGATGAAGGCCGCCCTATCACCGTTTTCGTGGGCTTCGCCCACGATCTCCCGAATGCGCTCCAGGGGCAGGCCGAGTTCCTGAAGGTCGCGGATCATGGCAACCCTCTGGGCGCTGGCCCGCCTGTAGTAGCGGAAGCCGCCCTCGCTGCGCAGGGTCGGTGTCAGCAAGCCCAGCTCCTCGTAGTAGCGCAGGGTACGCAGGTTGGTTCCCGCCAGGGTGGCGAACTCACCGATCTTGATCAGGTCCTGTTTGGTCATTGGGAGGGGAGTGGGGAGCCTCCGGGGCGGGCCCGGGTGCACCTCCAAATCTAACCCTAGCGTGAGAATACACAAGGGGCAGGTGGAATCCCAGGTCTCAGGGACCGAGCCATGGCTTGACGGGGGCGGATTCCCTGGCGGGATGCCGGCGGGGAGTGGCCATTGATCGGTTCGATACGGACACGGATGCGGAAGTGGAGCTGGCCCGTCGTGGGGCGCTGGACGCCGGGGCCGCGCGGGCAGAGGTGCCGGGGGTACGCGGTCGTGGAGGAGCCGGCGGCGGGGCCCGGGCCTAAGCCGTCATGGAGACCGCAGCCCAGTGCGAGGCTCGTCTCGATCACCCCTATCAACCTGATCAGCGGATTGCCGAGCGGCTCGAGGTCTTGGCCCGGCGTGTCTACGGAGCCGGAGCCGTACAGCTGGCCCCGGTGGCCGCGGACAAGATCCGGCGCCTGGAGGCAGAGCGGCGCGGGGCCGTGCCGATCTGCATGGCCAAGACCCAGAGCAGCCTGTCCCATGGCGGCCAGTTCAAGGGCCGCCCGAGCGGTTTTGTACTTATGGTTCGGGATGTGTGTCTATGCGCGGGAGCAGGCTTCCTCGTGGCCTATGCCGGTGACATCATGACCATGCCCGGTTTGGGGCGAAAGCCGGCCTGCGGACAGGTCGGCTTGGACACCGAGGGCAATACCGTTGGCCTCCTCTAGACACAGCACACAACCATAATCAGGCATGTTTGGCTTCTTCTTCGATCCCCTTTGGATGCTCGTCACGCTCGTCGGCGGTGGACTGACACTCTGGGCCCAGCTGCGCGTCAAGTCCGCCTTCAACAAATACTCGCGCGTGGGCGTGCGGTCAGGCATGACCGGGGCCCAGGCCGCGCGGGCCGTGTGCCGCGCTGGAGGTGTGGACCAGATCACTATCGAGCGCCACAGCGGCTTCCTCTGCGACCACTACAACCCCAAGACGCGCACCCTGGGCCTCTCGGCGGAGGTACACGACGGCCGCTCGGTTTCCTCAATCGCCGTGGCGGCCCACGAAGCCGGTCATGCCATCCAGCACGCGGCGAGCTACGGCCCCCTGGGGTTGCGCTCAAGTCTGGTACCCATGGCGGGCATTGGTTCACGCCTTTGGTACCTACCCTTTTTCCTGGGAATCGTGCTCAACATGCAGCCCCTGATTCAGCTGGCCGTATTGCTCTTCTCCGGAGTTGTATTGTTCCAACTGATCACCCTGCCGGTGGAATTCGACGCCAGCCGCCGTGCCAAGGCCGTGCTGGCCTCCAGTGGAATCGTCTCCTCATCCGATGAGGCGCAGGGCGTGGAACGGGTACTAGGTGCGGCGGCCATGACCTATGTGGCTGCCGTGGCCGCTTCGATCCTGCAGCTTCTCTACCTCCTGATGCGCGCCAACCGGGATTGAACGGGCCCTTCCAGGCCCCGCCTGCAACCCCGCGACTACTCGACCCTCGCCCCACCCCAACTCAACCATGGATCAGGTCAGCCTCGACATCACCAACCTCTTCACTGAGGCCGTGGGCCCGCGGGTGGGTCTCACCGAGGGGGAGTTCCTCGCCCTGGCCGAGCCTTCCCAGCGTGCCCTGGCGGCGGTCCTGGCCCGGCGGGAAGAGGACCTGCGTTGGCAGACCCTGCCCCAGGCGGACGCTGTGCGCGACGAGATCCTGGCCTATGCGGATTCCGTTCAGGGTGAGTTCGACCACGTCGTCATCCTGGGGATCGGCGGCTCCGGCCTGGGAATGCGTGCCCTGCAGACGGCTCTCAATGGTCCCTACCACGACCTGGAACCCCAGGCCGGTTTGCCGCGCCTATTCGTCCTGGACAATGTGGATCCGGACCTGATCGGCGAGTTCCTGGAGACCGTCGACCCCACCCGCACCCTGTTCAATGTGATCAGCAAGTCCGGGGGAACGGCGGAAACCATGAGCCAGTTCCTGATCTTCCGCCAGAGCCTGATCGAAGCCTTGGGTGCTGATAGCCACGCGCGACACATCGTTGTGACCACAGACGCGGAGCAGGGTTTCCTGCGCGAGATCGCCGTGCGTGAGGGGTACCGGGCCTTCGCGGTGCCGGATGGAGTGGGCGGGCGTTTTAGCGTGCTCTCGCCGGTGGGGCTCCTGCCAGCCGCCCTGGTGGGGATCGATATTGTTGGCCTCTTGAAGGGTGCCGCCGCCATGGATGAACGCTGCCGTAACGCGGAGTTCATGGAGAACCCAGCCCTGGTGTGCGCCGCGGCCCAGTTCCTCCTGCAGTCGAACCACGACCTGCCGATCTCAGTGACCTTCTCCTACAGCCACCGCCTGCGCGATCTGGCCGACTGGTTTGCCCAGCTCCTGGCGGAGTCAATTGGCAAGCAGCAGGGAAGCGATGGTTCCGTTGTCAACGCGGGGCCGACGCCGGTGCGTGCGGTGGGTGTCACGGATCAGCACAGCCAGGTCCAACTCTATGTGGAGGGGCCTTTTGACAAGTGGTTCACTTTCCTCGCCGTGGAGCAATCTGACCACACGGTGGCAATCCCAGAAGCCTATGGGGATATTCCGGGCGTGGGTTATCTCGGTGGGCGCACCTTGAACGAGCTCTTTGCCGCCGAACGGGACGGCACGCGCGTGGCTCTGACCGACGCGGGCCGCCCGAACATGACTATCTCCTTCCCACGCGTGGATGCCCACACCATCGGCCAGTATCTCTACATGATGCAGCTGGCGGTGGCGGTCATGGGAGAGCACTACGGCGTCGATGCTTTCGATCAGCCGGGCGTGGAAGCCGGCAAGGTGGCCGCCTATGCCCTGATGGGGCGCGACGGTTTCGAGGACGAGCGTGCGCGTATCGAAGCCGGCATGCCCACCCGGCGGCGCACCCTATAGGGCGGCCTTCACAGGCCGCAGCGGTTTTCCAGTGTGTTGGTGCCCGTAAAGCCCAGCTCGCTACGGGAATCGAGCAGCTTCTGCACGGCATCCGGTGAGAGCGGCTGGACATGGCCGATGGCGTGGGCCATCCAGAGGATCTTGGCCATGTGTTCGAGCATGTCGAGTTTCTTGAAGGCGTCCAACAGGTTTGTGCCCAGGGTCAGCGAACCGTGCATCTTGAGCATCAGCGAATCCGAGCAGCGCACTAACTCGCGGATCGATTCCGGCAGCTCATCCGTGCCCGGTGTGGCGTAGCCGGCGGTGGGGATACCCCCGATGGTGACGACGATCTCTGGAATGACCGGAGTTTGCAGGTCGACACCGGCGATGGTCAGGGCCACGGCGTGGGGTGGGTGGCAGTGCAGGACGGCGCGCACATCCGGACGTTCGCGATAGACCGTCAGGTGCATGCCCGTTTCCGTGGAAGCGCGCTGGCTGTTCCCCAGCAGGCGTCCCTCTGCATCCATATGAGAGATGTGCTCCGGCGCCATGCAGCCCTTCATGGCTCCGGCCGGCGTGATAAGCAGAGTGCCGTCGGCCAGGCGCGCGGAGATGTTGCCGGCGGCGGCGTCGATCAGGCCCTTGTCGTAGCACATGCGCCCCACCTCGCAGATGCCGCGGCGCAGCCGTGCTTCTTCTTCGCTCCAAGTCGGGATGCGGCCTGCGTTAGCGGAACTCAGGGTGTCGTGGCTCATGACAGTTCGGGTCGTCGGCGGTGGTCGTAGACGCGGCTTCCGCCTACTTCGACTTCATCTACGATGGCGCTCACTATGGTCTTGATTGGGGCCGCGGGAGCGGAGAGCAGCTGGCGCCCTGAGTTGCCCTCGTCAATCACCAGGACCCGATCGCCGGGTCCGGCGCCGACGATGTCCACTCCGATGCGGGTCTTGGCGGTGCGCTCGCCGTTGGGTTTGACCGGCCGCAGGAGCAGCAGCGTGCGTCCATCCAGATCCGGAATCTGAACCGGTGAAACCACAGAACCGATCACATCGGCCAGAAACATCAGGCCTCTCCCGTCGGTGTTGGGGCCAGTTCCGCGCCGAGGACCGTGGCCTGTTCCACGAAGCCCGTGATGGTCGCGTCCACCGGCACAAAGGTCTCTGGGCAGGCCAGGGCCGCCTCGCGACCGTCCACATAGTGAACCAGGTCGCCGGGGCCGCTGTTCACGGCCGCGCAGGCCACCAGGGCTTCCCCCATGGGGGCGCCGTCCTCATCCAAGGGCTGGATCCACTGGAGGGTGACGCCGTCCAGGCCGGGGTAGCGCTGGCTGGCGACGAGTCTGCCGGTTACGCGGGCGAGGTACATGTCAGCTCGGGTCTAGGCCCACTTCTCGTAGACGTTTGTCCCGCCGAGGTCCCAGGAGTCGACGATGGCCATGATGGCAGCGTCGCAGGGTCGGCCATCTGTAATCGTCGTCTGGCGCGCGCTGGAGCCCGTGGCGTAGAGCACCATGTCCTCGGGGCCCGCGCCCACGGAATCCACGGCCACCACATACTGGTCCCGCGGCTGTCCCTCGTGTCCGTGGATCTGCACCACGAGAAACTTGCGGTCGAGCAGCTTCTCGTCCTTCTGCGTGGCGACCACGCTGCCTACTACCTTGCCGATTAACATGGTTGGTTTTCCTTGTCCTGTTGTTTCATCGCTGGGCACCACCCGCTGACAGGTGGACCTGTTCCTTCTTCAAGCACTCTTCCAGGAAACGCCTTCTGAGTTCCCGGTGCACATGGGCGGCCATCTCGGTCCAGGGCGCCGGGGGACGTCGTTCGCCGGGCCAGATTAGCACGACGCCAGATGGAACGGGCACCGGACCCAGAATCCGTTTGGCCGCCGTCAGCTCGGCCCAGGTAGAGGCATCAACGCGGTCCACAAAATCGAAGAGCGCACGACGCAACTCTTCGGGCACCCTGGGGCCGGAGCGTGTCACCCAACCCAGCTTGCCGTTTGCCTCGCGGCTGGCCCGGTCCTCGCTGTGGTTGCGCGCCAGGAGAGCGAAATCCTCGCCGGCCAGGATGCGGTCACGCAGGGCTGCGGCCTCCTCGTGACCGGCCTCCAGGGTGCGCGGGATGAACTCGTTGGGCAAGACAGAGCACTTGAGCAGGATGATGCTGGTCTCCACGGCCGTGCCGAAATGGCCGTCGAAGAGCTCCCGCTCGGCCTGGTAGACGGCCCGCAGGCCATCTGTGCCGTGGGTGCGGTCCACCCACAGGTGGGCCAGGGCCGCCACGGGGATGGCGGGATCCATGCGCAGGGCCTCCAGGTCCAGGCCACGGGCGGCCAGCAGGCTCTCGTAGGGCACGCCCTGGTTCTTGGGGTCGGCATTGGATTCCCTCCGGCGCCGCTCAATCTCCGACGTGATGGCCGCCGCCACCGCCGCCTCGCTCAGATCTGGCATGCGTGCCCGTTCACGCTTCAGCAGCAGGGCCTGGTGGCAGACGGTCAACAGCTCATCGGGGGAAAGCTGCTCGCGCAGGTGGGCGGTGAACTGGTCGCGGGTCAGGGCCAGGTCGCCGCAGCGACTGACCACGCCCTCGGCGAAGGGCCATGGTTCCTGGCTGACCCCACGGGCGGCGACCGCCTCCTCGATCCAAAGGCGTTGCTGTTCGCCGGTGACCTGGCCGCCCTGGGGGATGCCCAGGGCCCGGCGGGCCAGTTCCTCCTGGGCCAGGGCAATGCCCAGATAGTGGCGGAAGATCGTGGGCCGCACCCCGGATGACTCCAGGTAGCTGGCCAGGCCACCGCTTTCCCCGGACAGCACCAGGGTGCGGTCGAGTTCATTCCAGCGTGCCTGGATCGCCCCATCGGTGACGACGAGCTGTGCCTCGCCGGCCAGCTCTTCCACCAGGCGACTCTCAAGCAGGTGCTGGAGAATCGACGCACCGCGGTCAGAGCGTCCGTGGCGAGCCAGGAGTGCGCGCTCAAGTTCGGCCACGGAGAGCGTCAGGCCTCCGCCGCTGGCGGCGGTTTCGTCCGCGGCCGAGGCGGCGGGCCTGGCAGTGGCCGCCGGATCTTCCTGTTCCCTGGTGAGTGGGACCGGATAGGAGGCAATGGCCAACTCCGCCAACCCCGCCAAAACGAGCAGGCTGGTGACCAGGCGTGAGACCAGCCGGTTCACCGGCTGTGGCAGGTGGGCATCGGAATACTGTGGGCAAAACACGGTCGAGCAGGATACCCGCTCGTTCCCCGGCCCGGCAAACCTGCTCGGATCCACTCCCACCAACAAAAGGAACCAGATTCCTCTATCATCCACATAGGGCGAGAGCCCCGTCAGTTCACAAACCAGCCAACTAGCAACCTGCCGTCCGTCATGTCAAATGCCTCAGCCCCCCCTCTCTTTCTGCCAGGTCGTACCTTTCTGTACCTCTCCCTGGTGATCAGCCTGAGCACAGCGCCGCTCTTGGCCCAGGGCAGCGACTCGTGCTCCTCGGCTCCGGCCATCTCGGGCCCCGGCCAGTTTGCCGTGGACACACGCGGGGCCAGTGGCCCTGACGCTGGCCCGACCTGCGGCAACCTGGCCGCTGATGTCTGGTTTGAGTGGACCGCACTCAGTTCCGGCAGCGTGCAGCTCAGCCTATGCGGTGCAGGCTACGACTGCGTACTGGCCATGTGGGACGGAGCCGGCTGCCCCACGCTCGCCTTGGCCTGCAATGACGACAGTTGCGGGCTCCAGTCGGAGATCAGCGTGCCGGTGGTGGCCGGCGGCACTTACATGATTCAAGTCGGCGGGTACAACGGTGCCATGGGAGTTGGCACGCTGACGGTGGCCACCATCCAGCCACCGGCGAATGACGACTGTGCAAATGCCGAATCTATCAGTGGCGAGGGTCATTTCGCCTTTGACTCGACGATGGCCACCACCGACGGAGTAGCCGACAGTGGGTGTACGGGCGGCCAGATTGACCTGGATGTCTGGTTCCGCTGGACTGCCCCTTGGGATGGCGACACGACCATCAGCACCTGTAGCTTGGCGAGCTTCGATACACACCTAGCTGCCTATGATGATTATTGTCCCACAGGGAATTCCCTGGCCTGTAACGATGACTCCTGCGGACTGCGCTCATCGCTGATGTTCACTGCCGTGGCCGGGGAGGACTACCTGCTGCGGGTGGGGTCCTATGTGGGGTCTCCGGGAGGTCCCGGAGCAATCGAGGTAGCCGAGGGAGGTCTGGTCAGCGGTTGCAGCAATCCGTCGCTCGGTCCAGATGTGATTGTGGGCAATGTCCACGATGTGCGTCAGTGGGGCAGCGTGGGCGGTATCACCGGTTACTCTCTGGGTGCCACGGCTTGCAATATCGGCGACGTCACCATGCCCTGGGAGGGCGGAACGAATCATCACCCGGTTATTGCCCAGAACCTCTATCGATTGGAGAACGGACGCTTTCAACAACTCGGCCTGAGCTGGGTCAAGCACGGCTACGCCTCGGCTACTGAGGACTACTGTTGCACCTGTATCGACCCGGGTGGCGGCCAGATAATGGGCATCGGCTGCGCGGACACCTATGGGGCCAGCATAAACGGTGATCAGGTGGGTTTTGGAGTGGGTGGCCTCGGGCCTCGCTCGGAGGTCAATGGGACGACTGGGGAGTTCCCCTTCCCCTACGGGACAATGGGTCAGTCCGGGGATGCAATCTACAAGCGCCTGCAGGTGGCCAACGTAGAACTCGAGCCAGCACTACACCCGGGTGCCAGTTACTTCGCCGAGGTGCACTATGTGAATCCGGATGACGCAGATGCGGGACACGGGGACAACAACGCTTCCTGGCGTCCCGTGACCGTGGGCGCTTTTAACGACGGGGGCTGGGCCCTGAACCTCACGGATATCACGCGTCCCATGGAACCGGCTCTCTTCGCCTGGGCGGAAGCAGACCCTCAAGTGACCATCGAAACCGTAGATGTTCCAGGTGACGGTCGATACCACCTCGGCAGCCGAGCCACGGACAACGGGGACGGCACCTGGCACTACGAGTACGCTGTACACAACCTCTCCTCAGAGCGAGCGGCCGCTGAACTGCGCCTGGCATTGCCGGCTGGAGCGGCGATCAGCGGGGCTGCCTTCCATGGCGTGACCCACCATTCCGGTGAGCCCTATGACGACCAGGACTGGGAGTTCAGCCTGGGTTCAGCCTCCTTGGCATGGAGATACGCATCGCCCGTGGGTACACCGGGACAGCAGGAGCCCAACGCTCTACGCTGGGGCACCCTCTTCACCTTCCGCTTCGATGCTGCGGTGCCTCCGGTGGATGGAACCCTCGACCTGGATCTCCTTGCCTTCGGAGGTCCAGGGGAACCGGATACGCTGCACATACCAGCCCAGGTGCCCGATGCTGGCTGTGGTGCCGGGTTCTTTTGTGTGGCAACTGAAAATTCAACCGGTGACGCCGCAGCCATGGACTACGCGGGCTCCCTCAGCATGGCCGCCAATGACCTGGTCCTTTTGGCACGCCAGCTACCCGCTGGCCAGTTCGGCATCTTCTACTACGGGCCCCTGCCCGCGGAGATCCCCTTCGGAAACGGCAACCGCTGTGTGGCACCCGGCGGCCTGGGCCTCTTCCGGCTCCAACCGTTGAGTACAGGCACCAGCGGGTCCACCGCCCTTGCGCTCGACAACACCAGTCCACCCCAACCAGCTGGGCAGCTAACTGCTGCTAGCACCTGGTGTTTTCAGTTCTGGTTCCGCGACCCGGCGGCGGGTGGTTCCATGTTCAACCTCTCGAATGGTCTTGAGGCATCCTTCTGCTTGTAGACAAGGTCCGAGTAACGCTCTCTGAACACGAGAAAAACACCTGCTGATGGCCCATGGAGAAGCTCATGAATGTTCTGCTGCAAACCCCTGTTGTGGCCCTGACATTGGCGAGCTTGATGACGGCCCAGGAGGTGCAGCTTTTGGCATCCGATGGGGGCAGCCTGGACGAGTTTGGGGCCGCTGTCTCCCTGGGGTCCGGACTGGCCCTGTGTGGTGGGCCGCTGGCAGACAATGGTGGTGGCGTTGACGCAGGAGCGGCCTATCTCTTTGATGCGGATCCGACGGGCGCCACCCCAGGCGTTGAGCTGGCACTACTGATGGCGGCAGATGCTGCCCCAGGCGACAACTTCGGTGAGGCGGTCAGCGTCTCGGATGGCCTGGCCCTGGTGGGGGCGCCCTGGGCCTATGCCGGTGGCCAGTACTCGGGGGCCGCCTACCTGTTCGATGGAGATCCGGCTAGCCCGACCCTGGGAGTACAGCTAAAGCGGCTGAGCCCCTCTGGCGGTTCTTTCTTCGATGCCTTTGGCCATGGTGTCGCCTTGGGCGGCAAGCTGGCGCTGGTGGGGACACCCTACAGTCACTTTGGCGCGGGTTCCGTCTACCTTTTCGATGCGGACCGGGCCAGTGCCACCTTCGGTACTCAACTCCTTGAGATCCCCGCGCCGCCCGGGGCCAGCGGCACCGCCTTTGGCTTGTCTGTGGCTCTGGACGGTGGGCTGGCCTTGGTGGGCGCCAGCCACGGTACCGGTGCCGTGGCTGGCGCCGGCTGCGCCTATCTTTTTAATGCCAACCCCGCGAGCCCTACCTTCGGCCATGAGTTGATCAAGTTCCAGGCGAGTGATGGGGCGGACCACGATCTGTTCGGTTTCAGTGTTGCCCTGGCCGATGGCCTGGCGCTGATGGGCGCCCACCGGGATGACGACCTGGGACCGCGCTCCGGGTCGACCTATCTCTTCGATGCCAACCCGCTGAGTTCCACCTTCGGTCAGGAGTTGCTGAAGCTGACCGCCCCCGACGGAGTTCAGGATGACAGTTTCGGTTACAGCGTCGCCCTGGCCTCAGGTCAAGCCCTGGTGGGCGCCTGGCGGGATGACGACGGGGGGCCAAATACCGGCTCCGCCTACCTGTTCGACGCCCAACCGATGAGCGCCACCTTTGGCGTACAGTTGGCCAAACTCACCTATAGCGCCGGAGAGGACTACGACGGCTTCGGCAAGAGTGTGGCCCTGACCGCCGGGCTGGCGCTGGTGGGCGTACCAGGGGATGATGACAACGGCTTCCAGTCCGGCGGTGCCGTGCTGCGGCCGACGAGTTCCGCCCCCTGTGCGTTTTCCAACTACTGCCAGGGCGCACCAAACTCAGCGGGATCGGGCGCTTCCATGGGACATGTGGGTACTGGAAGTGTCCTCGCCAATGACCTGGTACTCACAGCCACGGGCTGTCCGACCAACCAGTTCGGCATCTTCTACTATGGAGCCGGACAACTGCAGTTCCCATTCGGCAATGGTTGGCGCTGCGTAGGCTCTGGCGGAGTGGGTCTTTTTCGATTCCCGCCGGTCAATACGGGCGCCAGCGCGTCAGTGTCCTGGCTACTGGATGTCACCAGCCCGCCACAGCCAACAGGACAGATCAACGCCGGTAGCACCTGGCACTTCCAGTTCTGGTATCGCGATCCCCTGTCAGGCGGGGCCAACTTCAACCTGTCCGACGGCCTGAGAGTGACCTTCTGCATGTAGGGCCCGGCGGGTTGCGCATTCTGGAGGGAAGACTGGTGATGGATGCGGGCTAGAATCTCGCCATGGCTCTAAGTGAATCTGACTACCTGGCCCTGCTCGTGCATCGCGGCTGGCTGGGGAGACAGGATGTGGCGGGCATCCTGCCGGAACTCAAGGCTGGTGCCGACCTCGATGAGTTGTTGGAGAGGCATCTCGGTTGGGATGTGACCAAGGTGGCACGCCTGCGGCGCACGGAAGCTGGCCGCATCCTGGAGGTGCCGGGCTTTGAAGTGCTCGGGGGGCTGGGCTCAGGCGGCACGGCGGAGGTCTTTCGCTGCCGGGAGAAGAAGAGCGGCGCGGTGTTGGCCCTCAAGGTATTGCAGCAAGGACCGGCGGGGCATGCTCCGACCAAGGCGGCCTTCGTGCGCGAGGCCAAGTTGCTGGCGCAATTGGAGCACCCGGGCATTGTCAAGGGGTTCGGCGTGGCTCGGGCTGGCGAGGTCTACTTCTCGAAGATGGAGGTGGTCGAGGGACGCACGTTGCTGGAGGTCCTGGAGGACGGCGAGCCCCTTGATGAGGGCGCCGCGCTCTCGATCATTCTGACCGTCTCTGAAGTTCTGGCGTACATGGCGGGGGAAGGCCTGGTGCATCGGGATGTGAAGCCCGGAAACATCATGTGGACCGAGCAGGAGGAGGTAAAAGTGATCGACCTGGGCTTTGCCGCCAGTGCCGGAGAGGCATCTGCGGCGGACAGTGCTGTGGGCACGGCTGAATACCTTTCACCGGAACAGGCGCGCGGGGGCGCGGCGGCGGACCTGCGCAGCGACATCTACAGCCTGGGGGCGACCCTCTTTCACCTGGTCATCGGGCGCCTGCCCTTCGAGGGATCGGACAACGAGGAGGTGCTGCGCAAACAGGTGATGGACTCGCTCTCCTCGCCTGAGCTGAAGGGGCGCGGCCTCTCGCCGCACCTGCATTACTTCATCGAAAAGATGATGGCCAAGGATGCGGAAGTGCGCCACCAGAGCTGGGATGCGCTGATCGCGGATATCAAGCAACAACTCGCGGGCCGCGAGAGCCTGGACTTTGAGGGGCAGGTGCGCGAGCAGCAGAAACGCGGCCGGCGCGGCTTCCGGCGATGACCGCGGGACCGGGGGATGCTCCCTTTGGCTTCGCCTGTCAGCGCTCCGGGAACTGCTGCAGCGGGGAGCGGGGTTTCGTGTGGCTGGCGGAGGGCGAGGCCGCGACCCTGGCGGTGGCCCTCGGCATCGAGGAACAAGCCCTTGCCCGCAGCTTCCTGCGCACTGTGCCAGATCCGCGCAGTGGGGTGCTGCGGTCATCCCTGACCGAGGATGCCGAGGGGCGTTGCGTCCTGCTCGCCGGACGCAACGAGTGTCGGGTCTATGGCGCGCGTCCCGAGCACTGCCGCTCGTTCCCCTACTGGGAGTCCCTGGTGGCGGGCGGCGAGGCCCTGGAGCGCGCCCGGGCCACCTGCCCAGGAATAGCTGTGGTGCCGGGGCATGACATCCTCGAGCGGGCCTTCGGTGCGCTGACAACTCTCTACGCTGAACTGGATCGTCAGGTTCTGGGGCATGCGCCCCGGTGTGAAGTGCGCGGCAGTTGCTGCCGTTTCGAAGAGGTGGGCCATGAGCTCTTTGCCACGGGCCTGGAGGCCGATTACGCCTTGCACCTGCACCCGGCCCCGGGCCAGCCGGAGGCTCCCGGACGCTGTCCCTATCATGTGGCCGGTCTTTGCACGGCCCGAGCCGGGCGGCCTCTGGGCTGTCGAACGTACTTTTGTGATGCCGGGACAGAGCAGGCTCTGGCGGAAGTTCACGAGGCCTTCCTGCGGCGCATCCGCGCCCTGGCGACCGAGACCTCCTATCCGCAATCGTATGGGCGTTTTGCAGCCATGCTGGCAGCACGTACCGAGAAGCCGTCTTCCCCGCCGGGCTGCGCCACTGGGAGGGACGCTTGAGGCCCCTGTTCTGGGTGTGTCTGGCCCTGGCGGTGGGTGCCGCGGCCTGGAGGTTGTTCCCCTCGGGAGCAGCGGGGCCGGAGTCCGCGCCTGCGCTTGGACCGCCGCAGGAGCCGAAGGTCTCCCAGCGCCGGCCGGTCCTGCCCCCCCCTGCACCGGCCCCCTGGCATGCCTGGAACAGTCAGGCCCTGGAGGCTCTCGAGGTCGGGGATTGCGGGCTGGCAGTGGAGCTCCTGGAACAGGCCCTGGGGGCTCGTCCGGAGGATGCCATCCTGCGGGAAAACCTGGCGGAGGCCCTGGCGCGCCTGGCCCGGGAGCTGCACCGGGAAGAGGGAGCCAGTGAGCTGGCCCTGGCTCACCTCAAGCGGGCCGCGGATCTTGACGCCGGGCGGGGGGATCTGGCGCAGCTCCTCACCCGCTGGAGTGCCGAGGCAGAGCTGGAAGCCGGCTTCCGCCTGGACGAGACCGATCACTTCGAGTTCCGCTATGACGGGGATCGGCGGGAGCTCCTGGCCGGTGGAGTCCACGACCTGTCCCAGGAGCTGGAGGCCGCCTACCAGGAGCTGGGCGAGTTCTTCGGCCTGTTCCCCGTGGAGGCGGGTGGGGGGAAGGTGCGCGTGGTTCTCTACCAGCGCGGGGAGTTCGGCACGGTGGGAGGCCTTGGGGACTGGGTGGTTGGCCTCTTCGATGGAACCGTGCGTCTGGCGATTGAGGATCTCGCCGGCGAGCGCGGTCGCCTGGGGGAAACCCTGCGGCACGAGTTGGTGCATGCTTTCACGCACAGGGTCGGTGCCGGGCGTCTTCCGGGCTGGCTCGACGAGGGCCTGGCCCAGTGGCTTGAGGGGGGCAGCCTTGGACGGCGCGAGGCTGCCCTGGCCCAGGCCCGGGCAAGCCTCGCCACGGGTGGTTTACATCCGTGGGGCGCCCTCGCCGGAAGCCTGGCCACCTGGTCAGATGGAGAGGCCGTGGCCCGGGCCTATGCCCAGTCGCTGCTGCTGGTGGATCTCTTGGTGCGCGAGTACGGAGAGCGCTTGGTGATTGAGCTGGTGGAGGGGTGTGGGGCAGGGCATTCCCCGGAGGAGGCCTTTCGCGCCCGGATTCAGCTGGACCTGTGGGAAGCGGTCTCCGCGCTGGGTCTCTGAGCGCGGTTAAATGTCAAGCGGCCGTGTCTAGGACACGGCCGCTTGAACTGCGTCGGAACTGCGTCAGGAGTTCGCAGGGTGCCGACAGACGGCCGCGGGCGCCGCCATCGAGGTTCTAGAGAGAATGCTTCGCTGTGTGAGGCTCCCCTGAGCGTTGGCAGGCGCGATAGCTCACGAGGAAAAGGACCGACTCAAGAGTCCAGACCCCCAGGAGAAGAACCATTGCGACTGAGATTGGATTGCTCATGTAGTACCACTTACAGCAGGACAGGCGAACCCGCCCTTCGATGATTGGATCGGTAGGAATACACGGTCCCTTTCCCAGGGTTTCCCTTCTGGTGAACCGCAATACCCGTCCAGGTAGGACTGGAAACGCACCGCGGACCGTTAGGTTTGTAAGGAATGGGCGTGATCATGCGGATAAAGCCGAAAAGGGCGGCGACCCGAAGGTTTCCTTCCAGTCCAAATTCGGTCATGGAAGTTCGTGAAAAAAGTGAGGCGATGACCCCAGATTGCGGCGCTGGGTCCCGGGCCGCCTGTTCGGGAAGCCTTGATAGGGCCGGAAACGGTGGCCGGGACGCCAATAACCAAGGGGGTTGGCAGCCCTGGAAGGAGCTGCTTGGCCCCGGAGGGGAAAAGGCGGGGAGCCTTGCCAGCCGCTTGGGCCTGTGCGAACTGTCCCGCTGGAACGCGGCTGATTTTCGACGTCTAGGGGGCCTGGCTCCGGCGGCGTCCCGGCGCCTGGCTGCTGCTTTTTCCCTCGGCAGGGCGGTGGAGCGCGATCGGGGGCCGTTTCGTGAGGCCTTGTGCAGCGGGGGCGCGGTCCATCGCTTGATGGCTCCGGAACTGAGGGGCTTGCGGCGTGAGACCTTCCACATCCTCTTGCTGGACTCCAAGCACCGCCTGCGTGAGCGCCTGCGGGTAAGCGAGGGGACCCTGTCCACTTCACTGGTGCACCCCCGGGAGGTCTTCGCCCCAGCGGTGAGGGGCGGAGCGGCGGCGGTCATCGCCGTCCACAACCATCCATCCGGAGACGCGGAGCCCAGTGCGGAAGATTTGGAGGTGACGAAGAGACTCCTGCGTGCTGGGCACCTGCTCGGTATTCCACTCCTGGATCACCTCGTGGTTGGTAACTCCTCTTGGACAAGCATTCGAGAGCGTATCGATTTCTCGATCGAAACAGCAGAAACTGTCTGAAATGGGCGCAAAGGGGCAACTAAGTGGGGTGATGTGTTGGAAATGAGTGAGAAGTGGCTCTTATGCCGATGAATGCACTGAAATGGCGCCAAAAGTGCAGCAAATGTGGCGGTTGATGACCATTGGCAAGGAAAAACATCCAATATATGGCCAAGTGCGGAGGTTGCTTGCCTCTGCTACCCTCCGCGCCAATACCAGAGGCGCTCGACCTGGTATGGCCCTGGACCTACCGGCCTTGCTTGCAATTGGGCCCTTAATGGATGGAATTGTGCAGAAAATGGCCGAAAACAGGGCGCAAGTAGCGTGTAATGGCAGAAACGTGGTGTGATGGATTGGTAACTGCCTGTCTGATGCAGGATTGTGGCGAAAGTCACGCTTTCAAGAGAAAACAGCGCTGAATAGGACGCAAATGCGCACAACGGAGCGCATTTGATGCAATTACGACGCGTGCACCAACTGGCTCACCCCCGGGCGTGCCGAGGGCGGAACCCGTCGCTCCAGCCCGTTGGCGGCATTCCCCAGCCACCAGGGATCATCTGCCCGGGGGCCCCTGGTTCCCGGGGGCCAGCGGCGGGGGGCCGGGGGCTGCCGGTCCGCAGTCCTGAAGAGCGGCTTCGGGGGCCCGCAGGCCGTACCCCGAGAGGAGCGGGCCTGGCGCCTTCGGGGAGCCTGGTGCGTGGCTCAGCTGCTACTCGCTGCCAGAAAGGCGTCAGACAGGATGGCGGCGGCGGCTTCGGCGGCGGCCTCAACTCGCAGGATGTGGGGTGAGATTACCGCGGGCACCAAGCCGGCACGGGCGATGAGGGCCGTTTCCTCTGCATCCAGGCCACCTTCCGGCCCCAGAACAACGCGTAGCCTGGGGGGGCTCGGCAGGGAGCGGGCCCAGGTCCCCAGGCTGATGGCGGCCGCGGGGTCGAGCAGGACGCCGGGGATGGGGGGCTGGTCGGCGTGGGGCGCTGGCGTCTGGCCAGGGGGGTCTCCGGTGGCAGGGTCGGCTCCGGAAACTAGATCTGCCAGGGACCTGGCGGCGGCGATGTGGGGCAGCCATAGGCGGCCAGATTGCTTGCAGGCGGCTTGGGCCACCCGTGCGAGGCGCTCCAGGCGGCCGGGACCGGGGGACCCGTGGGGGCCTGTGCGGGCGGTCAGCAGGGGCTGGATGCGGGCGATGCCGAGCTGGGTCAGGCGGTCCACGAGGGCCTCCGCGCGCTGGGGGCGAGGCCAGGGCATGGCGATCTCCAAGTCAGGCAGGGCTGCTTTGGAGGAGCCTGGGGCGGGGGCTGTGATGGGATTGCCAAGGGCCTCCAGCTGCAGGCTGCGGCGGTCGCTGGCGCGGATAACCATGGGATAGGCGTGACCGCATCCGTCCAAGGCCAGGAGATGATCTCCGGGGACCAGGCGCAGGACGGTCAGGGCATGGGCCGCTTCGGAGGCGAGCAGGGCGGGGGCCGCCGGAGAGGCACCGGGTTCGAGGAAGAAGCGTGGCAGTTGAGAGTGGTGCGTCACGGGGAGATTCTGGGGCCGCCGAAGGCTGGGGGCAACCTCCCGGGGGTACTCCTGGCGAGGCTGAGCCGGGGGGCGATTCTCCATACGCGAGCGGCCTCTGGGCTCCCAGGAGGTTGGCTATTGATGTGTTGGTTCCTAGTATTGGTGGCAATCCAACCGGGGCCCTGGGCCCGTTACTCGGCCGAGTTCCGGGGGTACCGATCAACCGATCGGGCCCTGGCTCCCGGCGCGGGCGCCATAGCTCTCGGGTCTCCTCAGTGGGGCCGCTGGTGCTGACAGCTCGGGCGGATTCAGTGTCCTAGCCCCCAACCCGGCCAAGCCCCGGCCGACACCGCGGATCCCCACCCAGCCACCATGACTTCCCGTTTCCAGTTGCGCTTCCAAGAAGGGGAACGCGCGGGCGAGACCATTCCCTTGGCCCAGAGCCCCCTCAGCGTGGGGCGCAAGCCGGGGGTCAGCATTCAAGTCACCGATGCCTCGGTCTCCGGCAACCATGCTGAGTTGACTGTTAGCAGCGAGGTTGTGCAGGTGCGTGACCTGGGGAGCACCAACGGAACGCGAGTGGCCGGTCGACGGGTCACGGAGACCTGCGCCCTGGCCCACGGCGATGAACTGCGCTTCGGTAATGTCGTGCTCGTATTCGAGGACACCCAGCTCACGGCGACGGCCCCGGGCGGGGGCGGCGCCGCGGACGATCTCGGACGAGTCAGTAGCCAGGCCCTGGAACGGGCCGGGAAAGGCTCACGCCTCGGTCTGTGGCTGGGGGCAGTGGCTGTGGTCGCGGGGGGAGTTTGGTTCTTCTCTGGCAGGGATGCCGGAGTCACTTCTGGCGGAGTGCGGCCAGTTGAGGCCGTGGCAGGCAACCTGATTGAGGCCGGCTATTCCTTTGAAGACGAGGCTGGAAGCGGAGGCTGGGAGGCGGATGAGACCTGTCCCGTGGCGTTCTTCGTGGGCTCCGGTGCGGCGCGCTCGGGAGCCGCGGGATTATCGGTGGAGCTGGCGCCCGGCGAATGGGCCCAGCATTTCTCCGGCGAGGTCCCCGTGCGCGGGCAGAAGCAGCTGACACTCAGCGCCTGGGCGCGGGCGGATGGGAAACTGACTGCTTCCCTGGGCATTGAGTTCAGGGCCAGCGGCGGCACCGATGTGGGCGCGGTGACGGCCTGGGCCAACCTGGATGGAGCGGGATCCTTCACCGTGGGCACCCTGACCAGCACCGTCCCTCCCGGTTTCGACTCAGCGCGAGCGGTGCTGCGCGCGAGGGCGGGCACTGACGGGAGCGGGGCGGAGCTCACCGTAGACGACGTCGCCCTGATTGCGGGCGGCGGCGATGGAACGCAGTCGATGGCCCAGGTGTCCGTCGCTGAATACACCCTGTATCCCCTGGGTTCACCTGCTTCTTCAGCCTTCTTGCACAAGGCCGGACGCACGTTTGTGACGGCGTTGCGCCTGCACGGGGCTGCTGACGAGGACGGCAGCCTGCCCCTGGCCCTGGGAGTCTCTGCGGGGGACAAGGGCATCGAAATCGCCGCGGGGGATGCGGGGGGAGGGCGGCCCCTGCGCCTGGCTGCGCGTCTGGAACCGGGAGCGCTGCGAGAATCTGTGGCCACCGTGGGGGCCGGAGCCCAGGCCGGAGCCGGGGGCGGATACCGCACCCATGCTGCCGACTTCGAGCGTTCTGGGGTGACCAGCCTGCTCACGGGAAAAGGACTCGACCTGGTGCGCTGGAAGTTCAGCCTGCCGGTGGAGTTGCGGGGCGTGGTGGTGAACGGTGGCTTGGAGATCAGCGCGCAGCAACCGGCGGGTGGAAGCCTGTTTTTGCAGCTCAACTTCCGCGATGAGCGCCAAGAAGCTGGCAACCTGGCACACGCCGCGCGCAATGCGGAACGCGCCGGCACCATCGGAGATTGCCTGGCAACCTGGCAGCGCCTGCTGGACGAGTACCCCTTTGAAGAGGGACTGGTGGCGGAGGCCGAGGCAGCCCGCGGACGTCTGGTGAGCGCTGGCATGGCGGAGTTGGCAGCCCTTGAGCGGCGCTTGGAGCGGGCGCGTTTCTTTGGATTGGCGGACCTGTTTCGACGCTTCTCCCTGGCCGCGCAGGAGATTGCCAAGACCTATGCGGGCAGCGAAGTGGAGTTGGCAGCGGAGCGCCTGCTAGACACGGTGAATGGCGACCTGGCCTTGCTTGATTCAGAACGTGATGCCGGAGAGCAGGGACGCCTGCGGGAGATCTTGACCGTCTTGGAAGGAAACGAAGCGGACGACATGGCTGCGGCCCTGCGCTTATATATGGAAGAACAATACGGGGAGGCCGAGTAGATGGGCCGTCAAGCTACCGGGGTCGATGTGGGGCTGCGCTCGGCTCGTTTCCTGCGCGGGCAGTACAAGGGCAATACTTTTCAGGTGAAGAACTTCAGCGTCGGTACCCATGGGGCCGGCAGTTTGGAGCAGGCCTGGGAGGCGACGGAGGTCAGCTTCAAGCCCCAGGCGGCGCGCGTGGCCTTGACGGGGCGCGATGTAAACATCCGTTATACCCGTGTGCCCGAGGTGCCTGACTGGCAACTGCGCAAGCTGATGCGTTTCGAGGTTGAAGAGGTCGGGGACACCGCCGGTGCCAGCGTGGCCTCGGACTTCAACCTGCTGCCGGATGTGCCGGAGGTAGAGGGCGAGGATATCGTGCTGCTGGCCATGGCCCGCGAGCCGGTGATGGATGCTCATCTGGCGGGCCTGGCGTCGGCGGGTGGTTCCCTCGACAGCTTCGCGCCCGCCTCCCTAGGCCTCTACAACGCCTGGACACACTACGGGGTCGTCGAGGACGAGACCGTGCTCCTGGTGAATATCGGTCACGAGAACACCGATGTGGCCATCGTGAGGGGGCCGGACCTGCTCTTTGCCCGCAACCTGAGCGGCGGATC